>JBGSSS010000218.1:0-21823 GCA_041736895.1 Pirellulales bacterium
GCGACCCTGGCTTTGTCGTGCGCGGCCGTGGCAACGCAGCGAGCCTCGACAGCGCGTCGCACGGCGCGGGCCGAGCAATGTCGCGCACCGCGGCCAAGATCAAGTACAACTTCAAGGCCGTCCAGAACGACCTCAAGAAAAAGGGGATCACGATCCTCAGCGCCGGCGCCGACGAAGTCCCGGGCGTCTACAAGGACATCCGCGCGGTCATGGCCGCGCAGACGGACCTAGTCGATATCATCGGCCGCTTCGACCCAAGCATCGTCAAGATGTGCGGCGATGGGAGCAAGGCGGAGGATTGAGGCCACGTAGCTCGAAGCCATGCTTCGAGCGAGCTGTGCTAAGGAAATGATTTTTTGAACAGAAGGCCGCAAAGAACGCAAAGAAAGGCAAATCCAAGAATCAACTAAAGGATCGAATTTTGGAATTCTTGTCTTTCCTTTGCTAACTTTGCTCCCTTCTGTTCAAAACGAATTTGCATTATCTAAAAGAAAAGAAACACGGTCACAGATTAACACCGATGAAGCACAGATAATTCAAAGGCATTCCATCTGTCTTTGTTTTATCTGTGTCTATCTGTGTCCATCTGTGGGCCGTATTTTTGTATTTGCCTTTCTCGGCTCGCCCAAACCCCAGCGCCGAGCGCCCAGACTACTTCTTCGCCACGTCGTAGATCATCAACTGATCCTGCTCGCGGAGATAGAGCTTGCCGTTAACGACGACCGGCTGGGCCCAGCTTTCTTTTTCTTTGAACGCCGGCTTGAACTTGCCGACGAGTTCGTACTTCTCGGGCGCCGCCTTGATCAGGGCGACAGTGCCGCTCTTTTCATAGCGAAAGATCAAATACCCATCGCACCAGGTGATTGCCGCCGAGCCGCCATCGATAGGACGGAGGTCGTCCCACAGCTTCTTTCCCGTCAGGAACTCGAAACACATCGGAAAGCCGCTCCGGTGCTTGTTGCCCATGTAAACGTGATCGCCGTCGAGAACCATTCCGCCGTGATGATTTTGCAGTTTGATGCTGGGTAGATAGTAGACCTCGCTGGCCTTGATGCCATCGCCGTCCTTTTCAAGCTTCACGAGGGCTGTCCCGCCGTCGTCGTAGCCGCTCGACGAGAGGACGTAGTCCCCCTTGACGATCGGCGTGGGAATATTGGCCGTGCCATTGGCGATGCGGTTGTATGTCCAAAGTTGTTTGCCCGTCTTGGCATCGACGCCGACCAGGCCGCGGCCGACGAGGGCCACATATTGCTTCACGCCACAAGCATTACTGATCACGACCGACGAATAACCAGCGCCATCGGTGCCCGCATTTCCGCCGGCCTTGAACGCCGATTTCCAAACAACGTCCCCGTTCTTTTTATTCAGGCAGACGATCATCGCCTCGTCACCGCCGGGCGTGCAAATCACGTTGTCACCATCGATCAGCGGCGATTCGGAGAAGCCCCAACCTTTTTGCAGTTTGCCGCTGAACTCTTTTTTGAAATCCTTACTCCAAACGACACTGCCGTTGTCGCGCTTCAGGCAAGTGATTTGTCCATTGGAACTAACGACGAACAGAAAATCGCCATCGACGGTCGGCGTCGTGCGCGCGCCATCGTACCCATGCTTCGGCACTCCGTCGGTAATTGGCGCGACCCAGGCGATGTCGTTCTTGACGAGATCCACGGCGATGACGCATTGGGCACCGTCGCGATTGCCGGTTGTGTAGAGCCGATCGCCAACGATCGAGACACTCGCGTAGCCGGCACCCATCCCTTTGATCTGCGCGACGAGTTCCGGCGGGTTGGCGTCCCAATCGGTGCGGAGGCCTTTGTAGCTGCTCTTGTTCTCGCGATTCTCACCGCGCCATTGCGGCCAATCGCTCGTCGCGGCGACAACCGCCGAAGTCACAAGGGCCAAGCCAATCACGGCAACAATTCGTCGGGCAAAGACAGACATCCGGAGCACTCCACAAGAGTTGAAGAATCGAGAATCGAGATTCAGCCACGGCGGTTCAACACCGCGGCCAAGAAAAAAGCTAGGCAAGGTTCGCTGGCAGGAAATCTCGGCCGGCGTATTCCCGCGTGGGAAACAGGCGGTCATGATTTCCCTGTAGCCTAAAGCGCGGCGGGGTAAAAATCCAGCGAAATTTGTGGCAAATAGCTGCCCCGTGCGATTAAAAGGTATGTAAGCCACGCCCAAAGTAGCCATCTTGCTCTGGAAGTTGCAAACAATGGTTTTCCTATGACAAGAATCATGGCGTTCTGCAACGCGGGACTAACCGAGTGTTGCAAAAAAAATGACAGCTCGATTTTTCAGTCTCACAACGCATACACCAACCCAAACGCCGCCAGAATGATCGCGATCACCAGCCACGCGTCGGGTTCGATGAACCGTACGCGGGCTTCGACACGGTAGAGTTGCCCCATGATGACGACTTGCGACGCGAGAATCGCCGCCAGGCACGTCACCAAGTGATCGCGCGAGACAACGGATAAGAGCGGCTGCGTTTCGACCAGATCCAACGGCAACAGCAGGATCATGTTAAACGCGTTGCTGCCAAAGACATTGCCAATCGCCAAATCGACGGCCCCCATGCGCAGCGCCGCGAGCATCGAGACCAACTCGGGCAACGACGTGCAGAGCGCGACCAGCGTCGTGCCGACGAACGTCCCGCCGAGGCCCGTCAACTCGGCGATTTGCCCCGCCGCTTCGGCCAGATACGGCCCGGCGATCACAATCACCACGGCACATGCCGCGAACCCCAACAACGCGTGGCGCAGTGTCAGCGGCGGCGTGTGTTCCGCGGGCGGTGTGATCGTTTCGCTTTGCGCGGCGATGCGCTGATCGAGATACACCAGCCGCACGCCAAAGAGATACGCGATCACGACCAGCAGCACCACGGGGCTGATGCCCCAGACCGCGTAACCCGCGAGTGACTTCCCCGTGAAGATGCCGATGCCAACGAGCGCCGTCAGCGCGATGCTGAGCGAACCCGAGAGGGCGTGCGCCGCGGCTTGCTTCGAGAGCATCTTGCCGGACGCACGCGTGGTGAGATCCAAGAGCGCGAGGATCAGCAGATTCATCAAACTGCTTCCCAACAGATCGCCCACCGCGAGATCGGTGTGCCCCTGGCGCACGGCCGAGATATCAACCGTCAATTCGGGCAGCGATGTCGTGCCGGCCAACAGCACGCTCCCAATCAACAACCGCCCGAAGCCCGTCACTTCGGCGATCGCGTCGGCGTACTTCGTGAGAAAGCTCCCCGCAATAATGATCACGGAGGCACAGATCGCAAATTGCAGCGCGGCGGCAAGCATTAATCCTCTCTAGCTCCTCAAACCGTCCACGATCGATCGTCTGCCTGATTTTAGTGATCCAAGTACAGCGGCACCCCTGTCCGCTGCAACACCGTGGCAGTCGTCGAACCAAAGAAAAATTCGTGCAGCCGCGTCTGCCCATACGCGCCCATCACGATCAGACCGGCCTGCAAGCGATCCGCAAAATGCAGAATCTGTTCAGCGGGTGTGCCCGTGGTCAAATGTTGCTCGGCCTGAATACCATGCGCGGCCAGGTACTCTAGGCATGGTTCGACGATTTCGGCCGCGTACTCACCGCAACTCAGCAGATGCACCGGCCGGCCGGCGTGCAACCCGCTCGCCGCAAAAGTATGCACCGCGCGGGCCGCGGGGAGCGAGCCATCGTAGGCGATCATGATCGGCAGGCGCGGCTTCACTCCGACGGGCACACACAGCACGGGCCGCGGCGTATGATGGAGGATCGTTTGCAGCGTCGCATGAGATGATAGCGCCGTCTCGTCGGACTGCTGCTTCTTGCCAATGATGAGCAGATCGACACGCTGCGCGTGGGCGCACAATACCTGCGCCGGATCGCCATCGACGGCGCGTGTTGTCGCCGCGATGCCCGCCGCTTGAGCTTGTTGCTCGAAGCTATCCAGGATTTTGCTGCGGAGCTCGATCGCCGACTCGAGCAGCGCCGCATCGCGCGAACGTTTGAATTCGCCAGCGCCGAGCGGGACTGACTCAGACGGACAAACTTGTGTCGGGTCAAGTACGGCCAGCGCAAAAAGTTTTGCCCGCGTTTCGCTCGCCAGTCGCAGCGCATATTCGGCGGCCGCGTTGCTATTCTCGGTGCCATTCAGCCCGACCAGGATGCTCTTGATCATGGTGTTCTTCTGCGGAAAATAATGTTCCATTGTGGCGAGCGAATCCGCGTTGAATTGGCGGCAGCCTTACTGATTTATAACAAAAACGCCTGGCACTCGCAAAAGCTTGCTGCCATTCTAAAGCAACTGCTCGGCTTGCGGATCATGGCGTCTGAGCCTCTGCAAACTGCTCTCATCCGGCAGCGCCCGACTGATGCCGCGCACGATTTGACACGCCGCCATTTCCTTCGTTAGCTTTAGTTCAATCCCGGCGGCGAGGCATGCTCCACTTGTGTTGTCCGCCACGGGGCTTTAAAGGCTGCTCTCTTTTTAGTCATCCGGTCCACCCTGGAAAACTTCATGAACTTCGACCCTGCCACACTGGAGCAAGAAGACAATCTTTCCGGCAGACCCTCTCTGGTCGTCCTCTTGAGCGGCCTGCTGACCACCTTGCTCGCGCTCGCCGGCGTTTATTGGCTGAGCAAGAACTCGCACGATTTTCACATCATGGGCTGGTACGCCAGTTTCGTCATTCCGATTGGCGCCATGTTGGTCGGGTTTGTCGCCGCGAGCGGCTACGCGATCGCGTCGTGGCTGACCGGCACTCGGATCAGCCGGTTTCTGCTGCTGTCGGTGCTGGTGATCCAAACCGCAGCCTACGTCGGTGCTGAGTATGTCGAGTATACCGACGTGGTCGAAGGCCTCTGACAGCAAGGCCTCGCCCCGGGTGAGGAGCCGTCGTTTCTGGAATACTACGACTTCAAAGCCCGCAGTTTCGCTTGGAAAGACAAGATGGCCAAAAAGCCCGGGGAAGCATTGGGTGGATGGGGCTACGTCTTTGTGTTGCTTGGCGCGGGCGGTTTCATCGTAAGCGCACTCTTCGCGCCGGCGTTGCTTTTTGCGGTGCCATATTGCGATCGCTGTCAACAATACAAGAAAACCAAGGCTCTCATCATGTTCCCCGCAAGCGTGCCGCTAAAGAAGATCGCCAAGGGCGATACCGCGGCCCAGCAGGCCCATGACCAGGAACAGGCTCAGGCCGCAGCGCAGGCAGACGAAACCTTGTCCCGCCTCAGAACAGTCATCAACGAAGGAATTCCGCAGCAATATAAAAAGGAACTCGACGCAATCGAAGCGTGCAAAAGATTTCAGGCGTTGCAACGCAGGGTTCGCCTGTCACTGACTTGGTGTAAGGGCTGCAAGGATGGCAAGATCACTGAGACGTTGATTAACCACGAAGGCGCTCAGATTCAGGAAGTAGTTCTCGCCGAACACCCGGTCCCGGCCGCGTTTGTCACGGCGCTGCTGGAGTAGGCCGGTGGCCTCTGATGGGCGTACCATCTAAAACATCACCTCCCACTGGCCGCTGCTTCCCTGATATGATGACCTGCATCCTTTGACCATTTCCTTCTCACTTCCAAAAGGGCTACCCATGATCCGCGTCCTTTGTTCGCTGGCTGTTATCGCTTGCTTCGCGTCCTTCGCACTTGCCGATATTGCTCCGCCGCCGCCGGGGCCGGGGATGAAGCGCGTGCCGCTGGAACATGTCGTCAAACTCGCAGCAGAAATCCCGGGTTACAAGTTCTATACCTATCGCGGCGGCGTGGGCGGCGGGGAATCGATTGGGGAGGAACTTAAACTTAGCAAGGACAAAGGCGTCGTCGTGCCGAGCAGTTCCTCGCCCTCGTTGCGGACAGGCGTGCTCGCCGTGCCGGTGAAAGTGGCGGATGAATTGAAGACCAACGAGAAACTGGCCGAGCTGACCTCTTGGAAAAACAAGGACAAACTCCCGGCCGGCGTGGTGCTGTATTCGACGCGCGGCACGATCGAAGATTTGAAAGCAAACGATCCGCGCAAAAAAGTCGAAACCCTGATCACGATCTCGGCGGACGAAAAAGAAGGCGTCAAATTCACCGTTGAAGCTGCACCAGCGGAGGCAGACAAGAAATCCTCGTCCGATGCCTCGCCGCCATCGTCGACAATGTTCGCCGGCATCGCGCTGGCGGGAGCAATCATGACCGGCGGGTTGTGGTTCTGGCGCAAGAAGGAAACTGCCTAGGGTTGTGTCGCCGATGCCAAGAATCTTGCTGGTCCTCTCGCTATTACTCAACCTTGCCGTGTTGATCCCGGTCTGCGGCGGGTTGCTGCTCGATACGTTTGGCACTGGTGCCGATTGGGTACGCGAAAGTTATGGACCCGACACGCCCGGGCGGCGGATTTTGCTCGCCGTGTATCTATCAATCGGAATTGTCTCGGCGGGGTTGCTCGTGTGGCGCCAGCCCACGGCGGTCGCCGCGCTGCTGGCGGTGCAGATCGTGTATAAAGTGCTGACCCCGTTGACCGTTGGTACGCTGCAGAACCCGGTCGTGATCAGCAATCTGTTGATTGCGGCGTTTCACGCGGTGACAATTACCATGCTCTGGCGTGATGGATTCATCCAGAAAAGCTAATCCCGATAGTAGCCCGCCGCGTCAACAAGGGATTATTTCCGAGCAAGACACGCTTGCTGTCGCGGCGGGCTATCAGAATGCAGCCGCTACACTTGTTGAGCAATCGAACCTCACACAAACTCTCTGGAGTTTATCAATGCGTCACCTCGCCCTCGCCTTGATCTTCTGTCTCTGTGCCTCCGCCGCGTGCGCCGCCGATCCGCCGCAGCCGCTGAACCTGCTCCTCATTACGGCCGACGACATGAACGCCGACTCCTATGGGTGGAACGGCAGCAAACTCGGCGCGACACCGAACTTGGACAAGTTCGCGCAGTCCGCGTATCGCTTCGTCAACGCGCACGTCACGGTGCCGATCTGCCAGCCGGGCCGGTCGGCGCTCATGACGGGCCGCGTGCCGCATCGCAACGGCGCGCTGGGCTTCAATCCGATCCGCACGGACGTGCCGACGCTGGTCGAAGTCCTCCGCGATCGCGGTTACTACACCGGCGTCATTGCCAAGGCCGTACACATGGCCCCGCCGACGAAATTCCCCTGGGACTCGATCGGCGAGCAGGCGCTGGGAAAGCAGCCGACGAAGTTCGCCGAGAATTTCCGCACGCAACTTGCCGCCGCCGCGAAAGCCGGTAAGCCGTTCTTTATCAACGCCAACATCACCGACCCGCATCGGCCGTTCATCCGCGACACCGCGGCCAAGGCTGGCACCGACGGACCGCTCGATGGCGCCAAGCTTTTCAAACCCGAGGAGGTCACGGTCCCGGCGTTTCTCGATGACATCCCCCGCGTGCGCGAGGAAGTCGCGCATTACTTCGCCAACGTCAACCGGTTCGATGTCAGCTTTGGTCTCTTGCTGAAGGAACTCGCCGCGGCGGGACTCGAAGACAAGACGATCGTGCTCTTTATGTCCGATCACGGGATGTCGTTTCCCTTTTCCAAGGCGACGGTCTATTACAACGGCACCTGGTCGCCGGTGCTGGTCCGTGTGCCGGGCATGAAGAACGCGCAAACGCTGACCGAGTTCGTCAGCAGCGTCGATATCCTGCCGTCGCTGTTGGAGTTGCTCGCGGTGAAACCGCCCGAGGGTCTCGACGGCCGCTCCTGGGTCCCGCTTCTCAAGGGCGAAACGCAGCCGGACCGCGATTTTGTCGTCACACATGTGAACACCGTGAGCAGCGGCAAGTCGTTTGCCCAGCGCTGCATCCGGACCAAGGACCGCGCGCTGATGTTCCACGCCTGGGTCGGCGGCAAGGACAAGTTTCGCGTCGAAGCGATGAGCGGCCTCAGCTTCGCCGCCATGAACGCTTCGACCGATCCCAAGATTCAAGCCCGCGTCCGGCAACTCGTCGAGGGCGAGCCGCTGATGCTGTTCGACCTGACCAAGGATCCGACCGAGCGCGTGAACCTGATCAAGGATCCGCAGTACGCCGCGGATGTCGCCGAGCTAAGCAAGAAGTTGCTCGCCCACATGAAAAAGACCGATGACCCGCAGCTAGCGGCGTTCGAGGCGGCGTTAAAGTAGCCAACTTGCTAGAGTAGCCAACTTGCTCTGCAAGTTGGCGAGCGCGAGTGAAGACGCCCTACGATAAAAACCGCCGCTCGGGCGAAGTCAAACGCCGCGTTTGCCCACTCGCGAGGCAAGTGGGCTACATTGAAGCGCGGTTTGGCAATTCGATGTCGTTCGTATAATCGACGCCGCACAGATTCCAACTTGCAGAGCAAGTTGGCTACTCTTTCACACGTTTCAATCAATCATGCCGCAAAAGAAACGCTCCCCAGCTCGCAGAATACCAAGGCAATACAGCCTCGTACGTTTCCAATTTGACAAGCTGCCTGCGGAGTATCACAGCAAGTACCCCTTTACACTCGACGGGGTGTATGTGTTCCTTGGCGACATCCCGAATATGCCCGGTCACTGCGTCGTTGCCGATCACCGTACCGGGCAGATCTACTCGGGTTATCACACCGAGAACTTCGTAGAGTTCCCCGGGGAGGAGAGATAGTATTATTATGAGTTGCGGGTTCGAGTCACCGCAGGAAAAAATAGTTCATGCAATAGACAGTAAGAGTTTTCCACGATTCCAGCCTTGCCTGCCGAAGCTGCTTGATTGCATCTATACGATATGCCCCACCCCATCGCCCTCCTCACCGAACGCCGCTACGCGGCCAACACCGCCGCGCCCGACGACTGGTACCTCGGCAATATTCTCCGTGACGAAAACTTGCTCATCGCCGCGCTCACGGAGCTTGGCATCTCGTCCGAGCGCGTCGATTGGAGCCGCGCGGATGTCGATTGGGCGAGCTACCCGTTGGCCGTGTTTCGCACCACCTGGGATTACTTTGATCGTTTCGCGGAATTCGCGCCGTGGCTTGCGCGGGTTCAGACGATGACGCGGCTCTGCAACGACGCCACGACAATTCACTGGAACATGGACAAGCACTACCTGGCCGATCTCGAGGCCCGGGGGTTGCCCGTCGTGCCGTCGCGGTTTGTCGAACGCGGCACGACAATGCACCTGCGTGAGTTGCTCGAAACCGCGGATTGGGACGAAGCCGTGATCAAACCGTGCATCTCCGGCGGCGCGCGGCACACCTATCGCGTGAACCGCGCGAACGCCGCGGAAATCGAAGCGACGGTCCGGCCGCTGCTCGCCGCCGAGGCATTCCTGGTCCAGCCGTTCGTGCCGGCGATCATGACGCAGGGCGAGGACTCGCTCATGGTTTTCGGCGGCCGCTACTCGCATGCGATCCGCAAGATCGCCAAGCCCGGCGACTTCCGCGTCCAAGATGACCACGGCGGCACGGCCCACGCGTATGACGCAACCGCGGCGCAGATTGAACTGGCCGAACGCGCGATCGCGGCCTGCGACCCGCGGCCAACGTATGGCCGCGTCGATTTGGTGCAAGACGAGACAGGGCAGTGGGCGCTGATGGAGCTCGAACTGATCGAGCCGGAATTATGGCTCCGCTACCATCCGCCGTCCGCTGCAAAATTCGCGCGGGCGATTGCGGAGTTGCTCTGATAGTAGCCCGACGCGTAAGCGAGGGAGTGATAGCGCATAAGCAGAGAAGTTAACCACAAAGAGACACAAGATTCACAAAAATACGAATACAATTTTCGCCGCAAGAAAAGCAAAATCAGCAAAGAAATTCTGATAGGAGCAAAACTCCATAGTTCGCGAGCCTTCAGGGCTTTTCCATCCCGTTTCAACACAAACTTCACTAAAATGTATTTGCCATTACAAGGTGATTCATTCCATTGAACATTGGCAAGAGAATGAAGGCAAGAAAATCTTTTTTGCGTTATTCTCCTGCCTTCATTCTTCTGCCAATCTCCGGCCTACGCAACTGATTCTTTGTGGTTACTCTGCCTTCTTCTCTTGCGGCTTATCGGCCTTCGCTTCTTCCAGCATCCAGCGGATCTTGTAGATCGTGTTTCCCTTCGTGGCGATCTCGACGTCTGGCGAGGCGAGGAAAAACTTCTGCGCCCAGAGCGAGTAGACGATGCGGCCCGTCGTGGGGTGAATGTCCACGGCTTTGACCTTGGCCAAGTCGCCGAGCGTCGGGTGCTTGTTGAATTTTTCCGACTCACGATCGAACAACCAAACGTGATTGTGCGTCGTCACGAGCAAGTCGCTCGATGGCTTGTCCTTTGAACCCGGCACCGGTCGCAGGTCGTGCCCATCGTTGTCCGGCAGTGGATACGTCTTTTGCAATTCGAGCGCCGACTGCGCGGTTTTCCAATCCTTGAGCGAGTACTTTCGCAGCTCGTCGAACCCGAGCGCCCAGAGCACCTCGCGCTGCTCGTCCCAGACGAGCCCATGCGCCGATTTCAGCGGTGTCGACCAGACGGGCGTGGCCGGCGTTTCGCCTTTCATCTCAAACAGCAGCAGCTTGTCGCCGCTGATGGAACTCGCCGCCACGATGCGCTCGCCCGGCAGTCGCTCGACGCTATGCGCGTTGGTCACCGCGGCGGACCAGAGCAGCTTGCTGGACGCGCGGTCGATGAGCCCACACCCGGAGTTCGACGCGCAGACGAGAATGAGCTTCCCGCCATCGAGCGGTTTGCACTCGTCAAGGTTGTTGAACCGCTTGAGTTGTTCCGCAGGCACGCCGTTTTCGACACTCGCCGTCCACGACCAGAGTTTCTTGACGGTCTCTTTTTCGGTGTTATTTTCCGCGGCGGTGGCGTCGAGGATGAAGACCTCGGACCCGCCGGCGCAGAGGACGAGGGCGGGGGTGGGTTCGGCTGCGAACGTTTGTATGGCGAAGGAGTTTAGGAGCAACAATGCAAGATAAGCTAGAAATCGATGGCCATGAATTCGCATGACTTTGCCTGTAATGAAAGGGGCTTAAGTGTTTGATTTAAGTTCCAGTGTCGCCGATAATCAAGGACTGCTCAATTGCTTCCAGATGTCGTTGAAGGTTTGGCGGAAAGAGTTGAAGTGTTGACAAAATTGGTAGGCATTCGCTGCTGGGCCATGCTACGATTAACGTAGGAGACCTATTCATGGATCAAAACCTTGTCGTTCACGGCCAATATGTTGGTCAAGCGTTTATTCCCAGCGAGCCAATGCCCTTGGCCGAAGGGCCGGCGCAGTTGCTGATCACGCCGACAACACCCGCGGCGCGCGGTTCGATTGCCGCGGCGTTCGGTACTGCGCCCGTGCGGCGCAGCGGGGCCGAGATTCTGGCCGAATCGCGGGCCGAACGAGACTCGTGGGGTGAACGTTGATTTATCTTGATGCGAATGTCGTGATTCGTCTCGTCGAGGGTGATGCAGAAACGCTGGCACCTTTGGCAGCGCGTCTGCAATCATCGCTCGGCGTCGCCAATTCGGTGCTCACCTCGCGCTTGTCTCGGATCGAATGCCGAACCAAGCCGCTGCAGAATCAGGATACGAAAACACTTGCGCAATTCGAGGTCTTCTTCAACGGGGTCGAACTGGTACTTGCCGAAGTTAGCGCGACCGTGATCGAACGGGCAACCGAATTACGCGCGAAATATGGATTGAAAACCCCCGACGCGATGCACTATGCCACGGCAATAGAATTCGGCGCGAAAGTCTTTCTGACCGGCGATAAAGTTTTTGTGCGTTGTGTCGAGATTCCGGTAGAAGTGCTGTAACTGCTACTATGAACTTGGTGCGTATCAGCAAAGCGTGGAATTCGCTGTAATGTAGCCAACTTGCCCCGCAAGTTGGCATGATCGCCGCTGGTGGCTGTTTACTCGTTCGGCGTCTTTCGTCACGTCTGCCGACTCGCGGGGCGAGATCGGCTACATTGAATGTCGTGGACAAGGGATTGCCGGAGTTGAAGTACGAGGACGGCAATGGGGCAATAGTGACGAAGTAGTTGAAGATTTGGCGGAAGGAGTAGATGACTCGCCTCGGCGAGTTGGACGGGAGGATAATAGCAGGAAGATTTTGCGTGCAATGAAAATTCATGTTGGGGCAAGAGATGATTTTTCCAGACTTCAATGACACCGGCGATATGTCTCCCGGAATCTATCGGGCGGCATTGGCAGATGTACTAGCCCACTTTGGTCGTGGCTCCGCTCAACGGGCAGCGGTGGCAGAGCGGCTAAATCGGATCTACCAGTTAGTGAACTCGACAGGACAACTCGCCCGGTTTGTCGTCTATGGTTCCTTTGTCACAGCCAAAGAGGAACCGAATGACGTCGATGTTTTGCTCCTGATGGAAGATTCATTCGACTTGTCAGCCGTCACAGGGGAAGCGGCCTTGGTTTTCCAACACATGGCGGCCGATGCTCATTTCGGAGCGAGCGTCTTCTGGACGAAACGCTCTGGGGCGTTGGGGGGAGAACAAGCTATGATAGAATATTGGCAGATTCGCCGCGAAGGCGGACAACGAGGCATCGTCGAGATAGTAGGAGAAACGCCATGATCACCAACGATCAAGAACTGCAAACGACGTTGGACCGAATCGCTTGGTTTCACCAGCAAGTGGCGCATCTTCGCCGAACTGAAACCAATCCCGTCAACTACCGTGCGGCAGTTTCCGGCTTCTTGGCCGAAGTTGACCGCATGCAACTCGAAGTCCGAGAGTACTATAGCGCTTTGCCGGCGGAAGCGGCGTGACGCGAAATGAAGAACTAACGATGTCAAAGAATCCCATCCTTGACGAACTGCACGCCACGCGCGAAAAACTGCTGGCCGAATCCGGCGGGTCGATTTCTGGCTTGATGGATCGACTGCGCGCGGAGCAAGCGGCCTCGGGTCGGCCTGTCTACAACCCGGGAAAAGATATGCCAGTAAAACAAAATGGCGTCTCAGAAGAATTGCCCGCCGTGAAAGAGGCTGCGCCGGCTAGTGACAAGTAAAGTAGCCAACTTGCCCCGCAAGTTGGCATGAGCGCCGCTGGTGGCTGTTTACTCGTTCGGCGTCTTTCGTCACGCCTGCCGACTCGCGGGGCGAGATCGGCTACATTGAATGCAACAAACCGCGCGAGTACAAGGGATGAAGAACTGCTTCGACGTGACGCCGGATGGTCACAACGCGCTGGGCCGCACCGAGTTTCTGATCCACGGCGATTCGAAGAAAAACCCCGGCACCGCGTCCGAAGGCTGCATCATTCTGGAACCCGCGATTCGTCAGAAAATCAGCGACAGCGGGATCACGCGGTTGCGCGTGGTGAAGGAGTAAAATTCTCATCGTTGAGAGGTTATGTTGTACTCATTATATATCTACATTTCTAAGCCAACGACCGAACAGGTCGGCAGCTTTTTGAACGCGCTCGCCAATAGCGGCATCTCCATTACTCATCTGGGCAAGAATGACCCTCCGCGCAAGTATGATGGCGAACTTGAAGAAGCTGTAAGTCAGGTCTTTAGTGGTAAAGATCTAACCGACTATACATTTATTCGCGATAAAACGAATCGACTTGAATTCGATTTTCAAATTCACCATGATCCTCGTTGGAAGCACTCGACAATTTCTGCAAGCTGCCCAGATACAAGTATATTGAGTCTTCTAGTGGACAGTGCGTCTCAAGCATTCGACTTGTTCATTGCGGTTCGGGGTGTTTTGGGTGCTGGCAAAGGACAAGCATGGGAAATAATCCATAAAACAGACCGATGTCCTCCTGAGTTGCTTTCTAAATTTGTCACGACTTAAACTTTTTACAGCCTGAGCAAACTGAAGCTGTGTATGTTAGTGAAATGCGTGTTTATCTGAAAACCAATCCTTCCTTCCCCAAAAGGAATCACCACATGCACATCTCCACCCGCCTCTTCGCCTTCACCTTTGGCATACTCGCGCTGCTTACGCCTGAAACCTTCGCCCAAAAAGCCGCCCCGCAAAAACCAAAACTCCCCGATGGCTTTACCGCCGAGTATGACGTCAAGTATGTGCCCGATGGCGACGACGCGCAGACGCTCGACATCTACTATCCCGCGGACAAATCGGCCAAGCCGATGCCGCTCCTCATTTGGATTCATGGCGGCGGGTGGAGCGGTGGGAGCAAGGCTGGGATGCCGTACCTGGGTCAGTTGTCGCGCGGGTATGTCGTAGCGAGCATCGAGTATCGCTTCAGTCAGAAGGCCGTCTTCCCCGCGCAGATTCAAGACTGCCAGGCGGCGATTCGGTTCCTCCGCGCGAACGCCGACAAGTACGCAATCGATCCCAAGCTCGTTGGTGTCGGCGGCGGCTCGGCCGGCGGACATTTGGCGGCACTCGTCGGCACCAGCGGCGGCAAAGACACGTTCCCCAAGATCGGCGGCAACGACGCGCAATCCGATCGCGTGCAATGTGTCTGCGACATCTTTGGGCCGACGAACTTTTGGACGGTCATCAAGCAGGCCGAGGCGGACAAGGATACGGTCAACATCTTTAAGTGGAACGACGGCGACCCGTACTCGAAGCTGATCGGCGGCGGGCTTGGTGAAGACCGCGCGAAGTGCGACGCGGTGAGTCCCGTGCATTATGTGAGCAAGGAAAGCCCGCCGTTTCTGATCCTGCACGGCGACCGCGACACGCTGGTTCCGTACGCGCAAAGCGAAGAGCTCGCGGAGTCGCTCAAGAAAGCTGGCGTCGAATGCACGTTGCAGCGCCTGCCGGGTGCCGGCCACGGCGGGCCGCAGTTCAACTTGCCTGCGGTGAAGGAGTTGACGCAGAAGTTCTTCGACAAGCACCTTAGAGGGGTAGAGGCCAAGATCGAGGCGCTGCCGCCGGAAGCGGTGATGGTGAAAGCGCCGGCCGAACCGGCGAAGCCGAAAGAGGCGGTAAAATAGCAGCCCGACGCGTCAGCGAGGGAGTAACCAATGTAGCCACTCGGATGTTTGAGACCTAGCGTCAGCGATGGCTCACAAGAGATTCATTCTTATGCCAAAAAATCAAAGCACTTTTCCCGCCGTCACGTTTTCAGTCACGCCTACGTATCTCGAAGATAACGGCTTGTGGAATCCGCAATTCGGGGCACCGCCGCTCGAAGCCGGGTTTCAAGTCAATGTTTTCGGCAGCCGCGAACATTACCTTCGGCTGGCGGAGGCGATCAAAGAGTTTGCCCTGCGAAACACAGCGAACGACGCGGATTACCATACGCACATTGATGGCCTGCTCTCGGTCAACGGCAAGGTTCGGCTAGACTTCATTTTTCGCAAGGACGACGTTGGCAATAGTCAGCATCGCCAGTATTTTCCGCCACGGGAATGAGGGGCTCGGCAAGTGGAAATGAAAGCCCGACGCGTAAGCCAGGGAGTCAGGTTCTGAATTTCTAGCCCGTAGCGTTAGCGAGGAAGTTAAACCAAGGAAAGTAATCAGTGCATATGCAAAAAATCGATCTGCTAGAAATGAGTTCGCGTGGAGACAACGACTTCGAATCGCTCAGCGAAGTCGAGAAGGACCTCTATGTGCTCTACATGTTCTACTCGCTCCGCGATATGGAAGGCATCACCCATTTCTATACGCATCATGCAGAGCATACCCCGCGGCTCGTCACTTTTCTAACAGAGGCCAAAGCACCCAACGCGCGGGCGATCACGGAATTGTCCGAGTTCTTGCGCGAGAAATCCGGCGGCTCGTGGGACGTTCAAACACTGGACAATTACTTGTGTAGCATCAGTGAAGAGGACGACTCAAAGCTCGGCGCCTGGGATCAACAGTACGATGCACAAACGACGGAGATGTGGGATCATGTGCGCGAGTTTACTGCGCAGCGCTACGAGATTACCTTTGACTGAATGTTTCAGTCAAAGTTGATCCAAGTCACCGAACGGTTCGGTAATCGAATTCAATTGGATGAGCCCGAGCAAGCGGCCCGCCGCGGGAGTGATCTTCCAGCAACGTGATTAGTATGTCCGGGAATGTTCTCTTGTTTCTGGCCGCAGCGCGGCACGTCTCCTCGCCGGAGCCTTGGGGAGTGCCTAGCCTCAACCAACCTCGAGCTGCAGAAAGATCGTCTCTGGTAATCTCTTGTTGAGGGCTTCACTTTGTTCCGTCCCCTGTCACTTCGGGCATTTCCAATCGATTCACTACTTGCTCCCCACGCAAAAATTTGACTCCCCCGCCCCGACTCGTTAGCGTGACTCTCTGGTGTTCGCCGCTTTCTCCTTGCTTCCGAAGGGTATTCTCATGGTCCGCGTCGCTTGTCTGTTGGCCGTTGTGCTGTGTGGCACGTTGACCGCCGTGGCCGATATTCCGCCGCCGCCGCCCGAGAAGGGTTTCAAGCGCGTCCCCTTGGAACACGTCTTGAAACTCGAAAAAGAAATCCCGGGCTACAAGTTTTATACATACTCGGGAAGTCCCGGCGGGGGAGATACCCTGGGGGACGAGCTCAAACTGGGGACAGAAAAGGGCGTCGTCGTGCCTGGGAGTTCCTCGGCCTCGTTTTGGACCGGCGTCGTGGCGATTCCGGAAAGTGTTCTGGAGAAAAACAAATCGAAAAAGAAAAAGGCTGCCTTGCTCTCGCGCGAAAACCGCAACAAGCTCCCCGCCGGCATCGTGTTTTATACGACCAGCGGCACCAACCAGGATTTAAAGAAGAACGACCCGCGCGACAAGGTCGAAAACGTGATCACGATTTCGGCGGATGAGAAGGCGGGCGTCAAATTCACGGCCTCGGGAATGCCAGACTTGCCAGCCAGTGCTGCGCCATCCGAGTCCTCGGTGCAACCGCCGTCGGGAACAATGTTCGCTGGCATGGCCATGTCCTTGGCATTTGTGACGTCGGGACTGTGGTGGTTTCGGCGGAAGAACGAAGGTTGAGCATCGTTCTGGTGAATTGCTGAGAGCGGCTTAATCATCTTGGCTTACAAGGATTTTCCCATGTACCGCTGTCTCTGTTTGTTGGTTCTTGTTGCCTGCTTCTCATTAACCGCCGTGGCCGATATTCCGCCGCCGCCGCCAGAGCGCGGACTCAAGCGCGTCCCCTACGAAAATGTATTCAAGCTCGACAAGGAAATTCCGGGCTACAAGTTTTACACCTTTCAACGCATGGGTGTACGCGGGGAACACAAAATCGTTGAGGAGCTCAAACTCGCAACGGACAAAGGGATCGTCGTCCCTAGTGCTTCTTCGCCCTCGGTGAGGACCGGCGTCATTGCGGTTCCGGTCAAGGTCATGGACGAACTCAAGACGAACGAGAACCTAGCCAAGTTGCTCGCGCGCGAGAACACGGACCCCACTCCCGCCGGCGTCGTGGTGCTCGATACCCGCGGCACCACGCGGGATCTCAAGGAAAACGACCCGCGCAGCAAAGTCGAAAACGTGATCACGATTTCAGCGGATGAGAAAGTCGGCGTAAAATTCACCGCCGCGGAAACGCCAGCGCCAGCGGAGGCCGCGGGCGAGTCCTCGACACAACCACCATCGGCGATGCTGTACGCCGGCATCGCGCTGTCCGTGGCCGCGGTCATGGCGGGGCTGTGGTGGTTCCGGCGGAAGTGAAAAACAGTTAGAGCACCACGAATGCCGCGCTTCCAACTCGTCATCCTCGCATTGCTCGCCGTACTGCTGCTCCTCAGTCTCGTCCGGGCCCCGCACCCCAACGAAACATACCTGCAGCACATAACAATCAGTTCAACCGGAGCCGCGGGCCGCGCGGGTTCTGAAATCAACGTTGGTTCGCCGCGGCCCGGTGAACCGTGTCGTTGGGAAAGAGGTACAAGATGAACCGACTACTTCGCTATCTGGCTGTCTGCCTCACGTTGGCGGCCTGCTCGCTAGATTCTTTGGCAGCTGACATGGCGGAAGTTCCGCCGCGACTGTCGCTAGAGGGACTCGAAAAAGAATCGCCCAAGGGGGTTGCGATGATGGGAACCTTTTTCCGCACCCAGACGGGCGACTTCATCAATTTCATTCCCGTGGAACTGAAAACAACCGGCGTCTGGACGCGCAGCTTGACGGAGCAAGTGAAGGAAGCGGCGTTGAAGCAAATCAAGCCTTCGCAGCACGTTCCAGTGATCGTCCTCTGTGATATCGTTGTTCAGCCGGCCAATCCGCCAGCACGCCGGCCGGGTGTGACCACCGGCGCTTATTTCGGCCCTATCAACATGGCCACCGTGACGACGGCTACCTACCTTAGCAAAGAAGCAGCCGCCGAAAAGGCGAAAGAACTGATCAAGGACGAGGACCAGCGAACCCGATTTCTAGCGCGATTCAAATAGACGCCATTGCGGAAGAAGCCGCGTGCCGCCCCGGCGGCTGAGCGTCGGTCCGTTCGGCGGAACACGTCGGCCCAAGTGGTGTTGGATTACTAACGCCAGCGTATCCGAATGCAAGGTCCCTCCCGATGCTGAAATTCAACGCCGTCCTAGCACTCGCGCTCTTTGTGCTCACATCGGCCGTAGCGGCGGATGCGCCGGACAAGCCAGCCCCGACCTTCGAGAACGGGGCCAATTGTTTGTTCATAGGGCATAGTTTTTTTATTCCAGTCGCCAGATCCTTTGACAAAGCGGCTCGCGAAAATGGCTTCGCTGCTCACCAGGTCAAGCTCGTTTTCGCCCCCGGCCCGAGCGGATCACCGGGCAGTCTGTGGAACAATTCGAAGCAGAAGAAACAGATCGAAGATGCCTTGGCGACTGGGAAGATTGACTTGCTGGGGATGACCGCAGGGGGAGGCAATACGTTTGAAGACTACCAGCGATGGATTGACTTGGCTTTGAAACACAACCCCGAGACGCGGTTTTTCATCGGTGTCCCCTGGTTTTTTGGAGGGCCGAAGATGGAGAACGATCGATATGACAAGGCAATTGAATTAAGCGGCGATCAGATCTTTAAGACCGTAACCAAACTGCGGCAGGCCTACCCCAAGAACCACATCTACTTCCTTAACTACGGGATCGTCGCCGCGGAGTTGAAAGGCCGCTTCGAAGCGGGCAAACTTCCCGATGTCACGGCGATTTCCGGCCTGGGGAATAGCGTTCTATTCCGCGACGGCTTGATCGGTCATGGCGGTCCCATGATGCTTGAGATGTCGTCCCTGCTCTGGCTGAAAACCATCTACGGTGCGGACATCGACAAACTGAAACATTCGGCATACAAATCGGATGTCAAAGAGATTGTCCGAAAAGCCGCAGAATACAACCAGAAGTATCAATGAATTGCTCACGAGCGGAGCCCTGTGATCACGGGAAACAAGTCAGGGCCGAACCAGACGCTGCACTTGACCACGCGGAATGACGGTTCTATATTCTTCGCGGCTCATCCAGCCGCCTGGCAGGTAGGCTTGGTCGTTAGGCAAATTATGAGACGGTTCTCTCCTTCAAATGCGGAGAAAACCATCATTTCCACAAACAACAGAAAGGTCGTCAAATGCAGAAGAACATGAAGTATATCGTCTGTGCTATCGCCTGTGCTTTTGCCTTGGCGTCCATGAGTTCCGTGTATGCGGAAGTTCAGGAGAAACTTAAGCCGGCCCATAAGAACTTTCTAGCTGCCGATGCAGACAAAAGCGGGGGCTTGAATGCGCAGGAATTCAAGGTCTTTATTGATGCCAATGCCGCCATCAATTTTGGCAGAGCGAAAGAGATAAAAAAACGGAATGCCTATGACAGTGTCTTCAGCAAGGTCGACAAGGACAAAGATGGATCAATCACTTGGGCCGAATTCGAATCGATGCAGTAGAACTGCAGGGTTCGATTTCCCTCATGGTGAATATGCTCTGTAAGAAAGCAAACAAGACGCTCCAGCCAACGGCGGTCAACGTCCTTCATTGCACGCGCAAGATTTGACTGGTCAATTATGAAACCAGTTTGTTCGACTACCAAAAAATCATTCCAGGGAGAAGCTGTGATGTTCACTTCATTGACCAGAGCTTTGACGATGGGTGTCATCGTGACACTGGCTGCGATGCTTCACGCTGCCGAACCAAAGCAGGAGGCGGCCGAGCATTTGAAATCTCTGTTCGGCGATCAGGAAGCCCAGGCCGTCGTGGCCAAGCCCACGAAAGTCCAGGCTTATCGTCTGGCGGAGAACTCGACTTTCAAGTCAACGGTCAAGGACTACAAAATGATTACGGGACCTGTCGCGGTCGATGACACGGTGGCCAAGAGCGTGAGCCAATTGCTCTTGAACGAGAAGAACTATCTCTGGGACGTGGGCAAGGGCTGCGATCCGCTCTTTGGCGCGCGGCTGGAATTCCTCCAGGGTGACAAGTCAACAAATGTCTTTTTCTGTTTTGAATGCGACATTCTCGCTGTGTATGTGAATGGCAAATCCGTCGGCAGCGAGGACTTTGACGACATGCGCCCAGAATTGGTCAAGGCAATGCAGAAGATTTTTCCCGAGGACAAGGTGATCCAAGGACTCAAGGCGGAACGCTGAAACTTACTGTTGTGTGCCCGCAGCGACGGCGGATGGCCGGGGCTGAGCGCAGCGAACCCCCGGAAATTGTGTTACAAGAATTGTCTGATCCGTGATCAGCATTGCAGCAACGTTTCATCCGCACTGATCCGGGGGTTCCCGTTGGTCGACCCGGGGCACCCGGCGATTCTGGTGCGGCAAATCCGAGTCTCCGAGAGGCTCGCCAACCGACTCGTGGTCGAGCTGTCATTGTTTGCACGCGCAAGATTTGACACTTCGAGAATCCAAGGTTAGCCTAGCCGAAAGATTTCGGCGCGGCTAAACGGTTTAGCCCCAACACTTGATAAGTGTATTGGCGCAAGAGAATGATAGGTTATCCAGCACTGAACACACCTATGCCGAAAACGGTCCCGACCATCGCCGCATCTTGGGAGCGCATCCACAAGGCACTTGGCGCGGTTGAGACCGACCACCTGCAAAGCCTAGAGAAGCCCGCGAAGGCGGAGGCCATTGCGAAGCTTGAAGCGACGCTTGGCGTAACGCTTCCGGCCGAGTTCAAGCAGTCATTGGCGATCCACGACGGGCAGAAGAGCGGCGCGCAGATTGGCGCGTTCCCCGGCTTCTATCACGACTACATCGGAGGCAGTTACTATCTGATGGACTTGAAGGCGATCGTGCGAGACTGGAAGTCACTTCGCGCGGTCAAGAAAGCCGGTGACTTCGACGACTCCGCCGCAGAACCCGATCGAGGCGTCGCCGCGTGTTGGTGGGATGAATTGTGGATCCCGTTCGCCGCGAATGGGGGCGGCGACTACTTCTGCATCGATCTAAAGCCCGCGCGTGGCGGCTCAGTCGGGCAGATCATCAGCTTCGAGGGCAACGCGGGACCGCGGCGCATCACCGCCAAGTCGTTCACCGTCTGGCTTGAGCAGCAGGCCAAAGCGTTCGAGTCCGGGGAATTGCCGGACGCGGAAGTCTGAAGCGGCGGTGCGGAGGTGCTGGATAACCCGACACTGGACCGGACCGGCGGAGCGGTCCCCGGAATTCGAAAGCAGGTCGGTGATGGGCCGGCCAGTGAATGTCAGTCCGTTATCACTTCGAGCAGAAACTCGTCTACCTGAACACAACGAAATTTCGGCGTTTAAACCGCTTTCCCGCGACTCACTTTTCACCTCAAAAACCTCGCGCCCAACTCCTTGTCCCATAACCTCTTAGAATCCGTCAAAATAGGCCTTTAGCTGCTCCCCAGACGACCCCAAAACTGGTAGAATTCGGGTTCGTTTTTCGGCTGCTGAAGCAGGCTGGAAAACCCTCAAAATCGCTCTACTTTTCCAGGGGTTTCGTTGATCGCCGCGGGTTCCCAACATGCCGTGCGCAGCTTGCCGTTGACGGGCCCTTGGCCGCGCGGCGAGGAGCCGGAAGCCAGTCTTCCGCGAGCCAACGCGCGCCCCACCGATCGCGGCGGTTTTGATA
>JBGSSS010000001.1:0-22104 GCA_041736895.1 Pirellulales bacterium
AACTCGGCTCGGACCGGGGATGATAGCAAGACTTGGTACTTGATCGGCGAGCGGGACATCCTTGTCCTCCAAAATTGAGAGTTCGTGGCTCAAAGATGTATAACCTATACATGACATTGATCGCTAGACGAACTACTACGGGCTAAACTGCCAGCTTGGCCAGATATTTCTTCAGCGTCGTTTCAAGCTCTTTCTTGAGCTTCTTGTCGTCGGCCGCTTTTTCGATGGCTTTCCGCTGGAACTCGATCGCCTTGTCGAGTTCTCCCTTGTCGTGGTGTGCGCGTGCAAGGGTGTCGAGGATCGCGGGGTCTTCGCCCTTGGCGACTTCGTTGGCGCGTACAGCGAACTTCATCGACATGGCGAAATCGCGCTTGGCGATGTCTTCGTCGTCCATGATCGTCCACGAGATTTCGTTGAGCGATTCCGAATCGTTGTTGTAAAGTTTGAACAACTCGTCGCTCATCGCATACGCTTTTTCGTACTCGTCCATCTTTAGCAAAAGCAGAAACCGGGTCACGCCGGCTTTGCTGGCCGCGGCCGGTTCGAGCTTCAGCATTTCGTCCAGGATCTTGAGGGCGTCGTCAACGCGTTTGCCTTCGATCGCCGCGTGGAGTTTTTCTTGCAGCGCGTAAAGCTGCTTGGCTTTCTTCGCTTGGTTGACGAACTCTTCCTTGGCCTTGGCCAGATCCCATTTCTTTTCAATCACCTGGGCCAGGACTTCGGGCAATTCGGTCGGATGCCCAATCCAGGCGATGAGCCCCTCTTGATTCACGACGAACACCGTCGGCATGTATTCTTGCCCGGCGGGCGTTAGCCATGTATCGACCATGCGGCCATCTTCGCTTTTGTTCAGATCGTCGGTAGCGACGCGGTAGGACATTTTCTTGCCCTGCTTTTTGACGAATGCGGCGAGTTTGGTTTCTTCGTCTTCGAGCACGTTGACACCGATCACGATCACGTTCTTGTCGGCGTTGTCGAGCTGCAGCTTATTCAACTCGGGAATCGCGGCGATGCACGGCTCGCACCAGGTGGCCCAAAAATCGAGGACGTAGATTTTGTCCTTTTCAAATTCCTTGACCGGCTCGCCCTTGATCCATTCGCCAACGCCGAGCGGCGGCGCTTTGTCGCCGATTTTCAAGCTCGGCAGTTCGGACTTCTCGCCGTCGGCTTTCGCCGCAGGGGCATCGTCCTTTTTCGGCGCGGGTTCATCGTCCGCGAACGAGACCGCGGGAAGAAGCAGTAAGAGAGCACTGAGCCAGAGATGGCGGATCATGGCAGGAACTCCGTGGTAGTGCGTTGATGACGTCAAATACGCCTGAAATCTATTTTAGGCGAAGCATGTGTGCGAGTCAGGGGTATTTTTTAGCCCCAGAGTACGCCTAAATCATAACCCGACGCGTAAGCGAGGCACGGCTGATGTCGAGTCTTTTGAATTAAAAACACCAGATCGTCTCAAGCTCGGCATACAGACAGAAGAATGTAGACAGAAGAATATTTCTCTGATCAATTCTCCTGTCTTCATTCTCTTGCCTATTTCCAGCAAGCCATGTTCAAAGTCAACTCTGCCTTGCTTACGCTGCGGGTTGAAAATCTGCGTCTCGCCCTCGCTTACGCGTCGGGTTAATATTCTTACTCAAGTTGCGCCAGCGCTTCGTCAGGAATGCTGAAGTTGGCCGAGACACTTTGGACGTCGTCGTGGTTGTCGAGTTCTTCGACGAGCGCCAGCACACGCTTGGCCGTTTCGACGTCGGCGACTTCGACGGTGTTCGTTGGAATGCGCGTGATCTGCGCTGATTCGGGCGTGATCTTCGCGGCGCTGAGCGCTTCGGAAACGGCGGTGAAATTCGACGGGTTGCAGGTCACTTCGAACTTGTCTTCGAGATGCTGCACATCGTCGGCGCCTGCTTCGAGAGCGATCTCCATCAGTTTTTCTTCGTCGGTGTTCTCCGCGGGAACAATGAAGACGCCCTTGCGGTCGAACAGATACCCGACGCAACCGGTCGCGCCGAGATTGCCGCCGTTGAGTTCAAAAACCTTGCGAATTTCGGGCGCGGTGCGGTTGCGATTGTCGGTGAGGATTTCGCAGAGGACGGCGACGCCGCCGGGTCCGTAACCTTCGTAGAGAACTTCGTCGAGGTTGCCGCCTTCGATTTCGCCGGTGCCGACTTTGATCGCGCGCTGGATGTTTTCCTTGGGCATGCTGATCGCTTTGGCGTCGTCGATCGCATAGCGGAGGCGGAGGTTCATGACCGGATCGCCGCCGCCGGCTTTGGCCGCGGCCATGATCAGCTTGGCCAGCTTGCTCCAGACCTTGCCGCGCTTGTTATCGATGACCGCTTTCTTGCGGGCGATATTCGACCAATGGGAATGACCAGCCATGAATCCAGGGGTTGGGGGTTCGGGATTAGGGATTGGAGCAGAGCGAAATGCTTCACTTAGTTGATACAGTTCGCGTTATTTCTGCGCCTTTTCGTCTGCGGCGAGTTTGGCGCGGACATCTTTGATTTTGCCTTGTTCGTCGGATTTTTCCAAGGCCGTGACCGCGCGGCGGCGGACTTCGAGGGCCTCTTTCGGCTGCTTCAACGCCGAATAGATATCGGCCAAGTGATCCAGCACCACGCCGTCGATCTCGCGGCCCTCGCGCGGTTCAGCCGCTTTGAGCTGCGCGGCGAGCGCCTCTTTGTAGCGGCCGACGCGATAATAGATCCAGCCGAGGCTATCGAGATAGGCTTGGTTCTCCGGCTCCGCCGCGATCGCCGTTTCGATCATGCGCAAAGATCGCTCCAGGCGTTTGTTCTGGTCGGCGTATAGATAGCCGAGATCGTTGAGCGCGCCGACATCGTCGGGAAACTCGTCGAGGACTTGCTCGATCCATTCCTCGGCTTGCGGCAGGTTGTGCTTGATGACCGCCAAGTTGCTCAGACTCAGCCGCGCGTCGCGCAAGACATCGCGCACGTCGTCTTTGTCGTACTGCTCATCAAATTTCTTCAGCAAGGCACGGTAGCCCGCTTCGGCTTCGTCGTATTTCTTGGCGATGCTTAAAGTCCAAGGGACGCGCGCCGCGAAGCGGGCGTTGTTCGGCTGTTTTTCGGCGGCGACTTTGGCCGCGGCGAGAGCCGCGTCGTGCTTCTCGGCCAGCGCCAGCGCGCCAGCGAGATAAAACGAGAAGGCCGGGTTGCTATCGGGCAAGACGCGCTCGTCGACGCCGCGCTGAAACACTTTGACCGCGCCTTCTTTCTGTTCGCCAATCAAAAGTTTGATGCCCCAGGTCAGCAGCACTTCGGCCTTGTCTGCCGGTTTGGCTTTGATCGCGCGCTCGAATAACTCGTCGGCCAGTTTCCAGTCCCGCGCATCGACGGCCAGCAGCGCCGCCGCGCGCAGCGGCGCGGCGTGTTCCGATTCGCTGCCGTCGTACAGTTCCAGCGCCAACTCGCCAAGCTTTTTGCTCTCTTCGGCGGGTCCGAATTCGGTCTCGGGTTCGGCTTTTTTCTTGGGCGGCGTTTTCTTTTTGTCGTCTTTCTTTTCTTTCTTGGACTTCGGCTCTTCGTCGTCTTCGACTTTTACGGCATCGAGTGTGCTGGTCTTGGCGATGACCTGGCCGAGGACTTTGAGCAATTTCTTGCGATCGCCAGTCGCACGCAGGCAGTTGACCAGGCCGCGAAACGCTTCGCGGGTCGCTTGTTTGTCGAGCGCCGCTTCGTAGCGCGGGATCGCCAGCTCGGGCTTCCCCTCGCGGCGATAGACTTCGCCCAGGGCGTAGTTCAACGGAGTGTTGCCTGGCTGCTCGGCAACTTGCTTGAGCAGGCGATCGAGGATTTCTTTTTCGCGCTTGGCGCTGGTGAGAACTTCTTGCAGCAATTCGTACGGCGCGTAATCGCGCGAGACTTCGCGGGCTTCGAAGTATTTGTCGAGTTCGGTCAGTGCTTTGTCCGTCTCGCCGCGCTTCGCGGCGAGACTCGCGCGGAGATATGCCGCCACGGCTTTGTCATTGAGCAGCGGATCGAGCAGCTCGAGCGCCGCTTGGGCTTCGTTGAACTGCTCGGCTTCCATGAGGACGGTGAAGATCAGTTCGAGCCCTTCGCCCTTCTCGCCGCGTATCGCTTTTTGCAGGCGATCGTTCAGCCCGTAGTCCTTGGGAGTTTGCAGTGCCCGCAGCACTTGTGCGAATGCTTCGCCGGCGGCTTTTGTTTGGTCGTCGAGGAAGTAGAGCCGGCCCATCTCCATCCGCAAGAGGATGTTGGCCGAACTTTTGTCGTCGGCCGGTTCGGCCTTGGCGACTTTTTCGTAGAGCGCGAGGGCTTGCTTCCATTCGCCTTGCTCGGTCAAGACGATGCCGAGCCGGCGGAGCATATCCGAATTGCCCGTTTCGAGCGTCGCGAATTTCGAAGCATAGCGCACCGCTTCGGACCCACGATTCAAGTTGAACGCCAGCGGGATCAGCTCGCGCAGGATCGCCACGCCTTCGGGATCGTAGCGAAACGCCCGCTCGTATTTGCGGAGCGCTTCAGCTTGTTCGTTGCGCTGCTCGAGCGTGCGGCCTTCGGCAAAGAGGGCGAGTGCTTGCAGCCGGTCTTCCTCGGCTTCGGTCCGCTGCGATTTCGGCTGCAGCGGCAAGACCGGATCGTCGAGGTCGGCTTCGGTGTTAGGCCGCGCGGGAGGCGGGTCGGCTGCGAGTGAGCCTCGATCAAGCGTCAAGAGAGCCGTTAAGGCAAGGATGATTACCAAGCCGCGCTGTTTGAGTGAGCGAGACATACTAAGGTTCCTCTTTCTCACTTCATGCGTTAGGCCGAAGCTTATTTTTGTCGCCCCTCGCTAACGCTACGGACTACAAAAAACAGCTTAGCGTGGATTGCGTTTGGCGAGGGGTTTGCTGCCGTTTTTCTTGGCTGCAACAACCGGCAGGGCTTTTTTCGGAGCCGGTTTCTTGGCTTCGGGCTTGGCCGGTTTGGCCGCCGGTTTTTTGTCGGCGGTTTTGGCCGCGGGGGCTTTTTCCGGAGCTTTGGCCGCGACTTTGCCGGCGACAGCCTTGTTGTTGGCCGTGGGCTTGGCAGCGGGAGCCTCCTTGCCCTTGGTTGCCTTGGCGTCGGTCTTGCCCTTGTCTGCGGCTTTGGTGTCGATCGGCGCGGGCTTGCCTTTGTCGCCGGCTTTGCCAGCGGCTGCTTTTTCGGCAGCGGCTTTGTCGCCTGGCTTCGCAGGCGCTGGTTTGATTTCAGCGACTTTGGGTTTCGGAGCTGGCTTTGGTTCCGGCAGCTTCAGCGCCGACTCGCCCTTCTTCGGGAAGACGGCGGCGGAGTTGACGCTGGTGATCAGTTTTCGCACGCCGGGCGAGGCCGGATTGTGCAGGTACTCGGCGCTGGCTTGATGCAGCAGCGTAAAGAACTCGATCCCTTTGTTCTTCGGGATGGTTCGTTCGAGGCCGCTGAGTTCGCCGGTCGCGGCTTCTTGCGGCGTGGCGATGCCCGTAATGACCAGAATTTCCCACGCACCGCGGTCGAGCGCGATGGCGTGGCCGCCGAGGGAGTTTTGCGCGACGAAATTGACAACAAAGGAACTGGCCCCCGTCATCGTGTTGAGATCCTTGACCGCCGCGCCGAGGTTTTGCTTCTTGAGGATCTCAACGTCGAACGTGTACTTGGCTTCGAAGATTCCTTGCAGGACTTTCTTGAGCTGCGTCGCGCGGGCCGCGGGTTCGAAGAGCGGAGTCAGCGCTTCGGAGAGTTCCGTGACCGTGCTGACGCGGACTTCGTTCCAGTCGAAATACTTTTGCAGCAGCGTGCCGTAGATTTGCTCGGCTTGCTCGAACGAGCTGTTTTCCAAGAGCGCGGCAAAGACGGCCATCTCCAGCAACGGCCGTTTGTGGTCGAAGGGGAAAGGCTTGTACGACGACTTTAGAACTTTGTGCAGTTTCGCCAGTTGGGCGGCACGTTGCGGATTCGCCATCTCAAAATCTCAGGGGTCGAGCGTTCGTTTAAGTAAGTTTTTGGAATGCGGAAGTCAGCAAACTTCGCGGAAATTCCGGGTAATCTATCGTGCTTGGCCGAGATCCGTGGTTCAAGGCAGCCGCTGCCATCCTAGCGCGGTTTGGCCGATTCATTCGGCTGGTCGTCGTCAAAATCGTCAGAGTCGTCACCGCCGCACTCGTCGTCCGGGGCTGCTTCTTCCAGGTCGTCTTCGTGCGAATCATCCAGTTCCGCTTTGCTGCCCGAATCGTCATCGTCGTCTTGCGTCGCGGACTTGGCATCCGGGGGCAGAACTTCGTTCAGGATCCGCAGCACTTCGAGCGAGTGCTTGACCCCCTTGTCCATCACGAACGTCAGCTTGGGCGTGTAGCGCGTATCGATTCGATCGGCGATGCGAGACTGCAAGAAACCGGCCGCGCGTTGCAGCGCATCGAGCGTCAGTTTCTGTTTGTTCTCGGCACCCATGATCGAGACGGCGACCTTGGCGGAGCGCATATCGGGCGCCACCTCGACACCGACGACCGTGACGTTCTGGACGCGCGGGTCGCGGAGTTCGGTGAGGATGGCCATGCTCACGACTTCGCGAATGGCCGAGGCAGCTTTGAGTAAACGACGCGACAAGTTCGGGGTTCGGGATTAGGGGGTGGGGATTGGGGGAAGTAATGATCATCGTTTTTTGTCGCCCTCGCTAACGCTACGGGCTACAAAAAACTGCTGCCAGAAGAGCAGGGTACGAGTCACAGAAACGGGGGCTGAATCCTTCTTACCCAATCCCGAATCCCGTATCCCCAATCCCTGAATTACAACGTGCGGGCGAATTCTTCGATGCGGTACGCTTCGAGGATGTCGCCTTCTTTGACGTTATTGAACCCGGCCAGCTTGATGCCGCACTCGAGGCCTTCGCGAACTTCGCGGGCATCGTCCTTCTCACGCCGCAGCGCTTCGATCGCGTAATCGCCGATGATCCGGCTATCGCGGATAACGCGGAGGCGGCTGTTGCGGGCAATGTTGCCGCTGAGGACGCGGCAACCGGCAATCGTGCCGACGCGGCTGATGACAAAGGTCCGCTGCACCAGGGCGCGGCCCAATTCCATCTCGCGCTGCTCGGGTTTGAGCAAGCCTTCGAGGGCCGACTTGAGGTCCTCGGTCAATTTGTAAATGATCTCGTAGCGGCGAATCTGCACACCGCGATCCTCGGCAAGGCTGCGGGCCTTTTCGTCGGGGACGACATTGAACGCCAGCACGATCGCCTGCGAGGCGTCGGCCAGATGGATGTCGCCTTCGGAGACGCCGCCGACGGTCGCCATGAGGACTTTGATTTTGACCTCGGGGTGATCGAGCTTGGTGAGCTCCTTGAGGATCGCTTCGATCGAGCCGCGCGTGTCCGAGCGAATGATCACATTGAGCGTCGCTGCTTGGTTCTTGTCCAGACGCTCCATCAGGTTTTCCAGCGTCACCGCGCGGGTCGGATCGCCGAGGATCACCGCCCGATTGCGGACTTCGCGTTTCGCCGCGACTTCGCGGGCGAACATGATGTCCGGCACGACATAGAAGTGCTCGCCGGCGCTTGGAGCTTGGTCCAGGCCAGTGATATTGACCGGCGTCGAGGGGCCGGCTTCTTCGAGGCGCTTGCGCGTGTCGAGCGTATCGTACATCGCCTTGACGAAGCCGCTGGCCGCGCCGCAGACGATCGGGTCGCCGACCTTGAGCGTCCCCTTTTGCACGATGACCTTGGCCATCACGCCGCGGTCGCCGTGCATGGACGATTCCAAGCAGGTCCCCACCGCCATGCGGTTCGGGTTGGCTTTGAGCTCGTGCAGTTCGGCGATCGTGAAGATCGTCTCGATGAGGTCTTCGATGCCGACGCCGGTGGTGGCGCTCGTTTTGACGACTTCGACTTCGCCGCCCCACTCGGTCGGCAGCAATTCGGCCGTGGCCAATTGCTGATAGATGTGTTCGATGTTCACGCCGGGCAGGTCGATCTTGTTGAGCGCGACGATGATCGGCACGCCGGCTGCCTTGGCATGGCTGATCGCTTCTTCGGTTTGCGGCATGACGCCGTCATCGCCGGCGACGACAATCACCGCGATGTCGGTGACGTTGGCCCCGCGCGCCCGCATTTCGGTAAAGGCTTCGTGGCCCGGCGTATCGACGAAGGAGATTTTCTTGTCGCCGCGTTCGATTTGATACGCGCGGATGTGCTGGGTGATGCCGCCGCTTTCGCCCTTGGCGACATCGATGCCGATGATGCGGTCCAACAACGAGGTCTTGCCATGATCGACGTGGCCGAGGAACGTGATAACCGGCGGCCGCGTTACCAACGTGGCTTCGTCGTCCGGCGCGTCGGCTTCCTTGAGGAGTTCCTCTTCGGCGTCCGGTTCTTGGCGGAGTTCCAGTTCGACCCCGAGTTCCAGCGCGAGCATTTCGGCCGTCTCTTGATCCAGCATGCTGTTGATCGTCATGGTGATGCCCATGCTCATGAGCTTCATGACGACTTGCGCGGCGGAGACACCGGCGGCTTCCGAGAACTCGCGGAGCGTGCAAGGCAGATCGACGACGACCTTGCTTTTGCGCGGCGCGGCGGTGCTCCCCTTGCCGGAGCGTTTCAGCTTGAAACGCGACGATTGGCGTTGCCGCAAGTTCAGCGGCGCATCATCGTCACCCGGCTTGCGCGGGGCGGAGGGACTGCGTTTGCGATTGAGTGTCCGCGCATCGCGGCCGCCCAGGGTCTTGCCGAGCTCTTCGCCGCCGCCAACCATGCCCCCTTTGCCGGGGCTGCGTTTGCGTCCAGCCGCATCGACTTCGCCAGCGCCTGGCGCACGCAACTTGGCTTTCGCCGCGTCGGCCTGCTTTTGCACCATGTTTTTCATGTGCTCTTGCAGCGGCTTGGCCGCACCCGTCTTCGTTTGACGGATGACATCCATCGGCAGCTTCATGTCCGGCTTTTGCGGCGCCGGTTCGTTGCTCTTCAGTGGCTTGATCGGCTGCATCGGCGCCAAGTTCATCGGCGCGACGCGGATGACCGGCTGCTTCTGTTGCGGTTTGGGTCTTCCTTGGCCCTCTTCACCGCCAGTCGTTCCGCCAGCGGAGCGGTCAGAGCGATTCCGCGCGCTGCCCAGGTCGATCGGCTTGCGTGCGGCGGCACCCGAGGGGCCGAGATAATCGTCACGGCGCAGCGGCCCGGAATCGGGCGACGCCATGAGCGCGGCCGTGGTGCTGCCCGTCGGAGGACGATGAATGCGACCGCCCAAGGGGGAAGAACGCTGGACGGGGGCCGGCTTTTCTTTAGCAGTGCCTGTGGCGGCGGCCGCAGCAGCGGGAGCCGGCTTTTCGGCAATCGTGGCCGCGATGGTCGGCGCTGGCGCGGGAGTTTCAGCAACTCGCGGCGGCGATGCAACTGGCTCTGCCGGAGGCGCGCTGCCGCCATCATCGGGTTCTACCGGAGCAGGGCGCGAGGGCTTTGAACCGGCACGCGGCTGATCAAGATTCTTGATCACGCGCTCCGTCGGAGCGGGGCGTTCCAGCGGACGCTCTGCTGCGGGACGATCCGCCGCAGGGCGATTGCGCTTGCCGAGAAACTCCTTGAGCTTCGCGGTCTCTTCGTCGGTCAAACTGGCCAAAGCCGAACCTTTGCCCGTGATTCCTGCTTTGGGCAACAGGTCTACCAGGTCTTTGTTGTCGAGCTGCAGCTCTTTGGCTAAGGCGTAAATCCGAATAGCGGCCAAGTGGGGCTTCTCCCTACGGGGTGATCGATGGGCCGCGAATCGAGCGGCCCGGCGATCGTCGAAAAATTAACTCATGGATGACTCCTTAGGGGCAATGCACACCGGAAATCGTCGACACGGCCGAATCGCTCGGCCACACCACTCTCCAGAAACACACTGTTCACCAGGAAACACATCAACCAGAAACACAGTCTCACATTGTTTTGTTGTTTGCAGCATGACGACATCCGAGGCCTTAGGAGGCGGTCGAGCCATCGGGGCTGCTGCTGAGCGGAGGCATTCGCCCGCCGCGTTGCTTCGATTTTTCTGCTTGCTCCAGCGCATCGGCGTCGGCGGTTGCCTTGGCGATGCGTTCTTGCTCGCGTTGACGGCGGCGCTCTTCGGCGGCCGCGGCTTCGGCTTCGGCCGCCATCGATTCGGCCTTCTCCGTGATCACCAAGGCTTGCTCTTCGCTCAAACCCCCCATCTCCATCAGCGCGTCTGGCTCGATGATCGACAGATCGTCGTACGACAGAAACCCTTCGCCGACCAACTTCTCCGCTAGTGCCTCGCCCACGCCCTCGATCGCACTGTACCCTTGCACCGCGCGGCCGATTTGTTCGTCGAGCTCTTCGCGGGTCATGATTTCGATGTCCCAGCCCGAGAGCTTGCTCGCCAGGCGCACATTCTGTCCGCGGCGTCCGATGGCGAGCGAAAGTTGATCTTCGCGGACCAGGACAATCGCGCGGCCGAGCATCTGGCAAAGGATGACTTCGTCGACCTCGGCCGGCTGCAGAGCGTTGGGAATCAGGGCTTGGAGGTCGTCGCTCCAGCGAACAATATCGATCCGTTCACCGCCGAGTTCATCGACGATGTTCTTGATCCGATTGCCGCGCACCCCGACGCAAGCCCCGACGCAATCGACACGTTGATCCGAGCTGCTCACAGCGACCTTGGAGCGGTACCCTGGTTCGCGGGCAAGCGCGCGGACTTCGATCACACCATCGGCGATTTCGGGAATTTCTTGCTCGAACAACCGCTGCACCAATTGTGGGCGGATGCGGCTGAGGATGATCTTGACGCGCGAGCCTTGCTTCTTGACCTCGAACACGGTGGCGCGGACGCGTTCATTCGGATGATGCGTCTCGCCGGGAATTTGTTCACTCTTGGGCAAGATCGCTTCGGTGTTGCCGAGGCTGACCGTCGCGGCGGCACCCTCATATTTTTGGACAACGCCCGAGAGCATTTGCCCTTGGAGATCATTGTATTCGTCAAAGAGGGCGTCGCGTTCGGCTTCGCGGATTTTTTGGATAATAACTTGCTTGGCCGTTTGCGCGCCAATGCGGCCGATGGCTTCTTCGAAGTCGAGCGGCGAGCCATTCAGGCTGGCGGCGATCGAACCGTCTTTGCGGTCGATATTGACGACTATTTCGTCGGTTTCAGCGTAATATTTTTTAGCAGCGGAGACGAACGCGGACTCGATCGCCTGGAAGACGACTTCTTTGTTGATGTTTTTATCGCGGTGGATCGCATCCACGATCCGCAGCACTTCGGTGGCATTCATCGCGCGTCGCTTTCGCTGTCAAATTTACGGCTGCCAGGGCCATGCAAGAAAGAGTCATGCGTCTTTCTCTCCAGCATTCGCCCAGGTTCGTTTCATCGGGACATTCGCCTTGCAAACAATCCAGATCAGTGGAAGCCAGGGACAAACGACCAGACCAGCTTCCCTTCATACCCTTGGTTGCTGACTCAATTATCCGTCTACAAGCGTATCTCAGACTCATCAAGGATCAGGAATTCCTTAACGATATTTCGTTCAGGAAATACGTAACCCTCGATGCTGTCAGGAGATAGCATCTCCGTACACACCGGAATCGGCAGCGAAAATCGAGTCGATTTTCCGCCGAAAGGTGTTCTGGCGACGGGACTTATTGCATTTGCAGCAACGCTAATAACTTACCGCGATTTGGAGAAAGTGTCAAGGAGTGACTTTATGGGTGACACCTCCTCCGGGCAGCTACCGCTTGGAAAAAAATTGCTTTCCAAGATACGATAGAGTTCTCTGCATTATTGACGCCACTCGGACTTGTTTGGACAAAATCGTGACACGCTTGCTCCCCGAAGCCTCGGAATTGCGCAAAATTCGTGCCGCCGGGCAGCAGCTTTTGCGACAAACCCAAGCTGAGCAAGAGCTTGCGCGCACCGTTTGCTTGAGCACGTTCAATCTGGACTGGCTCCCGGCGTTTTTATCCGGGTCGTTCGCGAATCGAGGGGTTGCCTGCCGCATTCAAGCTGGCGAATTCGGCCAGATCGCTAGCTTGCTGCAAGATCCGAACTCGCTCGTCTATCAAAGCCCCGTTTCGAGTCTGGTCATTGTCACGGCCGTCGAAGATCTCCTGCAGCCGCTCTATGAAAATCCTCGCATGTCCGAGCAGGCACAAGCGGACTTGGCCGCCGATGCGGCGGGGCAACTTGTCGATGCGATCGGCCAATATCTAGCGCGCGTGCCCGAGGGGGATTGTCTGCTTGTTTTGCATCCGGAGCGCTTTGCGCCGGACGCGAATGTCATCAATCCCGTGGCGGCGACGCGGGGCGAGCTCGCGGTCCGACAACTTGAAGAGCAACTCCGCCAATTCGCCGCCGCGGAGCCGCGCGTTCATTTGTTGAATTGGTCCGCGGCGCTGAAACGCTGGGGGAGTGATGCGTTTTGGGACGCACGGCTCTGGTATCTCGCGCGGATGCGGCTCAATGATCGCGGCGTCTACGCGCTCGCCGAAACGATCGCCGCGACGATGGCCGCCGCGCGCGGCAAGCTTCGCAAAGTTGCCGTCTTTGATCTCGATAACACACTCTGGGGTGGTGTTGTCGGCGAAGCGGGTTGGAGCGGCATCGAACTTGGTAACGAAGGCCTCGGACTCGCCTACGCCGATGTGCAGCGTGTCGCCCGCAATTGGCAAGCGACTGGCACGATCCTGGCGCTCTGCAGCAAGAACAACGCGGCGGATGTTGCCGAGGTCTTCGCACAGCATCCCGAGATGTTGCTCCGCCGCGAGTACATCGCGGCCGAACGGATCAATTGGCAAGACAAAGCAACGAATCTCCGCGAGTTGGCCGAGGAGTTGAATCTCGGCTTGGATAGCCTGGTTTTCATCGACGACAATCCGGCGGAACGCGAATGGGTCCGTCAAGCACTGCCAATGGTGCTCGTGCCGGAGATGCCGCCGGATGTCTCGGCGTGGCCCGAGTTTTTGCAGGAATTGAGCTGTTTCAATCGTCTGCAAATCACGAGCGAAGATGCTGAGCGGAATCAAAATTATCGCGCGGAGCGCGAGCGCAAAGAGTTTCGTAAGTCGGCCGTCTCGTTTGAAGATTACCTGTCGTCGCTCGAACAAAAAATCACCATCGAGCGGCTCAACGAGGCGAGTCTCTCGCGCGCCGCGCAGCTTTGCCAGCGGACGAATCAATTCAATCTCACGACGCGCCGCTACACCGCGCCGGAGTTGCAGAAACTGGCCGCGGACGGTGCCGAGGTTTCGCTCTTGTCCGTCGCCGATCGCTTTGGCCATCATGGCGTCACGGGCCTCGCCATCTTGAAGCCAGCGGGTGACGTTGTCACGATCGACACGTTGCTGCTGAGTTGCCGCGTTTTGGGCCGCGGCATCGAAACGGCGTTTTTGGCGTGGCTTGCGAAGAATGCCCGCGAGTCGGGGCGGCATAACCTGCGCGGCCAGTATATTCCCACGGCAAAAAATGGGCAGGTGGCGGATTACTATCCGCGGCACGGGTTTCAGCCGATTGGGGAGAATCAGTTTGAGTTAGACTTGAAGTCTGCTGCATTAGAAATCCCCGCTTATCTTGAGATACGAACCGCATGAACCGCGAGCAAATCAAAACGATCCTGGGCGAGGTGCTCGGCGTCTCCGCCGCGGAGATTCCGGACGAAGCTTCGTGGGAAACGTATCCGTTGTGGACGTCGCTCGCGCATTTGGAATTCATGATGCTCTTGGAAAGCGAAACGCAGACGAAGTTCAAGACCGAGGAGTTGCTGGCGTTGAATTCTCTCGCGGCTATCGAGTCGGCGCTGGCGCAGCGTGCTTGAAACGGGTCACTTGCCACTCGCTTTATTCTTTATGAGCTCCTCGGCCGCCAATTCCGAATGGTCCTATGTTTGGGCCACGCGCGCCGATCTGGCGGACGTGCAGCAATACATTCACACGCATTGGCAGCCGGGGCATTTGTTGTCGCGCGACATGGAGTTTCTCAAGTGGCAATATCAATATGATCGCCGCGATACGCCAGAGCCGGGACAATCCGGAATCATCTTGGCGAAGCGTGGCTCAACCATCGGCGGCATGCTGGGGATCATTGCCAACGACTGCACCGATCACGGCCGCGCGGTGACCGCTGGCTGGTACGCGATTTGGAGCGTCGCCTCGGAGTACCGGCAGTTTGGACTCGGACTCGGGTTGTTGGAAAAGGCTAAGCAGCACGGCTATCAAGTTGTTGGCACGCTGGGCGCAAACAAATTGGCCATGAATATGTATCGCTTGCTGCGGTACCAGCTCGTGCCGGCGATGCTGCGTAGCGTGCGGTTGTTCTCGTGGCCGTTGCTCGCGGAATTGCTCGAGAGTTGCAAGCCCGAAGACAAGCTGCGCTATCAGGTGTATTGGCATGCGCGAGAAAAGCCGCCTGCCTTTTCATCCGCTGACAGCAGCGTCAGCGTGCAGCAAGCGCTTGCTGCGGACTTGCAAGATTGGGATGAGCTTTGGGGTACAGAATTCGCGCCGCAGTTGTTCAGCGTTGACCGTACATCAGCGTATTTGCGTGCGCGTTACTTGGATCATCCCGTTTTTCAGTACAAAGTTCTCCTCGCGCGCGATGCGCGGGGGAAGCTCGCTGGGCTTTGCGTTTATCGGATTGGCGAGCTGCAGTCGACGCCGCTGAAGATGCTGCGGACCGTCGAATTTTTGGCGGTCGATGCCGACGCTTATGCCGCACTGAGCCGGCAGCTTGAGATCGTCGCCGCCGAGGATGTGTGCGTCTACGCCGACTTCAATTGTACGCTGCGAGAAGCTCACGCCGGGTTGGCCGGGTTTCAACTCGATTCGGGCAGCGATCCGGTCTTGCCCAAGCGCTTGAGCCCTGTGGAGTTCACGAAGTCCGCGACGAGTGTCGTGTGGAATTTTTTGGACCCGGCCGGGCGAAGCCTCGATCCAGAGACGGAAGTGTATCTCACGTCGGCGGATGGCGATCAGGATCGGCCGAATTAACTTTTCGATGAGTTCGTGATGCTGCGCGTTGTGATGTACCACTATGTGCGAGATTTCGCCCGGAGCCGCTTTCCGCGTCTCAAGGGGATGGAGCTCGATGCCTTTGTGCGGCAAGTCGATGCGCTGCGCGAGACCCACGATATGGCGACGCTCGAATCGGCGCTTGCGTTTCTCGGCGGCAAGTACCAACCACAACGGCCGCTCTGTTTGCTCACGTTCGATGACGGCACGCGCGAGCATTTCGAGTCAGTGACTCCGATCCTTCAAGAACGCTCGATCCAGGGACTCTTCTTTTTGGTGACCGGAGCGATCGACGAGCAGCGCGTCGTCAATGTTCATCAGAATCACTTCCTGATGGCCGACATGGAGTTTCAGGACTACCAACAAAAGTTTCTCGCCGCGTTGAAATCGGTTCAGCCGGCTCCGCTTCCCGAAGTTGATCAGGCCACCGTCGCCAAGACGTATCGCTGGGATACGCCCGAGGTCGCGGCGTTCAAGTACATGCTCAACTTTCAGCTTTCCGAAGAGATCAAAAATCAAGTCCTGGGCCAGCTCTTTGCCCAGCATTTCGGCGATCCGGCGGCGTTCTCGCGCGAGTTGTATGTGCAGTGGGACGAGGCTCGGCAAATGCAGGCGGCGGGCATGCTCTTGGGCGGGCATACCCACGCGCATCAAGCCCTGGCGACGCTCACCGAGGAAGAGCAGAAGCGCGATTTGGCTCGTTGCATGGAACTGTTGCAGGCGAACCTGGCTCCGCAAGCGGTCTGGCCGTTTTGCTACCCGTACGGCAAGCCGAACTCGTTCAATGCCACGACGAAAACAGCCTTGCAGCAACTCGGATTCGCCTGTTCCTTTTCGACGATCGTCGGCGACAATGAGCCGGGAGAAGATCTCTTCGCGATTCGGCGAATTGATCCCAAGGATGTGCCGCAGCCTGCATGATTGACTCCCAATCCTAACCCGACGCGTAAGCGAGGGCGAAATACATTTCCGGCACGCCCTCGCTTACGCGTCGGGTTGAGATGAGAACACGCTGATGAAAATATTGCTAAACATTACGCATGGCTTTCAGGCGCGGATGCTGCTGCGCTCCAAGATCAGCGAGTACCTGCTCGAGGCCGGCTGCGAGTTGATCGTCGTTTCGCCGAATGCCGGCGAAGAATACTTTCAACGCGAGTTCGCGCACCCGCACATTCATTTGGAGCCGATGCCGACGAAATGCGGCCGTGTGGAATCGTATTTGATCAACCTACGCCAGTACTTGCTGATGAACCCCGCGCTCGGTGACACGCTCAATCATAAGAACGAACGCTTCAAGTCGAACTCGCCCAAACTGTATTACTGTTGCCGCGCGATGAATTCGGTGCTTGGCCGCTGGCCCATCTTTCGCAAGATGCATTTGGCGCTCGAGTCGTGGTGGTTCTCGGGCAAAGACTTTGATCCGGTCCTGAAAAAGCACAAACCCGACTTGGTCGTCGCCGGAACGCCCGGCTATTCTCGGGACGATATTCATTTGCTCCGCGCGGCGAAGCGTTTGCGGATTCCGAGTGCGACGGTGATGCTGTCGTGGGACAATCTCACGAGCAAAGGTTACATGGGGGCGATGCCGGACGAGCTGCTCGTCTGGAGCCAGTTGATGGCCGATGAAGCGGTCGAGCTGCATCACTTTCCTCGCGAGCATACGTATTGGAGCGGCGCCGCGCAGTTCGATCATCTGGCCGGGTTTCGCGATTCGTTTGACCGCGCGGAATGGCGGCGCTCGCAGGGCGTTCCCGACAACGCCAAGCTCCTCATGTTCGGCACAATCAACCCGGGCGTCATGCCACAGCAGGTCGAGATTCTTCGCCAACTGGCCGCCGCGGTCGAGCAGCAGCAATTCGCGGAGCCGTGTTATCTTTGGATTCGTTTGCACCCGCAAGTGGTGCAGGGCCACTGGAAAGAATCGATCGATCAGTACCTGGCGTTGGCCGGTCCGAACGTGAAGGTCGAAGTTCCGCCAGTCCGCGATTCGAAGCTGAGCTGGGATTTGCCGCCCGAGGATCAGCGGCATCTGGCATCGCTCTTAGCCGCGACCGATGTGGTCTTTTCCCCCGGCTCGACGTTGTTCATCGAAGGGGCTTGCGTCGATGTGCCGATGATCAGCACCTTCTACGATGGGCCGGAGAATCGCACCGACGGCTATTCCGCGACGAGATTCAAGTATTACACCCACTACGCCAAGATGAACGCCGGCGGCGGCGTGGGCGAAGCGTTTTCGCAAGCCGAACTTATTGAGATCTCAAATCGCTATTTGGCCGACCCCAGTCTGGACCGCGCGGGTCGCACCGAAATCGTGCGCTTGGAGCTCGGCGAACTCGATGGGCAAGCCGCGCGGCGGACGGCCGATTATTTGCTGCGCTTCGCCGGGGCCAAACTTTTGCAGCCCGATGCGTAAGCGAGGGAGTTTCGTCTGCGTGACACTCCCTTGCTTACGCCGCGGGCTGCTATTGAGATAGCTACGTTCTAGTGCAGCTTCCGCAATCCTTGCAGACTAAACGCTGTAATATGCCGGGCCAGGCTGGCGGGGTCGAAGCCGGCGGCGAATTCTTCGGGCGGCAAGAGCATCGTGATGATCTCGCGGCCGACGCGGTGATGCACGACCTGACCAATGATGCTCAGCGCCGCGAGATGCCGCTGGGCTTCGCTCGTTCCCGCCGGAAGCAATTCGCCGACGATCGAATTCAGCAGGGCAAAATGCGGACGGAAGTAGCGCTCGGCCAATTCGCGCACGGCGGCGGTGGGCTGCATGACCTCGCGCATCATCAGCCGATGCTGCCACGGCGCGAGCTCCGTGTTGAGCAGCCGCGAGAGCATGTTAAAGACAAAATCGTACAGCCGTTCTTCGGCTGGGACCGTCGATTCCCACGCCGGGATCGGAAACTTGGCGATCATCTGCTCTTCGGCGTGCTTGAGCGTTTCGTAGTAGAGCGTTTCTTTGTCGCGGAAATGATAATTCACGCTGGCCAGGTTCACTTCGGCCAACGCACAGATTTCGCGAATCGTCGTCGCTTGAAACCCTTTATCGGCAAAGATCTGACCCGCGGCGTGCATGATTCGAGTCGCGGTATCGTCCATAGCGCATGCTCCCCATTTACTCCTGTGATCCAAGCACCCTCACACTGACAGTTGTAATCCATCCCGGGGCCGATCTCTAGCAAGCCAGAGAAAAGGAAATGAAAAAGGGAAAAGGAATAAGGGAGAAAACACCACCTTTTCTCTGTTGCCTGTTTTCTTTTTTAAATAAGTCTTGCAACAATCATTCGCCAACATTTTTGCTCGAAAGGAAACCGGATATGCTATATTTCCGTCCTTGCAATTGGCTCGATTGGCGTCCTTCATCCCGCTGCAATGCCTCTGACCCTGACGACTCTGGCCGCGTTCCCGACTCGCGTCGATGCTAGCCCCTTGCTGCCGGAATTGTGGCAGAATCGTAACCTTGGTGAAATCGAGCGCACGCCGCTGTTGCTGGGCAACCGCAATGTCGCAGTCGGCGAGATATTTCAAGTCAGCGGTTCGCTCGGCGATGGGATTCTGCGCATCGAGGGCGAACTCGCGCGGCTCGCTCGCGTCGGCCGCGCGATGAGCCGTGGGCGTATCGAGGTCCACGGCTCGCCAGCGCATGAATGCGGCGCGGAAATGTCCGGCGGCACGCTGGCTATTCACGGCGATGCGGGGCATTATCTCGGCGTGCAGCAACGGGGCGGCACGATCGCGGTGACCGGTTCGGCTGGCGACAATCTCGGCGGCTGTTATCCCGGCAGCCTTCGCGGCCAACGCGGCGGCACGATTCTCGTCGCCGGCAACGCGGGCCACGGCGCGGGCCAATACCAACGCCGAGGACTGATCGTCGTCGTGGGTAACGCGGGAGACGACGCGGCGCTCGCGCAGCGCGCGGGGACGTTGGTCATCGGCGGTAGCGTCGGCGAACGATGTGCCTTTGATCAACGCCGCGGTACCGTCGTGGTGCTGTCCGAGATGGCAAAAACCTGGAGCGAATCGGGGCGGTTCACGCCTGGATATCGGGGACGGCCGGTGATGCTGGAACTCCTCGCGCGCACGGTTCGCCGCGAAGCGGAAGAGGCGAATTTCGAGTTGCCCGACAAAGTTTTCACCAATCTTGAAACGGCCAGTTTTCAGCTTTGGAATGGGGATGTTTTGGAACTTTCGCGCGGAGAAGTTTGGTGTCCGGCTTGAGTTCGGCGACAGTTTGAAAAACCTCCGAATAAGAAGCGACATGAAAGTGGATAAAAATCTCCCGATATCATTGACTGGGCCATCGGCACAATTACCCTAACTCCAAGCTCGCGGCATCCTGTCGAGGCCGTGACCAATTACTACTTGGAGCAGGAATACCGCTAATGCATCGTGCCATCTCGTGTTTTCTCTTTTTGACCGCGCTGTTGTTTTGCGCGCCGCAAATTTCAGCCGCTGTTGTTGTTCACTACACCTTTCAGAACAACTTGCTCGATCAAAGCGGCAATGGCAATCATGCCACTCTCGTAGGCGGGCCAACCTACGTCCCGGGTGAAGGGGGCGGCAACGCCATCTACTTCAATAACCCCCTCGGGGCCGCCGAAGGGACCGATTATATCCTCCTTCCGAACAGCGCCAGCATCGCCGCGCTCGACGGCAACTCTTCGACGATGGCCGTGCGCTTCAAGACCTTGGACTCGTCGACGAACAACGGCCGATTGATGGGGGATAACGTGGGCGGTAAAGGGTTCAATCTCAATTACAATTCCTCGCTCACCGGCGAAGCGCATGGAGCCATCTTCGGCACCAGCAGCAACGTTTTTTACGGAAACTACGCGACCGTCAATCCCGCGGGCATCGTCACTGACGGTAATTGGCATTGGGCCGTTGTCACGCATGATGCCGTTGCGAAGGAAGTCAAATTCTATATTGATGGTCAATTGATCGACACCGACAGCTATACGAACCTGGGGCAGATGTCGTACAACGGCATGGCCATCGGCCGCTACAACGGCGCGGGCGCGACGAATTATGCTGCTCGGCTGACCACGGTGCAGGAGTTTCAATTGCACGATGTCGCCTTGTCCGCGGCGCAAGTCGCGGCGATTCCCGAACCAGGCACGCTCGGACTGGCTTGCTTGGCAATCGTCGGTGTGTGGCTCTACAAGCGACGAACCTAGGCGAAATTTTGTCACGCAGCCTCTACATCAAGCACGTTCTGCCCCAACAGAACGTGCTTTTCTTTTCGATTAATCAGTGACCAGGGCAGGAAGTTTAATTGCGGCCAGCCATAGCAACTTCAAGCATTCTTAAACATAATAGTAGCTCTGGATTCCAAGCCCATGAACATGGGCGTTTTCGTTTGGACATTCGAGGGTTATGGCCAATCCGCATCCGCTGGGCATCGATCTTGGGACGACGTATTCGGCCGTGGCGACGGTGACCGATGCGGGCCGGACCGTCATGGTCCCGAATTCCGAAGGGCAAATCCTGACGCCGAGTGTGGTCTTCTTTGACGAGGATCAAATTGTCGTCGGCAACGCGGCCAAGCAGCACGCCCTGACCGACATCAATAGCGTCGCGATCTGTCCCAAACGCGACATGGGCAAGAAGTTCTACTCGCGGCCGATCCGCGGGCAGCAGCTTCCGCCCGAGGTGATCCAGGCGACGATCCTCAAGCAACTCAAGGACGATGCCGTCGCGATCCACGGCGGCGAGATGGCGGTCGTCATTACGGTGCCGGCGTATTTCGACGAACCGCGCCGCCGCGCGACAGCGCACGCCGGCGAGATGGCTGGCTTGAACGTGCTCGACATCGTCAACGAACCAACGGCCGCGGCGCTCGCGTACGGCGAACAGCTTGGGTACCTCGACGAGAAGACCGGCGCGGCGCTCAAGCCGCTGCGCATTTTGGTTTACGATCTTGGCGGCGGGACATTCGACGTGACGCTGCTCGATCTGCGCCCCGGCGATGTCAAAACGCTCGCCACCGACGGCGATGTGAAACTCGGCGGACGCGATTGGGACGAAGCGCTCGCCAACTACGGCGCCGATTGCTTCTATCAGGCGCACGGCCTCGATCCGCGCTCTGACAACCAGGCGTGGTTGAACATCATTCAGCATGCCGAGCAGGTGAAGCAAGCTCTCACCTTTCAACAGCAAGCGATCCTCGAGATTCGTCACTCGGGCTACACGCAAGCGGTCGCCGTCACGCGCGACACGTTCGAGGAACTGACCGAAGCGCTCGTCGAACGCACGGCGTATACGTGTCGTCAGTTGATTCAGGCGGCGGGTGCGACTTGGGAGACGGTCGATCGGATTATCCTTGTCGGCGGCTCGACGCGGATGCCGATGATCGCCAAGATGCTCTTGGAAATGACCAAAAAACCGCCAGAGCGCGGCGTTCATCCGGACGAAGCGGTCGCGCGCGGAGCCGCGATCTACGCGCGGCATTTGCTCTACAAGCAAGCGTCCGGCGAAGGCGTCTCCGGATCGAGCTTCAAGGTCACCAACGTCAACGCGCATAGTCTCGGCATCGAAGGTCTCGATCAGCGTACACAGCGCAAGCAAAACGTCATCATCATCCCGCGCAACACCGCGCTGCCGGCCAAGAAGGTCGACAAGTTCGTCACCAAACGCGAGAACCAAACCTCGATCGTCGTCAGCGTCCTCGAAGGCGAAAGCCGCGAGCCGACGCATTGCTCGTTGATCGGCCGCGCCGTCGTCCGCGACCTGCCGCCGCAATTGCCCAAGGGCTGGCCGATCCAGGTCACCTACGAATACCGCGAGAACGGCCGACTCGCCGTCCATGCGAGTGTGCCAGGGACCGAGCAATCGGTCAGCATGGAGCTCGAGAATGCAACCGGCATGTCGAACAAGCGCGTGAATCGCTGGCGCAAGATCTTCGACACGACCAAGGCCAAGGCGTTTCACGATATCGAAGATGTGCTCGATGAAATCTTGAACGAAGACGAGGATGAAAAAGGGCAGGGGTCTTCGCCGTCGAATGTCTCGCGCAAAAGTGACCCAAAGCTGCAGCGCGCCGCGAACGCGCCGGCTAATCCAAGCAGACCAGTTCCCGCCGGCCCGAAACCGCCCGCCGGATCCGCGCGGCCCATTCTCATGCAATGGAGATAAAGCAGAAGACGATGCTCGATC
>JBGSSS010000014.1:0-48347 GCA_041736895.1 Pirellulales bacterium
GTCGTAATCACGATTCAGACCGGATGCCGATTCGCCCGGATGCTTGCGGAGGACATGGTATTCGGTCGGGTTCCCGGCCTGATCAAAAACAATTCCATCGACCGAGTTGGTGGTCCGAAGATTCAAATCAGGCGTGCAGACCTGATCTGCTTCTACCAAACGCAGGTCGAGTTGGATCTCTGAAGCGACTCGTTCGTTGCTTGTGAGTACCGCGAACGCCTCGCCGTCAGTAGCCCGCGCCATCCGCATTGTGCGGAGCAGCGCCGCAAGACCAATGGCTTTCGACCAGCGGCAAAATTCTTGTTCAATCCTCCGGTTGGCTTCAGGATTGCTCGTAAGCATCTGCAACCGAGGACCAGTACCAACCACATCATGAGCGAGCGTCAGCACAATCCCGCGGGCGTAACTGTTATTGGAGACTTCGTAGCGCGAGCGATTCCGCAGCACGCGGCGGACTTCGGGGCTATTGGCCGAGTTGGCCGACATCCCATCGGCGTTGGCCCAATGACGACGATTGTCGTCGTTGGTAACTGCCGCGTCGTAACGGCCCCGCACAAGGGGGATGGCACGAGACGACTTGGTAGCAAACAAGTTGGAGAGCCAAGTAAACAACGGTCAATCGGCTCCCGGTGGAACGAACTTGTTGAACGACAGACCACGACGCTTGGACTTGGCCGCTTGCTTCGAAGCCAGATATTTGTCAGCTTCGATTTGGTCGCTGAGCTTGTGTTGCTCGACGCTGCCCGCGTCACCCGTAGCCTTGGCAGGCCCTTGGGCGTTTTGGCGGATCGCGTCATCGAGTTCGTCGGGCATCGAAGCATTCCAGAACGAGTGCAGACATCACTACAGTTGGAACTACTCCGTGGAATGAAATTTGTCCGGGTAACTTCAAAAATATTTCGAAATTTTTCATGGCATTAAACGCTCAAGGCAGTTGGCGATTTTTCTATTGAGAAAAGTTGCTTGACGTGCGCCGTGAAACTATTAGGCTAGACGTGTCGGTGGCGGTTACTGCCCCAATCGCCCCGACAGCCTTGGCGAGCAATCGCCAAGGCATTTTTTTTGCTAGAGGCGATTTTTTCGTTGCAGCTCGGCAAAACTCACCCGCTCTCGTTTGAGCGGGACAACCTTGCCACCCGATCCTTCCAGCACGCTGCCTTGAATGGACGCCGAGACGGCACAACCGACCAAGCAATCGAACCAGTGGTTGTCGCCGCGCTCGGGCCGCTGCTTCCATTCGTCCACCGTCCGGCCACGCCCTTCGGTGCGGACGCGATACTCGGCGGTAAGATGTTCGGCCAACAACCGATGCTGGTCCGGATTTTCGCCGAAAAGCGAAAGGCACCCTCGGTCGCCCATCGTCACGGCCAACCGCGCATGCACGAACGTTTTCCAGTAGTTGGTGTCGTACACCGCATGTCGCACCGCGCGCTTGCCGGCAACGTTCGGCATCCGCCAGTTGTGGCCGACGCGGTCGCCAGGTCGGCGTTTGTACTCCGAGAATGGCTGGCTTGACGCGCCGACAAAGCGACCGTGGCTCGGGAGAATGATTCCAGCATGGGACGATTGGCGGCAGAACTGATAGACGACGTCGGTGCTGGAACCCCAGTTGGCGTCGATCAGACAGCGTTCAACGCGGAGCATCGCCCCATCGTCGCGTCGCCACTCGCGACCGAGATAGGACGAGGTCAACGTTTCGAGGCCGGCGTAGATCGATCCTTCGAGTCCCGCCGCCTTTGTCACGGTGCTGAGCGTGTGCCGCGCATCGCGAAGCGTGAAGTATGGCCGTTGCTGATCCGGGAACGTTCCGTAATCGATCACGTAGCCCGTAAAATCATCTTCCCAAGCTGCCACGACGTAGAACAACAACGCCTGCTGGACATCGATGAACATCGTTAGGTGGTTGCAGCCGATCGGGACAATCCCGCGGGCAATACGATTGACCTTGGCTGCGATCTGGTCAGCCGTCAATTCTTCATCGCCCGGCGTTTCCACGGGCAACGGTTCATTTTGGTAATTGGCAAAGAAGGCCGCTTCGTCCTGCAGCCGCAAATTCATGGCGTGCTGAATGGCCGACAGTTCGTCATGGTTGAATCGTTCAGGCCAGGCAATCTGGCCCCCGGAGTCCATTGCCTCGCGGTTGGCGGCATAGAACTCCGTCGCCAAATGATGATCTCCACAGGTGCGGAGGCTCTCGGCGCGGAGTTCTCCATAGCGCTGCCACAATTTATCATCGGCCGGGAAAGCGTAGACCAGTTTTGTTCGTTGCCCGTTCCACTCGGGGTGTTTGTCGCGGGAGAGAATGTTGTCTGCCATGTCGCTTGGCCGGATCACCGTGCACGGCATGATGCCTGAGATTTTTTTGCCGGGACCGGCGAGACCAAGGATCGCCCCCGCAAGAATGCTCTCGCGGGTCGCGCATTGCGATAACGACCGCGCTGATTCGTCGGTTTGCGGATCATCGATCACCACGAGCGTGGGGCGAACGGTTCGGCCATCGGAACGCTTGTACTTCATGCCACGGATACGACCGGTGATCCCGGCGACCTTGATGATGGCCCCGCTTGCTTTGCTGCCCGGCATTGTCGGTAACACGATCTCGCGGGCTGTCCAGCCGATGTGCGTTCGTTCTTCCTTGTAAAGTTGGCCGTTACAACGGTTGGCGATCCCGTCCAAGGCCTGGATGGGATAAACGACCTCGGGATAGTCCTCAAGCAACAGATCATTCCCATCGAGTTCCATCTTGATCGACTCGAGCATGTCCATGGCATGCCCTTCGTCAGATCCGATCAGGCAGACAAACTCCCGATGGCCATTGAGGGCTGCCCAGATACAGGCGCACTCGCAGATTGTCGTCTTGCCGCTACCGCGCGGCATGGCCATCGCGAACAGGCCGCCTTGCAGCACGGCCTGCTCGATCATCTTGATGACCTTGATGTGGTCGGGCGACCACGGCAGATGAAACGTCAGCGGGAAATACGAATCACAGAAGAACCGAAAGTCGGCAGCCGCTTGCGCTTTACGTTCTGGATTCACGACCTCCGGTAAGTCGCCGATGTCTCTACCGGCGAGCGCAATCGCGGCATTACGAGCGCGGGCGCGGTCTTTGAGTTTTTCATACGGATCGCCGGTCAGCTCGGGCTTGGGCGTATGGTGCTGTTCGACCAACCACGCGGTGTAGCGCAGCAGATCGACATGTCGTGCGTCACCGATCCGCAGACCCGCGCGGGTGCGGTGCCGATGCAATTGCCGTTCATTCAAAACTTCGCCGAGCGGCGTGGAGTTTAATAAACGGCACAGCTCGCTCGGACGAAGCTTGCGTGGATCATTGGGCATGGGCTTCCTCCCCGCTGCGATGGAGCTCGCGCACCAACCACGCGGCATAGCGCACCAAATTCAACGTGCCATCGGCATTCGTCGGCGCACCGTTGCTGACATCGCGGTGCAGCAATTCTTCGGCAATTGGTCGGCCGCTGACTTTCGTGAGCAGCCGCGCGGCATCCGCAATCGCCAATGCTGCGGGATTAATTGCCTTGTTATGTTCAGCCGCCATGGTTTCGGTCGCCCTAAAAGTGAAAAGCTGCAGATTCTTTTGGAATTAATCGCTTCAGCGCTTGATGTCGTTCCAAACGCATGGCTCATGTGTGTCTGTCAGAACGAATTACGTTTCCAACAACCCAAGGAGAACCAACGATGACCAACCATGAAGATTTCGACCTCGGCCACGACCTGCGAATCAACAAGCCCAAACGCCGCAATTCGGGCGGCGGCACTTGGGTAAGCGGAACGTTGCATGGGCACCGCTTCGACGCCCTGGTATTCCCCGAACATGCCGAGGTCGCCGAATACGAACTCGAAGACAGCCGGATCTCCAAGCTTTGGATTCAACGGAGCGCCGACAAGGTGACAACCTTCAATTGGGATCGCGGCTTGGACATCCCGGCTGCCGACGAACTCACGCAAGCGATTGTTGATTTTCTAGCGGCCGGGATCGCCGACCATGTGTACGCCGAATAGCACCACCTACTTTTAGGAGCACGAACCATGACAATTGACCAACTGATTGAACGCCTCGAGGAGTACCGCGATACGCTCGGCGGCGACAGCGAGGTCCGCTTGATGACCCAGCAGAACTGGCCTTTTGAAAATGCCGTTACCGGCCTCGCTTCCGGCGAAGAACTCAACCAACAAGACGGCGACGATGATGATGTCCCCGACGACCAAGTGGTCTACATCGTCGAAGGCCAACAACTTCGCTACGGCTCGAAGCGGGCTTGGGAAATCGCCTACTAAAGCCGAAACGCGCAACGAGCGCGTCGCGGTGGGTGGTACCCACCGCCTGATGATGGCAGCCATTTCCATTTGCATTCCTAGGACGAATCATGACCACGAAGAAAAAAGCAGCACCGAAGACCAAGACCGCCGGCAAAGCCGTGAAGGGAAAACAAACGTCCAAGTTGCTGGCCGAGTCCCGCAAGGCGGTTGCCGCCGACATCGCCGAGCTTGAAACACAAGAATCCAAACCGAGAACCAAACGCCCGGCCAAGGAACCCAAGCCCAAGAAAATGAGCGCGCTCGATGCGGCGATTAAAGTCTTGGCTTCTTCCAAGGAACCTCTGAATTGCCCGCAGCTGATTGAGGCGATGACGACCCAAGGGTTGTGGACCAGCCCCGGCGGCAAGACGCCGCATGCCACGCTCTTTAGCGCGATCATGCGCGAGATCAACACCAAGGGGAAAGAGGCTCGTTTCACCAAAACCGAGCGTGGGCATTTCGCCGCCGCAAAGTAGGAGCATCAACCACCATGGAAAATGAACTTCGCGTCGCGGACGCCATCCGCAAAGTGACCACAATCTTGCAAACCGAACTGGAAGCCGGTCGGCGTTCGACTCGGCTCGACGCCCACGACCTGCTCGATTTGCTACTGGCGGTCGCCGACGAACTCGACCCACCGCTGCCCAAGCCCAAACGCCGGCAGCGCTAGCTGCCAGGCTTTGGCTACTCAACGCCCCACGTTAGCAGCGTAGGGGTGTTTGTTGTTGACGACCTCACTAGTAAAGTTGGCTTGACTAGCGAGGGCAGTTAGTAACGTCACCTTTACTAAGCCGACACAAAAGAGAACCATGATGACTACCTACTACGTCGCCACGCTGGCCACCTACGTTTTGGTCGATGCGGCCAATGAACTTCAGGCCCGCGAATTGGGGCACGCAGCGCTGGTCCAACTGACCGGCAACGCCACACCCCACATCCGGACCATCCGTCATGCAACGGACGATGAGATCGAACTCTGCCGTTGGCATCAAGAGATGCTGGATCACGAAACGCGATGATCCAGCATCTTTATCGCAGCGATCCTATGCCCCGGCCAACGCCGGGGTTTTTTCGTTGGCTGGAACGCGGATGGCTTTCTTGCCCGAAAACTTCTCGTAGCGTTCGACGATCACATCACAATATGGCGGATCGACTTCCATCAGGAAAGCCTTGCGCCCCGTCTGCTCGGCGGCAATCAACGTGCTGCCGCTGCCACCGAACAGATCGAGCACGTTCTCGCCCATACGCGACGAGTATTGCATCGCCCGCACCGCCAACTCGACGGGCTTCTCGGTGAGATGGACCATCGATTGCGGGTTGACCTTCTTCACATGCCACAGATCAGTCGCGTTGTTTGGCCCAAAGAATTCATGCCCCGCTCCCAAGCGCCAGCCGTAAAAGCAGATCTCGAACGCGCCCATAAAATCTTTGCGGGTCAACACCGGATGCTGTTTGTCCCACACGATCCCTTGGCTGAAGTAGAGTTCATGCTTCTTGAGGTACGGCGGGTAGTTGCCGAGATTGGCATAGCCGCCCCAAATGTAAAAACCACGGCCCGGTTCCAACACCCGCGCCATGTTGCCAAACCATGCATCCAACAACTCATCGAACGCTTCATCGGTCACGAAGTCGTTGGCGAGCGGTCGATCCTTAGCTCGCATCTTTTTGTGTGTTGCCTTGGCCTTCTCGGGGTGACGTTCCAAGTCAAACTTCTGGTGATGCTTGTTCGGGTTGGCAAAGCTGCTGTTGCCGGCCGCGATAGCGTTATTGCTGCGGGGTTCGACCTTCACGTTGTACGGCGGGTCGGTGTTGACCAAGTGAATCACCTGGCCGTCGAGCAACCGATCGAGATCTTCGGGCTTCGATGAGTCGCCGCAGAGTAATCGGTGGTTGCCGAGAATCCACAAATCACCGGGCTGCGTGATGGCTTCGTCCGGAGGGGTTGGCACATCGTCCGGATCGCAAAGACCGTCTTTGCCATCCGGATTCAGGAGCTTGGCCAGTTCGTCCTGGTCGAAGCCGAGCAACCCGAGGTCGTAATTTGCCGCCTGCAATTCGCCCAACTCGATCGGCAGCAGATCGTAGTTCCACTCAGCCAACGACGCCGTTTGATTGTCGGCGATCCGAAACGCCTTGATCTGCTCGGGCGTGAGGTCCTTGGCGACGTGGACTGGGACTTTTTCGAGGCCCAGCTTTTGGGCCGCTTTGAAGCGGGTGTGACCGCAGATGATCACGAAGTCCTGATCAACCACAATCGGCTGCCGAAACCCGTACTCGCGGATCGATGCCGCCACGGCATCAACCGCGTCATCGTTGAGCCGCGGGTTGTTGGGGTACGGCTTCAAATCGCCGAGAGGTCGGAGTTCAATTTTCATGTGTTAAAACCTGAAGAGAAAAATTCGGACAAACAAAACAAACTGTGCCTAAGACGGTGGCTGTTCCCGCACGTATCTTGGGCACGTTTTCGCCCGGGAGTACCTAATCATCGTTGGCCACTGGTCTTTGCCTCTGCCACACTGGCAGACGCCGCGAGGGCCACACGTTGGCCGCGTGTCCCGCATAGCGCGGCGCTGGCAGCGGTGGGCCAATCTCGTTGCAAGCGCGAACGTCGGCGCGACGTTGCGAACACAGGCGTTCGACGTTCGTTGGCAAGATTCCCAAGTTTCACCCCCTCCCTCACGTGCGCTCGCGTACACGCGCGCGGGCGGGGGTACGGGTGAATAGGTGAAACATGAGAGAGAGAGTTGTTTTTTATTTGTATTTATGGACTTTTTGCATTTTTCAAGTTTCACCCTGAGGGGGTGAATCTTGGGTGAATGATGGGGAAACATGACGGTCATTGCGGGCGTCTGGAAGGTTTGGGTAAGGTTCAAGTTTCACCCACCGAGTGAAGTTTCACCCCGCGCCAAGCGATAGCCGCGCGAGGACCAACCGGCTCGTGGTGAGGTGGCAATCTCGATCTCGCCTTGTTGGCAGAGCGTCTCGATTAACGACATAAATGTTTTGCTGTCCGTCTTCATCCGTTTGAGCAGCACGCTATGCGGCAATTGGCGCTCGGGCGCTTCCTGCAATTTGCGCAGGAGCTTGAGGCACTCGGCGTGGAACGGATTCTCGGCCACATGGTTGTGGGCCATGAACAACATCCGCCGCGTTTGATGCAGGATGAACTCGGTCGCCCAGCGCACGGCGGTCGCATCGATCACGGGCGTGCGGTGATTACCGCTCACGGCGTAGAGCAGCGCCAGCTTGCGGATCTGCTCTGGGACGCGTCCCCAGACCGTGGTACCCACCGGATCTCCGCGGTCCTCGGCGGATGCATATTCGGTTTCGGAGACCATGCGCGCTTCCGTCAGCAGCCGTCGTGCGGCGGTATCGGCCTCGACGATCTTGGGCACCGGATGAAACCGTTCCAGATTCCCTGTTCCCGGCGTGAAGTCCGACCACCACTGCGCCGTTTCCAGGATCCGGGCCGATGGATCGATGAGCCCCGGCTCCTGGCCCAGGCTTCGCTTGCCGCTCTCGACGATAAGCATGCGCGCAAAGAAGCCATTAGTCAGCATCCGCTCCGAGAGTGCGGCGTAGTAATGCGTGGGGATCGCGGTGCCATAGACCACGAGGCACGGTTGATCAATGACGCCGGCGGCTTCCTTGCCGGCCTTGCGCCGCATGGGGAAGATGCTGTTCGCCGCCGAATACATCGTGAGCAGCGTACCGAGGATGTTCTCGTGCCTTGCGTCTTGGGATTTGTTGATCGATTGCAACAGCCCGTCGATCTCATCGGTTTGGAATAGCATCGACGGCGTGCGGAGCAGCGAATCCTGAATGCCTTCGCCAGACGCGAATTTTTCACCGAGGGCCTCGACCATGCCGACGCGGTGGAGGATGGTCGTATTGAGTTTGCGCGGCCAATCCTTGCCGACCGAAGAATAGGCGAGCGCCAGCACGTAGAGATTGGTGCGATTGTCGGCCGGATCGCGGACTTTCCGACCAGCGAGAATTGCCTGTAGCGCCAGCGCGCCACAAAATGCGAGCGGAACGTTGGGATAGGGCGCGGTGGCCAGACAGTGGTCCATCACCTCGGACACTAAGCCGGGGACACGGAACAATACATCGGGCCAAACACCTGGATCGGTATAAACTGTTGGAGGCGTGGAAGGCTGTGCGGTAGTGGTGACGCCAACGATCTGCGACAGATCGACATCATTGTCGATGGTTTCCCCGTAGCCTTGCGCGCGCAACGCAATCGCGGCGGCCGCGAAATCGCCGGCATGCTCGAGTAACGCGTAAACCGAGAACGGCGCGTAGGCCCGCTCGGGCTCGAACGGCGCGGCGTTCGAGGAGAAGACATAGAACACGCTGTCTTGGAGCGTCGCGCTCCAGCCATCCTGCTTGCCGGGCCGTCGCCAGCACTCGTTCTTGCCGCGACGCACCAACTGCCAACCGTGCCGGCGTAAGACTTCGCGGACATCGCCACGCTCGTTGAATTCATCGCCGGGGCGACCCGTGCCCGTCGATTGCGGATGAGAAGTAACTGGCGGCATAACCTCGTTGAGCGACAACGCCGCTTGGATCAAGATCTGACGCTCGGCCTCGGTCAGTACGGCAAGTGATTCAAACGTCCCTTGCTCCAAAACGTAGCCATAAGTCGGCGCGCAGAGGAACAACCCGCCCTCACCGCGGGTTTCAATGAGAGTGAGCGTGACTTCGAACTGCTCACCAACCCTGCGAGGAACATGCCGCTTGGCCGCGTAATCAATCGGATTTGCATCTACTGCAGCGAGCGTGCGTTGTGCTAACTTCCGATTGCCAGGGATCGCTGCTTCGCAACGATAGATCACGTGCCGCCCGCCCGACTGCGAACGTTCGATGGTCAACTTCTCGACCAAGCCGGGGCACTGAGAGTCAACGAGCTCGTACCACGGCTGAAAGAGTTCAGACCCCTGATCAAAATCCAATAACTCCAAATTCCCCGACACCGCGCCCGTCAGAATGCAGAGAGCCGGGGCGTCTGCAAACCACGTGCGTACCTGCCGATCCGTAGGCAGGCGACGTTGGTATTGCTTCCAGCCCGCGAGCGCGGGCCTTTTCTCCACCAAGAGGGCGGGAAGGACGCAGAGACCGGAACGGAGATAGGCGGACGCGGTGTCAAGCATCAAAAGGGAATCTCATCGGGATCATATTCACGCGGAACGATTGGCAATGCTTCAGGCAGCGGTCCCAACTCGTAATCGATGATTCGTTCATACGGATCGCCGGCCACAGCACGCGTAGTGATACCGCGTGTCTCGGCCAGACCACCGCCATCAGCAATCGCCAGAGCTTCATCGACCGTACCAGGTACCGGATCAGGCGAACGGCGTCGCCACCAGGTTTCGGCTTTGCGGCGGGCGAAGCCAACGTGTTCGAAGCAGACCCATTCGCTTTTGGTCTGATGCCAACCGACGCGATAATCGACGCGCAGCGTGCGCGGCGCGTCTTCGGCCGCGCCGCGCTTGATGTGAATGCTATAGTGAACGTCTTTAACGTTGTGCTTCGTAGTCGTTACTTGGCCCGACAACACGCCAGCCTCGCTGGCTTTGCCCTCGTGCTTTTGCCGTTCGGGAGGCGGGAACTCAAAACCACACTGCGGACAACGACCAAATCCAGCGGCGATCACTGCTTGGCATTCGGGGCACTCTTTGGCTGGTGCTTTGCCGCTGCCACGTTCCAGCGTGGTGACCTGGATCTCGTCGACCGGACCGTGCCGCAGGACGTTGCCGCCGAAATCGAGGACGAGACAATTCTCCTTGCTCGGATGCAGCCGAAATCCCCGACCGACCATCTGGTAATATAGTCCTGGCGACATCGTCGGCCGCACCAACGCCACGCAGTCGATGTGCGGCGCATCGAACCCGGTCGTCAGCACATTCACGTTGCAGAGGAATTTGAGTTCGCCCGACTTGAACTGCGAGAGCGTCGCATCGCGTTCGGTTGTCGGTGTTTCGCCGCAGACGAACCCACATTCCAAGCCTTGCTCGGCGCGCAATGTCTCGACGATGTGCTGCCCATGCTTCACCCCCGAGGAGAAGATCAAGCAAGCGTTTCGATTTGCGGCATACTCGACAATTTCGGTGCACGCCGCGCGGACCAGCGCGTCCTGGTCCATCAGGCTCTCGACCTCGTCAGCCATGAACTCGCCAGCACGCACGTGCAGTGACGTCATGTCGGCCTTGGTCTTGCCCGCCTTGCTGATCAGCGGGCACAGATAACCGTCGCGGATCAGTTCACGAACGCCGACCTCGTAACAAATGTGATTCAAGAGTCCTTCGGGCGTGCAAATTGGTCCGGTCTTCAGCCGAAATGGCGTCGCCGTAAACCCAACCACACGCAAATTTGGATTGACGACCTTGGCCTCGGCCAGGAACTGCCGATACATGCCGTCTCCTTCAAGACTGATAAGGTGTGCCTCATCCACGAGGATCAGGTCAAACGGCTCAAGGTCGCACGCCTTTTTGTAAATCGACTGAATGCCGGCCACTGTTACGGGATACCCAGTGTCGCGTCGCTTCAGGCCCGCTGAGTAAATACCAAAGTTCACCTCGGGGCAGACGACACGGAGTTTCTCAGCCGTCTGCTCGAGCAGTTCTTTGACATGCGCTAAGATCAACACGCGGCCACTCCACTGCGTCACCGCATCACGGCAGATGGTCGCCATGATGGGCGTCTTGCCACCGGCCGTCGGGACCACCGCGCAAGGGTGATCGTCGCGCCGACGCAAATGGTCGTACACGGCATCGACGCACGCACGTTGATAGGGACGCAGATCCATCGTTACAGCAATTCTCCGTTCCAGCGTTTCTCACCGCGTTGGCGTTTCATGTGGAGTTCAGTCAAGTGGGAGTGATAACGATTATTGATCGATTCACAGCGCCGGCACATTCGATTGCCTGGTCCGGTCGAATCAAACGCCTTGCGACACTTCAAACAGACACGTCGTTGGGTTTGCACCGCGCCTCCAATCGTTCGATCTCGCGTTGTAGATACCAGCGGGCCTTCTTAAGGTCGGTCAAGCGCTGGCCCTTGTGGTCAGAGCGGGCGACGTACTTGACGACGTTGCCTAGATGAAATCCCAACCGCCACGATTCAATTACGTCGATGACCTCCAGCGGGCTGAACGTGTAATGCGGCGGATGGTCGATGATCAATTGGTTGCTCATAAGGTTCGATGAGAAGATGGATGTTGCCGCCGGCGATGACATGGCGGCGGATCAGCAGCAAGCTGTCGATTTGTGAGTCGTCTTCATATGCGCCACCGTGGGCGAGCGCGTCCAAAAGACTTTTCATGAGGTTATCCAAGTCACGCCGCCTGCGGTCGGGCGGATACACGTCGATCTCGATCGCCAATGATCCGACCAGCGGTCGCACGCGCCTCAGCGCGAGGATCGCACCCACCGTGGTGCGGTAAGTACGACCCTCGCGGCTGATGAGCACCCGCGGGCCGACGTGACGCCAGTAATGGTTCACGCTCGGTGGATAAGGCAGATCGAGCTCGAGCATCAGCGTTTCCAGGGTGGTGTGCTGGCCGGCGTGCCGTTCGCCGCTGCAGCGGTAGTTGCAGGCTTGGCAGCAGCTGGCGATTCCTTCTTCGAAAAACCCTTGATCTCGTTGGACAACTCGCCCGTGTCATTGCGTTTCTTGCAGCGGACATGAATGACGAGCGGCAGGTTGTGCAACTCAACCGAGTCGTTGGGAGCCAAGACGCCCAGAGCGCGGCAAATGGAAGATAGTTCTTGTTGCGCAATCTTCCGGGCGGTGGCGTTGCTATTGTCCAGATTCAAGCGGGCCCAGAGCAGTCGATTGGCGTACTGGCCTTCGAGCACCTGGAACGTCAGCTGCAAGTAGCTGCCGTTGCCCGATTTCGTGGGCTTCATTTCCGAATCGGTAATGACGGCCACGTATTTGCCCGCAGGGATCGGTTCAAAATCGTCCGCCGGTTCTACGTTGTTGGCATCAAAGCCACTGAGATCTGCCATGAAAATGCTCCTTAAGTGAGTCGATGTGTGAGTGGGTCAGTAAGTTGTTAGTTACGACTTCGCCGACATGGCCTGCATGAAGGCGGGCCAAGACAATGGCAATTCGTCCGTGATGCCGTAGCGATTCTTGGCCGTGCACGATGGGCCACCAACGCAGCGCAGAATCCGTTCGCCGCCGGCTTTACCGACGGCTTGCGCGATCGTGCGTTTGCGATTGAAGCCCGCGTCCTCGGACTGCGTGCGCATCTTGCGCGTGGCGAAGAGGACCGCATCGCACCATTCGCTCACCAAAGAACCAGCATGCTTGTGCAGCCGGGGTGAATAGCGGTCGTACGGCGAAGACTCGGGATCTTCAAATCGTTCGACCTTCGAGTGGGCCAAGAGCAGCACCACCATGCCGCGTTGATTGCGCAGCGCGTTGAGATAGTCGATGATCTCGCGCCAGTAGGTAAGGGCGTGTGTATAGCCCTTCGAATAGCCGCCATCGACTTTTTCAATCGAATTGACGTTGGCCATGGCGCAGAGCTTGTCCCACACGAGGCGTTCGAGCCAATCGAGTGAGTCGATCACGACGCTTTCGAAGTCATGCGGTTGCGTGCGGAGTTCGAGAAGTGCCGCCAGCACGTCGTCATACGACGTTGCCAGCGGAAACTTGTCGCAATCGATCTCATCCAAACCATCTTCGGTCTGGATGAAAATCGGTTTGGGCGCTTGGGAGCCAAAGGTTGATTTGCCGATTCCTTCGACGCCATACAGCAAGACGCGGGGTGGTTTGGAAATTCGGCCACGTTGGATTTGAGTGAGAAGAGTCATTGTTTTTTGGGTGAAGAATGTTGTGGTGATGGAATGGAACTACTCCGTTGGTGGGCAAGGTGTCCAAAAAAGTCAAAAAAAGTTATTGAGCCCCGCTTTGAGCATGCGATTGCGCAGGCGCTGCAGTTGCCGATGAACGCCAGGGCGGGATTTGCCCGTAGCCGAAGCGATGCTCGCCACGTTCTCGGTGCGCAAGCGATGGGCCAGCTTCTTAAGATCTGGGGGCAAGGTTTCCAGAAACAATTCGAGGTCGTGTTTCAAATCGACGAGCTCGCAAGGCGTGCGCGTCACTTGCCCGGTTCGTTTGCCATGGGCATCGGACGTGACGGTCGCCGCGAATTCGACTTCGCCGTCTTCGTCGGAAACCTTGACGTTCAGAGAAGTACCGCCACGCAAGAACGTGCGGCATTCGGCACGGCGATGGCGGCCGAGGGATTTCGCATGACGATCCACAATTGCCGTCAGGTAGGCGTAGAAATGCCCGCGTGACGGTTCGTAATCGGGAATCCGCGTGAGAACGGCGAGCGTAAGATCTTGTTCGAGATCATCCCGCTCGTCGCGCGAGAACGCCGCTTGGCGGCTCAGACGCCGTGCCGTGCTGCGAATGAGATTCAGGGCAAACTCATCCAGGACTGGAGCGGCAGGAGAAGTAACGGTCGTGGCAACTGCAAGCAAGGTCATTGGGACACCGGAGAGAAAGGTCCGCGACACACCGTGCGTCGCGTTACCCTCCGGCGGACTTGCAGCAAACGCGCGCAAAAAAATCGCGACGATCCCTAAGTGGAATCGCCGCGATTAGTTGCGCTGCGAAAAATCGAGTTTGCAGTTGCAGTAAAATGTCTCAACTGCAAACTTGGCTAAATTGGACTTATGTTTCCCCAGCGACTGTGATCGAAACCGTGGCTACAGTGTCGTTACGCTCGACCTGCTAATTACAGGCGGCTCAAGTTTCTTCCGGTCCATCAATCGCGCTAGTTCATCTGCCATTGAGGCATGGTTGAGCCTTGCGCTAGCGAAACTATAAGGCCCATCATTGGGATACAGCTCAGGCCAATTCTTTCTCCAAACAGCTTCCAATTCCACAATGCCCATGGCCTTGAAGTGATATTCCCAGGATTGTTTTCTCGACATGACTTTCGTCCTTTTGCTAAAGGGATTAAGGGCAAAAGTCTAATTTTATGAAAAGCCATGGGGGTAGCGCAAGCGTAATAACTGGTCAACGTCGATGACCCGTCCAACGCTTCCCCTGACTAGAACCACCGAACGGCTCGAACTAAGGCATATCGAATTGTTAACCCGCGTGCCCTAACAGCCGATTCAGATTTTGGGCCACATCGCGTAAGAAATGAAGCTCGCGAGCTTCCTTATCTTGAAAGCAACGCGTGACTTCGTAATTACGAATTCCGGCCTGTTTTGCCAACCAGCGATTCGTGGGAAACGGCAAAAGTTCCGGCGTCCCCATTCGCGTTTGGGAATCCAAGGCGTGATCGCGAGCCGCCTTGACATGCTCCTTCAAGACGTCACGCAGCCGATCGATTTTGCCTGCGAAATCCGCTCGGCGTCGACGCGGGCTCGGTTTGGCTCCAATGCTGGTGGGGCGTTGCGCGAGTAATTCCGCGAACAGACTGGCATCAACGTGTAACGCTCCGGCCTCGAGAGTCGTGAACGCTTCGAGCGCTAGGCAAATGTTGGGCAAACGTTGCGACCACGCAGTGGCGTCAGCTTCGCGGGGCGTGATGACGATAGAGGCGGGCTGCTTTAAAAGCGCATCCCGCGGAGCTTCATCCCGGTAGCGATCAGGATGTCTGGCGAACACCAGTTCCCAGCGGCGACCATGGATCGTCGGCCGACCAATTCGCCACAACTGATCAGCGAGGAGTTCCGCGGGCTTGAGGGCGGAGATGATCGGCGTGAAAGCGAGCCGCAGACAAGATGGCACATCGATCCGCCAACGCCGCAGCAAGCGCGGATCGATTTCCGAAGGCCCGCATTCGAGACAACAAAGATAGGTGTGCGGCGTGCCATTGGGTGCGAAGAGCTGCTGACTTTCAGCCAGCTCGTCGCAACCACGACAACGAGCGTATGAAGCGGCTTGCACCGGACGCAGAAGCTCCGTTTCTAAGAACCGCCAATCTAGCTCAGGAAGCTTGGGACAATTGTCCGCCGCGATGATAGCCGGGGTCTGGTTCAAGCGGCTCAAAATCCAAGACCATGGGGCGCGAGACATCGATTTGCCAACGTTTTAAGGAATCGCGAATGATGGCGACCCGCTCGGGTCGACGATGGTTGAGCGCGCAACAGTTGGGATAAGTGATCTCCACTGTTTCAACGCCTGATTTGCGGCCCGGTTTTTCCAGGAACTCGAACCGCAACGTCGCTTTAGAAACATGGACATCGGCGAGCGAAATGTTCCGCTTGTTGATCCATTCATCAATGGCGGCGTGTATATCGTCGTTCTCGTCGGTAACTTCAATCGTATTGCGCCGGCCATTCTCGGTTCCCATCAGGCGTAACGAACGGATTTGAACGCAGATCTTGTCTTGGGGATTGGTGATCAGCCGGAACGTTCGATCTTTCAGCGGATCAAGGTCGTAGACGGCGTCTGGTTCCCAGGGCGGCAGCGTGATGCCGAAGACTTCCTGGGCAAAGATCTTTTCCAGGCAGGATTTAATCTTCGGGATCATCTTCGCGGATAGCTCTAATGATCCCTCGTGCCGGTTGTAGGCGAACACCATGCTAAAGGTCGTCCGCATTTCCACCGGTTGCAATTCTTGCTGCGCATCGTGCGCCGTTGCTTGTCGCGCGAAATCATCGGGGTAGGCATAGAAATACAAGATGCCTGACGCATCTTCACAAGCTTCCACGGTGCAAACCGCGCCTCGGCCTTGGGCGCGGACAAGATATTCCGACAATGCACACCCCAGTCGAGCTAGGAGAATCCGATTAACATCGATCCGCTGCTTCGGCAGATCGTTCCGTTTCCGCCACCAAGTGATGCTTGTGGTACGTAAGATACGCAGCGCGTCCTGGAAATATTCCGGATGCTCGAGACGCGTCCAAGCCGAGCGGTAATACAGGCCTTCGGCAGGCATGTTGGCCGCGAAGTCGGGCGCACCGGCCATGTTAGCCGCTTGCGCGATTGCCTCCATTCCCTTGTCACAGGCCAAGTCGAACACGTCGCGCAATTCATTTTCAATGCGAAGTTGCGACTCATGCGGCTGGACGTTGATGGCATTCTGGAGCTTTTCAACATCCCGCTCGCGGAGTCCTTTCCAGTTCCAGTGGAACTGGATGTAGCCCTGCTGCCGAAACAACCGTTCGAGCAAGTGATTGGGGACCATCCTTAAGACCGTCGGAATCGAGAACTGCCGCGCCATGGTTTTACCTCGAAATTTTGGAGTGATCGTTTTCGCTCTAATCTATACAAACGTACACGTATTGCAAGGGTTTTTGCTAGCATTTTTTTGGGTTCTCTTAACTCGCTTTGAGGCAATCACTTGCGATGCGACTTTGGAATTGATGCCAACTTTTTTGGACACTCCGGCCCTCGACCGGGTAGTTAACAAGCATGAAACACTATCACGAAGCAGCTGACATTCAATACTCGCTTGAGCCCTCGGAGCTAACGCCCCAGCAGCGGTTTTCCGAAATCGCCGCGATAATGGCGCGGGGCGTTCTTCGCAGGCGAAAGATCTTGCGACTTTCGGAAAATACGGCGAATCCCGCCCTTCCAGAATCCCCTGTCACAGGCCTTGATGTTCCGCCAGAAACCGTGCTGACTGGTGATCATGGGTTTGGCAAGTCGCCAAACAAAACGAGCCGACAAGGTGCGCTAACACCTGGCCGGCTCTAACCACAACCAGTCCTTCTCATGAAAGGGCCAATTATGGCTACGGTCGATTCTAGCACTCCGCGCCCAGCGCTCAATGTCGAGAAAGAACTCGCGGCGCTTCAGCGTATGACGGTGAACCAGCTCCGGGAAAAATACCTGGAGATCTTCGGCGACCCGACAAATTCTCGCCACAAGCAGTGGCTCATCAAACGGACCATCTGGCGGATGCAAGCTAACGCCGAAGGCGATCTCTCGGAACGGGCGCGGCGGCGGGCCATGGAATTGGCCAATGACGCTGACCTGCGGATGATGGCACCCCGCGTCAAGAAACCCAATCCCGAGGCCGTCGAACGAACCATCACCGTCGCGACGACGATTCAGCCTTCGACCGATTTGATGCCCGGGATGATGTTGCGCCGGGACTACAAAGGGCGCGCGGTAACCGTGTTGGTTCTTGCGGACGGATTTGAGTTCGAAGGCGAGCGGTACAAATCCCTGACCGCCATCACGCAAATCGTGACCGGCAAGCATTGGAACGGGTTTCACTTCTTTGGCTTGCGAAAGAAAGCAGGTGCCAAATGAAATCCAAAAAACAAACTTCCGAAAAACCGAGGGCATTTCGCTGCGCGATCTATACTCGCAAAAGCACCGAAGAAGGCCTTGAGCAAGAGTTCAACACCCTCGATGCCCAGCGCTACGCCGGCGAGAACTTTATCCGCAGCCAAGAGGAAGAAGGCTGGATTTGCCTGCCGGAACTGTACGACGACGGCGGGTTCACTGGCGCAAACATGGACCGTCCGGCGCTGCGGCGGCTGTTGGCCGATATCCAGGCAGGCAAGGTCGACTGCGTGGTCGTCTATAAGGTCGATCGGTTGAGTCGCAGCTTGCTCGACTTCGCCCGGATCATGGAGACGTTCGATCGGCACAAAGTTTCGTTCGTCAGCGTCACCCAGGCGTTTAATACGGCCTCGTCGATGGGGCGATTGATCCTCAACGTCCTCCTCTCCTTCGCCCAGTTCGAACGCGAAATGATCAGCGAACGGACCCGGGACAAGATCGCCGCCACGCGTCGCAAAGGCAAATGGTCGGGCGGCATGCCGGTGCTGGGCTATGACGTTGTGCAAACCAAACTGGTGGTAAACGATGTCGAGGCGACAATTGTGCGCCAGATTTTCGAGCTGTACCTGGAGCAACAGTCCGCTTTGACCGTCGTCAAGGAAATTGATCGACGGGGGTGGCGGACTAAACGTTGGACAACGCGAAAAGAGACGAAACGTGGCGGTCGGCCGTTCAACCGAAACTCGCTCTACGAATTACTCACCAACAACGTTTACCTCGGCAAAGTGCGTTACAAGGACGAGGTGCATCCGGGCGAACATCAGGCGATCATTGATGTGGAGGTTTTCAACCAGGTGCAAATGTTGTTGCAGCGAAACGGTCGCAGCGGAGGCAAGACGGTCCGTAATAAGCATGGTGCACTACTGCGGAATTTGCTGTATTGCACCGCGTGCAACTGCGGGATGAGTCATTCGTACACGACGAAAGGAACGCGGCTGTACCGCTATTACGTGTGCAACTCGGCGCAGAAACGTGGGTGGGAGAGTTGCCCCTCGCCGTCGATTCCCGCGAGTGACATCGACCGCTTCGTCGTGGATCAAATTAAAGAGATTGGTCGCGATCCGTATCTATTAGATGCGGTTCTCAAGCAAGCTCGCGAGAGTGTCGAAAAGCAAGTTTCGTTTTTGAAAACTGAATTAAATGCCCTACGCATTAAGGCAATGTTGTGCCACGACGGTGAAGATAGAACAGGGGCTACCCCAGCCGAGCCAAGGATTATCGCTCTGGAGGAAGAACTACGGTCTCTTGAAACACATGTCATCGGCAACGATGAAGCCGAAAGCGCACTTAAAGAATTCGACGAGACGTGGAACTGCCTATCATCGCGCGAGCAAAGCCGACTCATTTCACTGTTGGTTGAGCGCGTAGCCTACGACGGGCTGGCGGGAAAAGTTTCTGTCGCATTGAGATTCACGGGTATCTTGGGGCCATCTATTCACGACGACCAAAAGGAGTGCATATGATCATGCTTGAGCGGTCGATTTCATTTTCGAAGGCTCGGTCAAGTTCTAAACAGAAAAACGACCGGCAAACCAAGGTAGCGACGGCGCGCGTTCCGCGTATTGCGCGTTTGATGGCACTAGCGATTCGGTTCAACCAATTGATCCGAGATGGCGTTATATCGGACCAAACTCAACTTGCTGTGTTAGGAAGGGTGTCACGTGCTCGAATTACTCAAATAATGAATCTCTCGAACCTTGCGCCAGACATCCAAGAAGAGCTACTTGAATTAAACCGAACCGTGGCTGATAAACACAGGATCTCTGAAAGGGAGGTCCGCCAAATTGTTGCTCGTTCAGACTGGAGCCGACAAAGGCGGATGTGGAAAAAGCTTGTCAGCCAGCTTTAAGCGACAAGTGAATCAAAGAGGGCCACTTGCTGTTTTTCCATTCGTGGTGTAACGTCGGACTGGCTGCGTTTTTTAGACATTCGAGGCAAGAGCAAAGAGTTTAGCCTTTAGAGGAAGCAATTGAGCCTTTGTTAAACAAGACAGTGGCCTGAAAACCTTGACACTAGTCGAGAGAACTACCCATTGAACATGATTCGCTTAGGAGAAATAGAAAATGGGTATTGAGGAAGACTTTGACATTAGCTTTGTCGCCAAGCTAACGTCAGAAGAGAAACAGATCCAACAAAATTATCGACCAATCATTGGAATACACAAGTGGTTCGCACGTCGTCCTGGCGCGTTGTTTAGAAGCCTCCTACTTTCTGAATTCAGTGATAGTGACCTGAAAGAGGCTTATTTTTCAAGCAATTCCCTTGAACATCTTACAATTTGCGACCCGTTTATGGGTGGTGGAACCACAATATTCGAATCGAATAGGGTCGGATGCAATGCCATTGGTTTTGATATAAACCCTATGGCATACTGGATTGTTCGGCAAGAATTGTCTGGATTAAATCGAGCTGATTTTCGCATTGCTGCTGAAACGTTGTTGCAGCAGCTTGAAACAGCTATTGGAAAGTATTATCAGACGATTTGTATCAAATGTGATCAGCTTGCGAAAGTAAAGTACTTTCTCTGGGTAAAGCAATTGGAATGCAAAGGTTGTGGTGAGTACATCGACCTGTTTCCTGGATACCTAGTAGCTGAAAACGTTCGTCACACAAGCAATGTGATTCATTGCCCATGGTGCAAGGCACTAGTAGAGCATCCAGACCTAGATCGCAAGGATTGTAGGTGTACCAATTGCAAAAAGTCATTCAACTGGACCAAGGGAACTGCAAACAAAAGCAAGTACACATGCAACCTTTGTCACCACGTAGGAAATTACCAAGAAGAGATTCGATCCGTCGGAGCACCAAGGCATCGTCTATTTGGAATTGAGTATCACTGTGTTTCATGCAAACCTACCCATGTAGGCCGCTTTTTTAAGACACCAGACAGTACAGATCTGAAAACTTATGACCAATCGTCAAAGAAAGTTTCGTCTGTTATGAAATATGTTCCGGATGAAAAAATACCAGATGGAGACGAAACGAAGCGTCTTCATCGTTGGGGTTACAAGAAATACCGAGACATGTTTAATGATCGTCAATTGCTTTCGCTAGGTTCGCTATCAATTGCAATTAGTAGCATTTCCGATGCAAACATTCGGCATGCACTAGCTACAGTATTCTCTGACTTCATACGTTACCAGAACATGCTTTGTCGCTACGACACATATGCCCTAAAATGTCAAGATATCTTTGCCGTGCACGGCTTTCCAGTAGGACTTGTGCAATGCGAAAACAATGTGATCGGAATCAATAGGATTGGCAGCGGCGGCTTCCGACATTTCATCGAAAAATTTGATAAAGCAAAAGCATACGCTGAAATGCCATTCGAGACTATTAAGACGAACAAAAAGAAGCAGGTAATATTAATTGATGGAGAAGTAATAAATGGCATATTCACAAATTCCCAGAAAATGCCAGTTTCTGGACGAGGTGCATGGTTAAATGCAGGCTCCCTGTCCGATACCAAGTTAAAGAAAGATTCATTAGATGCAGTTTTCACCGACCCTCCGTACTATGACAACATTCAATATGCAGAATTAATCGATTTTTGTTATGTATGGCTCAGAAAATTACTTCCAGAAGTTTCAGCATTTAGCGGCCATACAACACGCTCTCTGATGGAACTTACTGGCAATTCTACAACCGGTAAAGGGCTGGACCATTTCACAGAAGGTTTATCCAAAGTTTTTTCTTGTGCATCCAAGGCTTTGAAAGCCCAAGGCCCATTTGCATTTACTTACCACCACAATGCCCCATTAGCTTACACACCAATTATTGTAGCTATACTGAATGCACAGCTAGTTTGCACAAAAACCATTCCCTGCCCAGCAGAGATGTCAGCGTCATTACACATCAGTGGAACTAAATCCTCAGTCTTGGATTCCGTGTTTGTTTGCAGGAAGTCCATACCGGCCCCTAAAGTGACGAATACACGTAGTGAGCTACTAAATTGGCTTAGGCTTCAATGCATAGAACTAAAAAAGGGCGGTATAACTTGCACAAAAGGCGATCTAACGTGTATATCACTAGGACATCTTGCGATGCACACAATTAACAGTCTTGCTAGCAAATGGCAGTATTCACAAAATGTCATAAATCAGCTTGAAATAGTCGAAACCACATTACTTAAATCGATGGAAATTGCTGAACACAAATCCGTGATAGAGGAGCTACTGATTTAACAACATTAATCACATAATGTTTATATATCTCTTCAGGCCTGTCATTTCTATCATCCGATCTATGGTTGCGACGCTAAAGACTTTCCCGTTTGTAGCACGAAGTAGCTTTCTCATGTCTTCTCGTCTTATCCTAAATCCTCTACCATCAATACAAGCAATTACTTCATATTTTGCACCTTGCTTGCTTAGACTATGCAAATGTTGCACACGTGTGACCTTATCCCTTGCCGTACCATCATCCTGCGTCAACTTGGCTTCAATGACAACTTTTGGTTCCGACTTATTTGGTATGAGAAAATCTGGCGCTTGATCAAAACCTTCAATTACTTCAGCTCTTTTGGTCTTATGAAAGGGAACATTCGCATCTGTAAGCACTTTAACAATTGCTGACTCAACCAATTCACCAACAAGCTCAGACACACCGTCTCTATGGCTAGCAAAGGGACGACCTAGCATTCTCTCGTATAGCAGTACTGAATAATGCACTCCATTGCGAGCACATTCATTCAACGATTTCACACCTTGATAAGTATCGATTTTTTCAAGACGATGAATCAATAACGGATTAACCTCTGTTCCAGAATACTTTTGAATTGCTCGGCAGGCTGCGTGAATTATAGCTGATACATATTTATTTTGTATCGAGTCTTTCTTGGCCGTAAACAATCGTTCGCCTTTGCGAGATTTCTGATCAATCACTCTTGCTGCTCCTTGCGTAACATTATCACCACTGAGCTCGGTCGCCATATCTGCGAGATCAGGAGGGGAAACTCCTACAATGCATCTTAGAACCGTAAATGCTCTAGGGTATTGCTCAATGCAGTCAACTACAGTGTCATAGTCAAGGTTTTTAAACTCACTGGTTGACTCGGAAAGCCTGTGATAAGCATCTCGAAATTGATCATACTCCAGGAAATTCTCGCCGCGCGGTAGCTCTAAAAAGTATGAAGACAAACTAGCAAACGTGATATCAACAAATTCATCTAACGAGTCATGCAACTCTTGTTGAGAAACTTCAAATGGGAATCGTGACATTCGAATAAACGACAAGCTTGACACTCAGCTCGAGCTGCCTTGCTTAATCGTGTTGTAAGAGGTGCTGATGGTTCTTGACGGGAGTTGCTACCCCATTATCTCTTCAATGAAGCCGCTATGCTAGGAGCCTAATGGCTGACGATGATTTGACGTCGAAATATCACACGCATGGGTATTAACCGAACTTTAACCACGCTTGCTGTCCACTCAGAATCCGTAATCCCTACGTACCGTACAAATGTCAGACACAATGTCGGAAAAGATAATGCCAACAATGACCGCGAGGAGCGCGAGAAGGCCTAAAAATATCGGCTCACTAGTTTACGCACCTTTTATCCACAACCAAGATGGGATAAGTCGGAATTATTTGATTTTCAGCTTCTACTGAACGCATGGCAGGCTGATCGCCCAATTATTCGAACGGCATTGAAAAACCAGCCCATCAATTTGTAAAAAAATAGCATTTACACTATATTGGCTTTATCAACTGAGCAATAAGTGTAATTTTCCTTTGCGTAGAAGTTTACTTCAAAACCTGCATTGATTATCGCATCAAAACCGCTTACCGAAGGAACACTAACTTTATCAACTTCGACCTTGAGAATCTCACCTCCTATGTAACGCTTTAACTCGTCATCCCAACCAATTAGAAAGTCGCCGCGAGTAACTGTGATTTTGCCAATTGGTAAGCATACGATGCGGTTGTCATAAACAGCTATAGGTTTAGCAATCATTTTTCCATGGTTTCGTGCGTAAACAGGCAGCAAACTGCCTTTTGCAACTTCCTGAACCCCAAGCGCAATTGCTTCAATCAAGTCTACATAAGGTGTTATTAGGTCGTGAGAAAGAGTTTCACCTACATGTCCATGTGCTACATCATTACGTCTGTCTGCTAGATCGTCTACCAGATTGAAGACAACGGAATCTTCAAGGCCTTGCAATGTTCGGTCAGGAAATATTTGGCTGTATTTCTCTTTGAAAATCGCAGACTCTTTCACATCGCTTAGTATATTTGTTATACCAATTCTAGAGAACATGCTCACGATGACATCTATTCGGTAGTTGGCCCTCCTGTTTGAATACATTTCTGCAGTAATGGAAGTTGCAAGACTATTAAGGCATCCATTTAAGTCCGATATGATGCTATTAACTGTGTGTGTACCTCTGTAGCTTTTATGCCTTACTTTATCTAGCATCGCTAACGTGGTATCTAAATGGTTTTTGAGTATCATCTCGGGGATTGAGTTGTAATCTACTGCGATTTTGTTGTACGCTAACACGATTTCGCCTAATATCCCATCTAAGAATTGCTCAAGTGCGCCACTGACAGAAATTATAAGCGACCTATAATCAAAGAGTCGTTTTATTCTTATGTTTGTTCCTAGATGGCCAATCAATCGACCGAGCTTTTCGGTGTTCTCCTCAGGGGCATGAACAGAAAAAAGCTCTGCCTCTAGGTCAAGAGACACTATATGATGCCGTATTTCACCAATGCTTTTTAGGCATTCTATTAACGATGCTTCCATAATCTCAATTGAGCTCTTCTTGAAACATTCTAGCCAAAACCTGTATTCTTTCTTCAAGTTTGGCAGGATTCACAGCTCTCCCGCCAAACAATTCTTCATGTTCTTTGAAAAGTTTTTCTCTCTTGGCATTGAGTTTTTTTGCTTTAGGAATCAACTTTTCTTTCTGATCTATTAGTTGACTGCAGACTAGCATTAGTGGATCGTAGATGACGGTGGTCGGGTGTTGACGCCAATGCCAATCACCCTCATTGCGTTTTCGCAAAACCCAAAATGATTGATTGCCGAATATGCTTTCCACAAAGGCAATTGTTTTTTCGAAAATATCTTTAAGCTGAAGTAGCAAATTTTCATCGAATTTATTCCCATAGTTTAAATAATTGTCGAGATATCTACTCAAGGTGTTTGTGTTATGAGCATTTCTTTGCCGGTAGGCAAAAAAACGTAAAACCAGCTCAACATCTTTCATCTCGCGATAATCAGGGTTTTCCAGAAGTTCTGGAGCAACACGCTGTCCGTCTGATTTGTTTTCTATTTCGCTAGGCTCAGGTATGTTCCATGTACGACACAAAGCTGGATGACGTGATAATTTGATGCACAATCGGTTCAAGGGTCCATCATAGATTGCATTTCGACTTTCTTGAGGCTCAAGCCTAACTCCTCCGCTATTAATGCGCTCAAATACCAATTGTTTTAAACGTTCAGCTTGATCAGCGTTTTTTGCTGTCTCTTGAAGCAAAATAATGGAGGAAAGGTATCGGCGATCAACGCCTCTGCGCACTTGTTCTGGCAATGTTGCATAGGTGCGGCCATTTAATTCTGGCCATTCTTGCAAATCGGTTAGTTCAAGAGAGCCTAGGTAAAATTCATTAATAGCCGTAAGCCTCTGCAAGCCATCCATGACTTGATAATGCGAAAATTTGTCTTCATAAAGAAAAATTGGCGGAATAGGCACGTTCATTATAAACGATTCTATCAATCTCGATTGCCGCTCATGTGACCATCGATGGCGTCGTTGGAATTCAGGATTTAGTTCATAATCCCCACTTTTCAGCATGCCGGAGATCGCATTGAGTGGATACCGTGCAGTTTCGGTTACAATTCGTACCTCTCCTGTAGCATACTTTTTATTGATCTGCGCATCAGTACGCTTTGGCTCGACAGTAGCATCCAAATGCGTAAACTCTAACTTCTCACCTTTTAACAAATTCATTCAATCTCTCCGAATAGCATTTATGCTACCAATTGTTGTTGAATATACTGTAGACATGAGTTTCCAGCTACAAGCGAGTTTTTGAGGGCCGGGAAATTGAGCCATGATTAAGGGGCAGCGATGATTTTAAGTTGCTTCAATCTTGATTGCAATGCTTTTGATACGAGAGGTTGATGAAAAGTCAATGAGCCTCGCAGAGCGGGTGAATGGCCGCCTTATCTTTGGTGGCCCGTAAGATCTCCGCGGCCTCCGCGTAGTTCGTCCAATGGGTATTATCATTGGTGGCGATGAGCAGTTCTTCCGCCTTAAGCAGGGCGTCGGTATGATTCGACTGCTTGAGCAATTCCACAAAGTCCTTTTCCAGTTCGTACAACAGCTCATCGGTCACGGGCGTGCGCAGCGCTAGGCGAGCTTGCACGTTGGCCAGTATTTCCGCGGATTGGGTATTAGCCGATGGTGCTACGATGACGCCGAAGACCACAACAACAATCATCACGAGGCGGGATAGCTGCCGTGCGGCGAGCGCCGGTGCTTGCTTGAGTAATAACATGGACATCCTTCCCATTCCTAACACTAGTTTTCAGGACGCAGCGTCGTCCACCTTGGGCGCGATGCCCGGACCTCCTCTCTGACTACCTTGGAGCCGAAAAGTTCCTCTAAACGCCTCACAACGACATATAGATGCTACTACCCACGATTCTTGTGGTGAGATGGAAGCAAGTTAGTCCTATAACTTGGTCGAAAGACCTCACTCGCCAATTACTTCGCGAAGGTTGTTTTCGGGGTGCGAACCCAAACGGGTTGTTAACCCAACGGCCTACTTAAAACAGAGAGGGCGAGAGTTTCTGGCGAGAGTGCCATCAGGATCGCGACCAACTGACAGGTAGAGAATTTATAGAGAACTCTCGTAATTCGGCTGACTCAAACAAAACACTGTAAAAAGGTCGCATAACGAAGAACGCCAAGAGCTCTCGCTCTCGGCGTTTTGTGTAAACCCGTGGGTCGGCGGAAATTCCGCCACTGAAAAAAGCTCCCCGAGTAGGACTCGAACCTACGACCTAGCGGTTAACAGCCGCGCGCTCTACCAACTGAGCTATCGGGGAAAAGAGAATCCATAATACGACGCCAGCAGCACTTCGTAAAGCCGTGATTATGCAGGGAAAACCCTATTTTTCCGCTAGACGAAAGAGATGGACCGCAGATTCGTTACGAGCGGAATGTTCCGCGCCGTTTTCAGCGAATCCTGGAGTTCAAGGAGTTGCTCCGAAAACCTAGAGCGTCTTCCACAGGCCGTGGTTCACTGGAATTCGAATTGCTTTCCCTGGCACGAGGAAAACGCTCCTGGGCGAGTCGCCGCGAAACGGGTACTCAAGCGGTGAAATAGGACTACTCCGTCGGCAGCAAATCCTTGAGCGTCGTCCAACCGCCATCGACGCTCACGACGTTGGTGTAGCCCATCTTTTGCAAGTTGTCGCACGCGAGCGCGGAACGAAAACCGCCGCCGCAATAGAGGAACAGCTTCTGCGCCTTGTCGGGATGCAGCTTTTCGATGTCGCGCTCGAGGACTCCCCGCCCGATGTGCTCCGCGCCGACGACATGGCCCGCGGCGTATTCGTTGTCCTCGCGCACGTCGATCAACGCCGAACCCGGCGCGGCCATGCGCGCCGCGGTTAGTTCAGCGGCCGGGATTTCGCGGACGGTTTTCTTGACCTCGGTGACGAGGGCGAGGAATGCGGGCGAGTGGGCTTTGGCCATCGGACATGCTTGCTTGATAGAGAAACCCAGGGGCATGAAGCCCCTGGGCTTAGAGATTGTTGTATCAACGATGTCTGGGTTACTTTGTCGGAGTATCCTTGGAGCCAGCCATGGGCGTTGCCACGGGCTCGACCGCTTTGCCCTCGGCTTTTTCCACAGCCTTTTCGACGGCGGGAGTTGTTTTTGCTCCGCTGCCAATATCGGGCTTGGCCGCTTCGGGTTTGGGCAACTTCTCCGCCAACCCCGGCACATCGCCGGCACCCGTTGGCACCGTGATCGTCGAGCCTTCGAACGCGTTGCCGATCGCTTCGTAGCGGCCACCGAGTTGCACCGCGAGGAACGCTTCGGTCACCGCGTTGAACGCCAGACTGTTATTCGGTCGGGCGAACCCGTGGCCTTCGTCGGGGAACAAAACGTACGTCACGGGAATTTTTTTCTCGACCATCGCTTTGACGATCTGATCGGCTTCGCTTTGCTTCACGCGCGGATCGTTCGCCCCTTGCGCGATGAGCAACGGCTTCTTGATCTTTTGGAAGTGCGTTAGCGGCGAACGTTCGGTGAGGAATTTCTTTCCTTCTTCGGTCGAGTAATCCCCGACGCGATCCTTGAACATCTGCATCGCCGGCGCCCAATAGGCCGGGATCGTGCTCAACAGTGTGAGGATATTCGACGGCCCAACGATGTCGACGCCGCATGCGAACTTGTCCGGCGTGAACGTCAGCCCGACGAGCGTTGCATAGCCGCCGTAGCTGCCGCCCATGATCGCGACCTTGTCTTTATCAGCGATTTTCTGCGCGATGGCCCAGTCGGTCGCGTCGAGCAAGTCGTCGTGCATCCGCCCGGCCCATTCCTTGTTCCCGGCGTTGCCAAAGTTCTTGCCGAACCCGGTCGAGCCTCGGAAGTTCACGCTGAGCACAGCGTAGCCGCGGTTGGCGTACAACTGATGCTCGGCGTCAAAGCCCCAATCGTCACGCGCCCACGGGCCGCCGTGAACATTCAGGATCATCGGCACCGGCTTGTTCGGCACGCCATCGCGATCGGGATCAGTTCCCGGCGGCAGGGTCAGGTAACTGACCAGCTTCATCCCGTCGCGCGAGTCGATCACGCGGGCGTGCATTTTCTGTAGCGGCAGACCTTCGAGGTTCGGCCGATTGGTGAACAAGAACGTCGTTTTCTTGGTGTCACGATCGTAGACGTAATAACGGATCGGTCCGTTGTCCATCAGAAACGCGACGATCCATTTCTTGTCGTCGAGCGTCCGGCTGGCGACGGTGATTTCGCCGTCCGCAACCTTCTTGAGCTCAGCGAAATCGGCTTCGACGGCTTTGTCGAAGAACTTCCAGATCGTGCGATCGTAGGTGAACGACACCGCTTGAATCGTGTTCTCGGTTGGGTGGGCCATGATTCCGCCGACGTCGCAGCGAGGATCTTCGGCAATGAGTGTTTCCTTGTTCGTGTCGAGGTCGAGCGTTTCGAGTGCGCCCGTGTCGCGGCCGCGGCTATCGATCAGGTACATGATCTTGCCCGTCTTGTCGAAGCCGGCGGGGCTGGTCGTCATGGTGTCTTCCATGGCGATCTTGATGAAGTCGGTCCAGCCCCCTTTGCCATTGGGCTTGAGCAGCAAGCTGCCGCCATCATCAGTCATCTTACTGGCGAAGCGCACGTTGTAATCTTCGTCGGTGATGAAGCCGGCAAACTCGTCGTTCTTTTGGATCAGCTTCTTCTCACCCGTCAGAATGTTCAGACGGTAGAGATCGTGGAACTGATGATTGCCGCGGTCATTCAGACCGACGATGATCTCGGTGGGGAACTTGTGACTCACTTCGTTGATCTCGGCGCGGACGCCCTTCATATCGGTCAGGTTCTTGGTCTCGCCCGACTTGAGATCGACGCGATAGACGTTGAAATCCTCGTTCCCTTCGGCGTCCTGCACATACAGCAGGTGCTCGTTGGTGTACGCCCAGAAGTACGAGCGAATGGGACGTTTCTTTTCATGTGTTACGGGCTTGGCCGCTTTGGGATCGTCGATCGGCCCAACCCAAATGTTCATCACCCCATCGACCGGAGCGAGGTAGCTAAGCTGCTTGCCGTCGTGGCTCATCCGCGCGGCGGCTTTTTCCGGATTGCCGAACAGCACTTCGCGGGGGATCAATCCGGTCTCCGCCCCGGTCGGCGTCGGTTGTGGTTTCATGTGGGCGGGCTTGATTTCTTCGGAGGGAAGTTTTGTGGGTGTGGTAGCCGCCGGCGGAGCGATTGGCTCAGCCATGGGTTCTGGTTTCACAGGATTACTGACGGTTGACGTCGGCGGAGGAACTGCCGTTGCTGGCGGCTTGGAATCGATGCAGCCAGTCAAGGACAGGGCTAGCCCGAGTATGGCGAAGTGATAATGTCGCATGCAACTTTCTCCGTAAAGTATGTGTGACGTGGGTCAGGCGGTGCCTGACGTGAGTTGATGTTGTGGATCCACAGTGTCAAGCAGAGCCTGACCTACTTTTCTCTTGCTTTTCGCTGCGAAATTTTCTTGACCAATTTCTTTGGCGCGGTCTGCTTCGGCTTCGATTTCTTTTTCGCTGACTTCTTCGGCTTGGTTTTTTTCTTCGCGGTTTTACTCGCCCGCGCGATTTCCGCCGCTAAGCTGGCCCAGCCACAAAGCTCTTCGCGATGCCGCTGCACGTGCGGAGGAACCTCGTAATAATTCCGCATCATAAAGCCTGGCTTCTCATCCGGCCAGGGCTGAAAACACGACATTCCGGCAGATTCATACGCCGGGCGAGTCTCGTCGTTCACTCGAAAATAGAGCCGCTCGTCGGCCGTGAGCGCAAAGAAGACGCCATCGCGATAAATCCCCACGCCGCCGAACATGTTTTTGCCGGTGACACGTCCGAGCAGTTGCAACTGCTGGACGATGCGGGCGGAGAAATCGTCAAGGGGTTTGGGCATGGTAGGCCCGGCTGTGCCGGGCTAAGAGGAGATTCTCCAAGTCGAACAACCTCCGCAGGCAGCAAGCACGATCGAAGCTAGGTCTTCTGCAAAAGTTTTCGCTGCGAACAGGCCGCTCCGTTTGTGCGGCACAGCCGCACCTACGAGCCGCAGGGACTCTGTAGAACCCCCTGCGCCGCGGTTTCAACGATGCCGAAGCGTTCGTTGCGGTCGCGCGGTTCGGGGATGTTGATCGGCGCGTTGTCGGCGACGGTCAATTGCAGCCCGAGGTCACGGATCATGCGGTAGTCGTCTTCGGCCGCTTGGCCCTTGGTCGTGAGGTAGTCGCCGATGAAGATCGAGTTGGCGACGAAGAGTCCCAACGGCTGCAGCGCGCCGAGATGCATCTCGCGGCCGCCGGCGATGCGTAGCTCGCTCGCAGGGTTCACGAACCGCATCATGCAGAGCGCTCGCAAGCAATCGCGAGGGTTGAGTTCCTTCTTGCCGGCGAGCGGCGTGCCTTCGACGGGGTTGAGGAAGTTCAACGGGATCGATTCGGCTTTAAGTCCGCGCAGCTCGAACGCCATCTCGACGATATCTTCGAGCTTTTCGCCCATCCCGATGATGCCGCCGGAGCAAATTTCGAGGCCCGCGTTGCGGACGTTGTGCAGCGTTTCGAGGCGATCTTGATAGGTGTGCGTGCTGCAGATCTCGCCGTAATAATTTTCGCTGGTGTTCAGGTTGTGGTTGACCTTATCCACGCCGCAATTCTTGAGCCTCTGAGCTTGTTCGCCCGTCAGCAACCCGAGGCACGCACAGATATTCAGCCCGTACTGTTCCTTGATCTTTGGCACGAGTGTCGTGACGGCCGTCATCTCGCGTTCGTTCGGCGCGCGGCCCGAGATGACGATGCAATAGGTTTTCGCCCCTTGTTCGGCGGCGCGGCGGGCGCCTTCGAGAATCTGCGGCCCGCTGATGAAGTTGTACGTCGGAATCTCGGCTTCGCTATCTTTGGACTGCGAACAGTAGCCGCAATCCTCGGGACAGAGGCCGCTCTTGGCGTTCATCAAGAAATAGAGCTGCACCGTGTTGCCGAAATGCTGGCGGCGCAGTTTCGCCGCCGCGTTGACCAGATCGAGAAGCTGCGCATCCGCAGATCGCAATATCGACAGCGCTTCGGCTTTCGTTGTTTCATGACCGTTCAACACACGCTCGGCCAGGGCTTGCCAGGAGCTATTCGTACTGTTTTGTGCGACTGCTTGCATCATCTTCGAACTTTCAGGGAAACTTGCGGGTGAAGTCCTTAAAGTATCCGCGAAATTCCGCCTAGAACAAGAGGAAAATACAATTGCTAAGCGGCGAAGCCGATGGATAGCTTTGTAAGTTTCTGCAGCATATTCATTTCAAATTCGCTGCAATTCATTACAATGTATTTATTCTAACTTCTTCCTTCTAACTCCTAGATTCTTTCCCGCATGTCTCGCCAGCACTTCGTACGTCTCGGCACGCTTGGCCAGGTCGGCCGCTTTACGGCGGTCGACGCGGTCGCGTACCCACGGGGCGCGCGCGTGATCTTGCGGACGGCGCGGGGGCTCGAAATTGGCGAGGTTCTTTCGCCGGCGGATGAACCCAAGGAACGCGGCCTGACCGATGGGTCGATCTTGCGCGGGATGACGGTCGAGGATCAGTTGCTCGAAGCGCGGCTGGAACAAAAGCGGCAGGAAGCCTTTGCCGCGTGTTCGCAATTGCTCGCCGAGCGCGGCTGCGACGCAGTGCTGCTTGAGGTCGAGCAAATCTTCGACGGGCAATCACTCTACTTCCATTTCCTCGGCAACGTTCCGCCCGAGGTCGAAGCGCTGGTCAATGAACTTGCGGAGACTTACGACACGGTCGCGCAGTTAAAGCAGTTCGGCGAGACGCTCGAACATGGCTGCGGGCCCGGTTGCGGGACGGAAAGCGCCGCGGGTCACGGCTGCAGCACTTGTTCAACAGGCTGTGCGATTAGCGGAGCGTGCGGCGTGAAGAAGGCGGTCACGGGTTAGGGAGATTTCTTCGGGTGCCAGTGTCTACGTTAGTCTTCGCCCCGAAAATCCCACTGGCATATCCAGTAGCACCCTAGATTTGCTCAATCACTCCCGCCGCAGAATCATTGCCGTGACCACGCCTAGCGCCGTCAAGGCCATGCCTGAAGTCATCAGCCACCAGCCGTAATTGCTACCACCTTCGCGCACTTGACGTAACTTCGCGCTACTTAAGTTGTATTGATCGCGATAATACTGAGCTTTGGCCATATCCTGCTTGACGGTGTGATGTTGATTGATTTGGGCATTGGCCGAAGCATGATGAGCGGCGTGCGAATGGAGCGCCAATTCGGTGTGCAGTTTTGCGTCAGCCTCGGTCCAGAGCGTCTCCGTGGGATAGAGCCAGGGCATCGCGTAGCCAAGACCAGTCAGCATGATGCCGAGAATTAACGGCACCAGCAGCCAGTTTGGCAAATCCTTCGTAGGCTTGTCTGGTTGGACCGTCATGTGTCGAGCCTTTCAGCGTACTGCGGCATCATAATCGAGACCCGACTTGCCGTCATTGATGGAAATCATGTAGGCCATGAGTTCGTCACTGACTTCATCCAACAGGAAGCGAACGCTTGTGTCGGCAAAAGTGATCATGACACCGCCCGTATGGAGGCTTCGCGGTGAGGCGGAGAGATAACGAGTCGTCTCGTAGTCGTTGCAGGGCATTCCTTCGAGTTGCGCATTGGCGGGGTCCGGACACTCGTAGAGCACATCATACAGAGGACCTTGGTTGTTCGGCGTTTGGCTTTGGCCGAGATACCGAGTCTCCACAACAAACGCCCTGGAGTTCGTCGAATGCACGTCCAGCGACAGAATCGAAGAGCCTGGCCATGGCAGCGCCCAAGCCCCGCGTTGGTCAAGGGGATTATCGCGGATTCGAACTTCGGAGAGCTGAATTGTCTTGGATGAGCCGTCGATAATTTTTGTGGTTCTGTGACGAGGGTTCGAATTGATCGCTCCCGGAAAAGTCGCTTGGTTATCGATATGAAACGGGCCGACGTAAGCAGCGTAATTCGCCTTGGCGAATTTCTTGCCGTTAGTTAGCGATGGATTTTCAAAAACGGCGTTCGGATAGACGTCGCTAGGGCAAAGCATACCCATCAGCGTTTTTGCGCCGGGTGATCGGGGCTGCTCCAAATTCGTGAGTCGCATGTCGAATGACTCGAAGAGCGCGTTTTCTTCCATGAACGGCAACAGCAGCACAACCCAGCTAAACATCTTGCCGCTGCGCGGATCAAAGGGTTTTCCCGAAGGCGCACCGACAAGTCCCGAAACGGGCAGACGCCGATTCCCATCCTCGTAGCCGGTAATTGCTATCGAGAGTTGACGGATATTGTTTTTGCACGACGCTCGGCGGCCTGCTTCGCGGGCTTGCTGCACGGCGGGAAGCAGCATCCCGATCAACAAGCCAATGATCCCGATCACAACGAGCAACTCGACGAGCGTGAAACCAGCGCGGATACGCTGAACTGACACAAGTGATCGTTCCGAAAACCTCATAAAGCCTATAGCCGTGAAATTAGCCTCGAGGATCTTCGCCCAATCAATTTGTAATCTCTGGTAATTAATCCAGCAACTATATTTATTCTTAATGCTCGATAATTGCAAATTACTGGGGCAGAATGCTGATGTGATGGTTCATGGAAATTGTCCAAGACTCGTTAAAAATTCCCGCATTTCTCCGGCAGCGTGTGTGTTGCCGATGCGATCCGCGGCGGCAATGCCCTCGCGGAGGACCGCGCGGGCTTCGCCGATGCGTTCAAGACGGGTCAGTTGCTGGCCCGCCATAAAGAAGGCGGGAACATAGGACTCTCGCTGCAACTCGGACATGAGTTCCAGGCTCCGTTGATGCACGCCGATCTTATCCAATTCCAAGGCCAAACCGTAACGCAGGAATTGATCCGTCGGATCTTCGGCCAGCATCGCTTCGAGTTGTTCACGGAGAGGCATGGCAGAGCTGGGGAGAAGTGAAGTTGTTGAACTTATAAACCGCTGATTTTAAGCAACTGCCCGGGTTTGCTGTCGGGCGCTCCGGACCAGCGGCCGAGGATCGTGACGTAGAAGTTTCCATCCTCGTCACAAGCGATTGCCGTTGGTTGGTCGAGCTTGAGAATTGGCACCGCTTTGATCGCATCACGGCCTTTTTCCGTCACGGCGTCCAAGCGATAGAGCCCGCCCTGCCCTGTCTCGGACTCGGCCAAATCCAGCGCATACAAACCCAGCACTCCGCGCGGCGTGCGCTGGTATAGAATCGCCTGCGCATCGAACAGCGGCAGCGGCAAATCGAGCAGCAGCGAGCCGGTAATCGGATGCATGAAGAGCAGGCGCGAATCGCGCGCTTTGTCCCCTTGGCCGCCCAACCCGATCAGCAACTCGCCGCGCGGCGACATGGCGAGGGAGCTGCGGCCGCCAGCGTCGGAAAATTTCGAAGCATCCAGAAACGGTTTCAGGTCGGTCAGCTTGTTGCTGGCGACTGGGCAGCGCACCACAATCGAAGCCGATTCGCGCCGCGACGTTAGATAGACAGTATCGATATAGTAGATCAGCGACGTGAACTGCCGCGGATCGCCGGCTGTCTCGCCGGCGAACTTGGTCGAGGCCGTGGAGCTTGCTTTGTCGATCGTCTGCACCGGAGTAACACCGAGGTCGAGTTTGAACGTTCTCACGGCCGGCTTGTTACTGCTGGAAGTAGGAGTTCCACTTTGTCCCCAATCAGCGGTCAGCAGCGTGTATTGGTCAACGAACCCGACTTGAAACGACGCGGCCGATGGTTGCTTGGCGTCGGTCTTGGGGATCGTCGGCAAGCCGGTGATGAGCGGCGTCACTTCGCCGGGTTTGTTCGTTGAAACAGAAACCGCACGGCCGGTGCCGCACTCCGCGACGAGGAGTTCGATGGGGTTTTTCTTCACCGGCCGCACCGCGACCGACCACGGCTGATCGAGCCCGCTAGCCAAGATTTCGACCTTGGGTTCGGTCACTGTTTGCGCCGCGGCGGAGCACACCAAGACGGCGAGCGCAAGCCACAAGCTGAAGACCTCTCGAAATATCGGCGTGACCATGATTTGACCAGGGAACTTGTATGACGAAATTCAGACCGTTAACTTAAGCGCCGATCCCGTGTGCCTTTTCATAGGCCGTGATCTTGTCTTCTTGCTGCAACGTCAACCCGATGTCGTCGAGCCCGTTCCGCAAGCAATGCTTGCGGAACGGTTCGACGTCGAACTTCATCGAATAGCCGTGCTCGTCCGTGAGGAGTTGCTTCTCGAGATCGACCGTCAGATTGTAGCCACGGTGCTTCGCCGCGCGTTGGAACAGATCTTCGATCTGTTCTTCGGTCAAGCGAATCGGCAGCATGCCGTTCTTGAAACAGTTGTTGTAAAAAATGTCGGCGAAGCTCGGCGCGACGATGACCTTGAAGCCGTAGTCGTCGAGCGCCCACGGCGCATGCTCGCGGCTCGACCCGCTGCCGAAGTTGCGGCGGGCGAGCAAGATGCTCGCGCCCTTGTACTCCGGGCGATTCAGCTCGAATTCCGGATTGTCGGTCCCATCGTCGTGGAACCGCCAATCAAAGAACAAATACTGGCCGAACCCGGTGCGCTCGATGCGCTTCAGGAACTGCTTGGGAATGATCTGATCGGTATCAACATTGGCCCGATCCATCGGAGCGACGAGACCGGTGAGGGTGGTGAAGGGGTTCATGAAGTTCGAGTTTGGAAAATGTTTGAAGTAAGAATTGTTTTGAAGTTTAGCGAACGACTAGGCCTTATATTGCCACTCGCGAATATCCACAAAATGCCCCGCCACCGCGGCCGCGGCTGCCATTGCAGGACTGACAAGGTGCGTCCGCCCGCCCTTGCCTTGGCGGCCTTCGAAGTTGCGGTTACTGGTGCTGGCGCAGCGTTGACCAGGCGTGAGGATGTCGGGATTCATGCCGAGGCACATGCTGCAACCAGCCTCGCGCCAGTCGAAGCCCGCTTCGCGGAAGATTTTGTCGAGGCCTTCTTTCTCCGCCTGGATCTTCACCGTGCCGCTGCCGGGGACGACCATCGCATGCAAGCGGTCGCTGACTTTGTAGCCTTTGATGACCGCCGCCGCCGCGCGGAGATCTTCGATCCGGCCGTTGGTGCACGAGCCGATGAAGACTTTATCAAGCGCCAGATCGACTACTGGCGTCCCGGCCGCGATGCCCATATATTCGAGCGCCCGGGCTGTCGTCTTACGTTCGGTGTCGTCGCTAAAGTCGTTGGGGTTGGGGACTTTGGCGGTGATTGGAATGACTTGGCCGGGGTTCGTGCCCCAACTGACTTGCGGCATGATGTCGCTCCCTTTGTAGATCTTCGACACATCAAACGTCGCACCCGGATCGCCAGGCAGTTGCTTCCACTTGGCGACAGCCGCATCGAACGCCGCGCCCTGAGGCGCGAACTGGCGGCCGCGGACGTAGTTGAACGTCGTCTCATCCGGCGCGATCATGCCGGCTCGCGCGCCGGCTTCGATCGACATGTTGCAAACCGTCATCCGCTCTTCCATCGTCAGGTTGCGGATCGCCTCGCCCGTGTACTCGATGACGTAGCCGGTGCCGCCATCGGTCGTGATTTGTCCGATCAGGTACAGGATCAAATCCTTGGCCGTGACGCCGCGGGCGAGCGCTCCTTCGACACGAAGCTCCATCGTCTTGGGTACCGATTGAAGCAGCGTTTGCGTTGCCATGACATGCTCGACTTCGCTCGTGCCGATGCCAAACGCCAGCGCGCCGAACGCGCCGTGAGTTGCGGTGTGGCTATCGCCGCAAACGATCGTCATGCCCGGCTGCGTCAAACCCAACTCCGGCCCGATGACGTGGACGATGCCTTGTTGCGGATCGTTGAGGTCGTACAACTTGACGCCGAATTCCTTGCAGTTGTTCCGCAACGTGTCGATCTGCTGCTTGGCGATCGGATCAGCAATGGGCAGCCTGCGATCGGTCGTCGGAACATTGTGGTCCGGCGTCGCAACGGTCCGCTCCGGGCGGCGAATTTTGCGGCCCGCCAGACGCAGCCCTTCGAACGCTTGCGCGCTGGTGACTTCGTGAACCAAATGGAGGTCGATATACAGAATCGCTTGCTTCCCCGGCTCGAATTGGACCAAGTGGTTGTCCCAAATCTTTTGGAACATGGTGCGGGGACGGGAACTGCTAGCGTTCGACATGGTCAAAAATGCGAAAAATCGTGTGAAACAAGCAGGGATCTACGAGGGATCCCTTGCAGAATATGTCCGAGTTTCCATTTTAACGTGAAACTGCGACTCGTGTTAGTGGCTGGCGGACACTCGTAGGTTCGTAACGATTGGGCAAAAGGCCCGCAAAATCGGGGTAAAAACTTGAGAAAATAATGGACTCGATTTTAGCAGCCCGCGCAGACGATTTTTACAAAGAATCCTTCACGAATCCGAGGTTTCCGACTGCCAGGGAGGGCATCGGTGTCACTTTGGTCCAAAGTTAAACGCGCTTGGTTAGTCCACGTCGCCAAACCGGTCGGCGAAACTTTTATCTATCGCGCGGCCTGCGATCGGCCCGTCAAACGCGTTATGGAAATTGGCGTCGGCACGGGCGAGCGCACGCTCAAGCTGATCAAACTGCTAAGCGAACAGACACCTGTCGCGGAGCTGGCCTATTTCGGCGTCGATCTGTTCGAGGGCCGCGAGCTCTCGGGCATGGCCCCGGGCATGAGCCTCAAGGAAATGCATCGCACGCTCAAGACGACGGGTTGCCGCGTGCAGTTGATTCCCGGCGATCCGTTTGCGGCACTGGCGCGCACAGCCAACACGATACAAATGCTGGACCTCGTCGTGATAAACGCCGAACAGCAGGGCGACTCGCTCGAGCGCGCCTGGTTCTATCTGCCGCGGATGCTGGCTCCCAACGCGCGGATCATTGTCGAAGACGCGCAAGTCAAAGAAGGCTTTCGCATTCTGAGCGCGGATGAATTGCGTGCACGAACTGCGCCGCGTCGCCGCGCGGCATAAGTAGCCAAGGTCGTGAGACCTTGGACTGAGCGAGCGCTGATCGCTTACGATCCCTGCCTCAATAACGCCCGCACTTCTTGAAAATACATTTCCTTGCGCTGGGCAGGCGTCGGAAAGTCTCGCAGGCGTCGCTTGCCCGCGTTAATCAGCCCTTCCCACAAGCCGCGATCAGCCAACAACTTTTGCAGCTGCTTAGCCGCCGCCATCGTATCCTGCGGCGGATAATACAGTGCCGCGTCCTGGCATGTATCTCGGGCAAAGTCCAAATCGCTCGTCACGATCGGCAAGCCCATCGCCATCGACTCGGGATACGTCCCGCTAAACGTTTCTAGCAACGTCGGCAGGAGCAGCAGGTCACAGGATCGAAACGCCGCGGGGCCTTGGACAATCGGCACCGGTCCGATGTTGACGAACCGCGGTCCGATGCCCAGCTTTTCCGCTTGCACCTGCAACGCTTGCCAATCGGGTCCTTCGGGCAACGTGACCACGATCTCGAACTCGCGCGCTGGCTCGAGTTTGGCAAACGCGGCGGCAATCGCCGGCAACACACGCAGATTCTTGTGCTTGTACGGCGCCGCGAAACAAAAGAACCGCACTTTGGCCGTTGGCTCAGGAAACGGCCGCACTTCCGCTGCCGCGTCGTGGTATCTCTGCCCACAGCTATTGCTGATCACGGCAATGCGATCAAGCGGAATCTTGAGCCGGCGATGCAAACCTTGGCGCGAGTTTTCGGTTTGCATGATCCAACGATCGGCCGCGCGAAACCACGATTTCTTGTACTGAGTGGTACTCCAAACTTTGAGCCACTCCACCGGAAAGCTCAGCATTTGATAGGCGGCCTTCCCAGCGTGCGTCACCCAGGGTTCGCTGCAGCCAAGAATGTGCGGCTGCTGAAACTTGACATACGCCGGCCCGCTAAACGTCAGCACGGCATCAGGACTCCATTCGTCGGACAGCGCGCGCAAGCGTTGCCGCGCGGGGCGATCTTTGGCCGGCGACTGTTCGAAGACCGCGGTATCGTCCGGCAAGGCTGTGCCGGCTGCCGCGAGTTCCTTGGCCAATGTTCCCGACAGCGCCAAGCGCCAAGTAAACTCCGCCGGCTCGCGCAGGAGCTGTTGAATGAAGTTCAACGAAGTCTGGAGCGCGCCCCCTTTGTTGAGCGTTGTCGTGTTGAGCAGAATGCGCGGCATGCAGGAAACTTGAAAAGCTGGAAGAGCAATCGATAAATCATCGAGATCAATCATTGGAGTATATTCCAAACGTGTCGAATTGAATGCACAAAAAAATCCTTGCTGGGTCACAGCAAGGATTATTGATTTGTCGAACAAGTTTGAAGATTAAACTTGGGCCGGCACCAACTCGGCTGCTTTCCGCTCCGCTCGAGCCGCGTCGATTTCCGCCCGGGCTTTATCGAGCGGCCCCATGACTTCGTCGATGTCGTCTTCGAAGAGGTCGCCGATCAGCAAATCGGTGATATGTCCCTTGAATTGCGGGTTGCTTTTCACAAATCGGCCGAAGCTGAAACCGTCGTAGTATTCGCAAACCAAGCGCCGCATCCGCTCCATCCCCTTGGTGAAAACCGGCTCCCACTTGCGGAGTTGCGTTTCGCTGAGGTCGTTCTTTTGGAAACCTTCGACAATGGTATCGGCCGCCATCTGGCCGCTCTTGAGCGCCAGCAGCACGCCAGACGAATAAAGCGGATCCAAAAACCCAAACGCATCGCCGACCAAGACCCAATGATCGCCGGCGACCTGGCTGCTGCGATAGGAATAGTCCTTGGTCGCGTAGTAGGGTGCGACTTGCTTGGCTTTCGAAATTCGTTCCTTGACGGCGGGGCAACGATCGAGCTCTTCCTTGTAGATCGTTTCGTGATCGCCGCGGCCTTTGAAGATGTAGTCAAAGTCCGAGACGACGCCAACACTCATGATGTTGTTGTGCAGCGGGATGTACCAGAACCAGCCCTTCTTCGACGTCGTCTGCAAAACAATCGTCGCGCCTTCATCGACGCCCTTGTCGCGATAAGCGCCTTCCCAATACGTCCAGACGGCACCTTTCTTGAGCAGCGGATCGACGGTGCGGAGTTTGAATTTGCTGCTGATCAACGCGCTTTGGCCGCTGGCATCGACGACGACCTCGGCGTGAATCTCGCGAATCTCTCCTTCGGGATCGATGATCCGGGCGCCGATCGCGCGGGTTCCATCAAACAAGACTTCGAGCACGCGCACGCCTTCAAAGGCGTTAACCCCTTGTTCGCGCGCGTTCTCGAGCATCATCTGGTCGAACTCGCTGCGCAAAACCTGCCACGTTTGCGATTGCTCGCCCGGCTTGTGTTGCGTGAAGTAGAACGGCTCCGAGAGGCGGCCGCTGGCACTGACGAACTGGACGCTTTCTTTGCGAACGAAGTGGCTCTTCTTGAGCTTGTCGAGCATCTTGAGCCGCTCGAGCACCCAGTACGTCTCGGGGATCAGCGATTCGCCAATATGAAAGCGCGGAAACGTTTCGCGTTCGAGAAGCGTGACTTGCAACCCTTGCTGCGCCATCAACGTCGAAACAGTCGAACCCGACGGCCCGCCGCCGATGACCAAAACTTGAGTCGTATCAGGAATTTGTGCGGTCATCATCGGGTCGATCTCCAGAGGGTTGTAGATCAGTTTAGCGGACGTTAGTATTTTATCGAACAAACAAATGTCCAGACAATACTTGTTTGCACAACACTTCTATCTCCATTCATTATATTTGTCGAAAGTCATTTAATGGATACGACTTATGTAATTCTTTCAATTTTGATCGCACCCTGAATTTATACCGATTTCATGGCTCCTGCGTCCCAGACCTAGGGGAATTTAACTTCGACCGCTAGGCTGGACGATTGAGGGCAAGGCGTCAAAGGATCGACCTTTCCGCACCTCGCTCAACAACTTGGGAATGGCACATGGCCGAACGTAGCAAATATCAGCAGAACATCATCAGAAACTACTACGAGAACTTCGACACGCTGCAACTGCAGAAGCTCAGCGAGCACGTGACGGAACTCTACCTGGCCGAAGGCAAGGCGCGCGAGAAGCGTTGGAAAATGGTCACGGCCGTGCTCGAGAAAATGAAAATCCCCGCCACGCGCATCGACCATCTCCGCAAAAGCGACAACCCGGCGCTGGTCGCGCAGCTAGTCGAAGAGATTCTCAATAAGCAAGGCTAGTGAGTGATGCCATGCGGGTGCCACTGGCTCTGCCAGTGCGAGTTTGCGCAGAACGTCGTCCTCAAAAGTCACTGGCGAAGCCAGTGGCACCCGACGAATTCATCCAACGTTTGCGTGCTGCCCTTGGCTTTCACGTTCAAATCGCGCGCACAATTTCTCCAACCGCCGCCGATAACTAAAGTGCTCGACCTCAAGTTGATGCCGCGCGGAGTCGGCATAGCGAATCCCGTTATTGAGCAGCGGCGCGGGGCCGGCCTTCGCTGTCGCGAACCAATCGCCCTGACCCTCGGCTCGTGCCAGTGTGTACAACGCCATCAAGCGCGCTTGCAAATCGGTGAGCCCCCACTGCCCGCTGTCGGGCTGGATCATCCCGGCGACGAAGAGCGATTCCTCGTGCGGATGAAACGCATGCAAGTACAAGCGCGGCATGCCGTCGCGCCAGTTCAGTGCCTCGCGCGCGATGAACGGAAAATCGATCTGATACCCCGTCGCGGCGATCACCAGATCGAACACCCCGCGCGAGTTGTCGCTGAAAATCGCTTCATTGCCTTCGAATCGCACAACACCCGGCTTTGGCTGAATCCGCCCGTGCCCGGCGTAGTACATCAATTGCGAATTGATCAACGGATGCGTTTCCAAAAACCGATGATCGGGCTGGGGCAAGCCAAAATGCTCTGGCCGGCCTAAACCCGTGTAGGTTCCGCGGCGCAGAATGAAACGGCGCAAGAACAGCGGCACATGCCAACGCTGTAGCAACTCTCCCCATTGATCAATCGGATAACCGCGCAGGAATTTCGGCACGATGTGATACCCGCGGCGCATGCTGAGCGTGCAACTCGCGGCTTGCTGCGCCGCGTCGACCGCGATATCGCAGCCGGAGTTGCCCGCCCCAATCACCAACACCCGCTTCCCACGGAGTTGCGCGGCTGATTTGTAATCGTGCGAGCGCAATAACTCGCCGCGAAACTCCCCCGGAATCTCGGGCAGATTCGGCACGCGATGATGCCCGTTGGCGATGACGACTCCGCGATAACGGCGGGTGGTTCCGTCTGCGAAGCAGACAAGCCATTGGATACCGCTTTTTTCGACGGAGATCACCCGTGTGGAGAATTGAATCAGCGGGAGTATGTCGAAACGCTCCGCGTAGCTGCGCAAGTATGCGAGGGCTTGCACATGCGACGGGTACTCCGGAAACTCGTCGGGCATCGGCCAGTCGCGAAACTGGGTCATGCGCTTCGAGCTGATCAGGTGCGTCGATTCATAGACCCTGCCCGACGGCTGCGCGATGTTCCACACCCCGCCGAGATCGGCCGAGGCATCGAACCCTTCGACGGGAATGCCGGCCTGTGAGAAATTCTTGAGCGCTGTCAGCCCCGATGGCCCCGCTCCGATCACGCAAAACGCCCCGGACCGGTCGAGGATTTCCTCGCCGTTGATTCGTGCGTTGCGATTGTCAAGGAAACTGGCGGACATGTGCTGATCGATGAATGTTTTGTACTCTATCGATAAGTGATTCTAAACCGTTCACTCGGGAAAAAAGATCCCAGGGGGTAAACCCCTGGGCTTTGCGCGATGAACAACGTTCTAGCGACTTATCCAAACACGCCGTGAATGACTTTCCCTTCGTTCACCGCAATCGGACGGCCGAGTTTGTCGGGCACCATCGTCTGCGGATCGATGCCGAGCGCGTGCAAGACCGTCGCGGCGTAATCTTGCGGCGAGACGGGGTTCTCGCGCGGAGCGGCGGCGAAGTTATCGCTCGCGCCGTAAACCGAACCGCCACGAATGCCTGCGCCGGCGAAGAGTCCGCTGTAACAGCCGGGCCAATGTTCGCGGCCGGCGGTGCCGCTGATTTGCGGCTTGCGGCCGAACTCGCCGACCCAGCAGACCAGCGTATCTTCGAGCATCCCGCGCTCTGATAAATCCGCCAACAGCGCGGCGAGCGCTTGATCCGCCGGCGGAATCAGGTCGTTCTTCAAGCGATTGAAATTGTCGCCATGCGTGTCCCAAAAATTCTTGCCGTCATTGTGCCAGTTCACACTGACGACGGGCACCCCTTGCTCCGCCAACCGCCGCGCGAGCAAGACGCACTGACCGTGAATATTGCGTCCGTAGCGTTCGCGCGTCGCTTCCGTTTCGCGACCGAGGTCGAATGCGTTGCGAACTCGCGAAGAACTGAGCAGACCGAACGCTTGGTCGCGCAGCGAGTTGATTTCCGGGATCGTGCCATCGACATCGATGCCCGCGCGCAAGCGGTCGATACTGCCAAGCAAGGCCCGGCGATTTTCCAGGCGCTGCGCATCAATTCCGTCAATCAAGTTCAACGACGGGATGTTCCAATTCGGCAAATTCGGATCGCCGGTGACCATCAGCGGGGAATAGCGCTTGCCGTACCACCCGCCGTTTTGCCCCGGCGCGTTCCCACCAGGCGCGGCCGGATGGTGACAAACCCAAGGCAGTGTCACAAACGCCGGCATCGTGCGCGAGCCAGGTTTCAGCTTAGCCATGACCGACCCAAGATGAGGGCTGTCGCGATCGCTTGGCGGTTCGGCATCGCTGCGCACGACCGGGGCGAGATGCCCCGTCAGTGTCGCATGACCGCTCGACAAGTGCGCTGGATCGTCGTGACAGAGCGAGCGCACGACGCAGACTTTGTCCATCTGCCCGGCCATGCGGCGGAAGTGTTCGCTGATCTGAATGCCAGGGACGTTCGTCGAGATTGGCTGAAACTCGCCGCGGATATCGCTCGGCGCGTCGGGCTTGGGGTCAAACGTCTCAAGCTGACTCGGTCCGCCCCACATGAAGAGAAAAATGCAGCGTTTCGCGCGGCCAAATGAGCCGCGTGTGAGCGGTGTTGTTGGCGAATTCGCCAACGCCTTGCCCGCCATGCTCATACCCAACAAACTCAAGCCGCCGAGTTGCAGCAGCCCGCGGCGCGATAGCGACTGAGCACTGCGGAAATCCCGGCAACCATCGGCGGAGTTTCTTTGTACACGAGCCATTGACTACTCGGTCGAAAGGGTGGGTGGTCTTGACGGACCTTAGTCTTAGGGTGGGCCGGGTTAGTTTATCATAAAAAAACCCAGGGGGTGAACCCCTGGGCTTTGTGTTGCTATCGCGTTGTGTAGGTCAGGCAATGCCTGACCCCGCTTAGCCGGACCGTCCACGGCCGGCGTTAGGCAAGAAACCGAAACGGTTCGGCGGGAGCCTCACCCTCCCAATTCGTTTACTTCTTCGCCGCTTCATATCGCTTCGACACGGCGTCCCAATCGATCAAGTTGTAGAACGCGCCGATGTAATCCGGACGGCGGTTTTGGTAGTTCAGATAGTACGCGTGTTCCCACACGTCGAGGCCCAGCAGCGGCGTGTTGCCGTGCATCAGAGGGCTGTCTTGGTTCGGGGTGCTTTCGACGACGAGCTTGCCGCTTTTGTCCAACGAGAGCCAAGCCCAGCCGCTGCCGAAGCGCGTCGTTGCGGCCTTGGTGAAGGCTTCCTTGAACGCATCGAACCCGCCGAGATCCTTGTCGATCGCCGCGGCCAGGGCGCCGGTTGGCTTGCCCCCTTTGCCCTTGCCCATCACCGTCCAGAAGAGCGAGTGGTTGGCATGGCCGCCGCCGTTATTGCGGACAACCGGGCGGATGTTCTCGGGCACCGATTCAATCTTGGCGACGAGTTCTTCGACGGGGAGCTTTTCCCATTCGGTTCCTTCGAGCGCCTTGTTGACGTTGGTGATGTAGGCTTGGTGGTGCTTGCCGTGATGGATTTCCATCGTCTTGGCGTCGATGTGCGGTTCAAGGGCATCGAACGCGTAAGGCAAAGCCGGAAGTGTATAAGCCATCGTGTTGCTCCTCAGAAAAACAGGTCAAAAAATACAGGAAGAAGTTCTAACTGCGGCAATTCGTATGCCGTGTCTGGAACCTCATTTGGACAGTGGAGTAGCCCTTTCAAGTTATCCGATTCCTTCTCGACCTGCAATTCCCGCAGAATTGTCACTTCGACAAACAGCGTGCGGCAATTCGCTTGAAAATGCGGTCGATTTTTTTTGCCTCCTGGAAAATTCATTCCTCTCATGTCGTCTCCAAATCATTCACGCCTGCTATACTAAAGCAGTCCCACCTTTGGTGCTTTCCCGCCGATTTCGGCCGCCAGCGGCATGTCCTGATGGACACTTTGTCGCTGGGAACTTCTGGCAATTTATTTCTGTTGTCAATGAAGCTTGCTTTTATTCATATCACTTTCTGCGCGCTCGCATACGCTTCATCGAATTGCGTACTAGCCGCCGAAACAAAGACGCCCGAGTTCAAGCACGACATCGTGCCGATCCTCGCGCGCTGTAGCAGCTGTCACGGCATCGAGCACCAGGAAGCGGGCCTGAATCTCATGCGCCGCCAAGCGGCTTTCGATGGCGGCGAGTCGGGGAAGGCGATTGTCCCGGGCAAAAGCAGCGAGAGCTTGCTCTACAAACTCGTCAGCGGCCAGGACAAGGATCGTGTCATGCCGCCGCCCGAGGACGGCAAACCCTTGACCAAGGGCCAAATCGAAACGCTCAAGCAATGGATCGACGCCGGCGCCGATTGGCCCGCGTCGGCCGATGGCACAAACCACTGGGCTTACCAACCGATCAAACGCCCCGATGTCCCGGCGGTGAAAAACGGAGCCTGGATCAAGTCACCGTTGGATGCGTTCGTCCTCGCGCGACTCGAAAAAGAAACCCTCGCCCCAAGTCCCGAAACCGAACGCGCGGCGTGGCTAAGGCGCGTGTCGCTCGACCTGATCGGCTTGCCGCCGACGCCGGAACAGGTAACGGAATTCCTCGCCGACAAATCGGACCAAGCGTACGAGCGCGTCGTCGATCAGTTGCTCGCCGCGCCGCAATACGGCGAACGTTGGGCGCGGCCGTGGTTGGATCTGGCGCGTTATGCTGACACGAACGGCTACGAAAAAGATCCCCGTCGGTCAATCTGGCCGTGGCGTGATTGGGTGATCAAGGCCTTGAATCGCGATCTGCCGTTCGATCAGTTCACGATCGAGCAATTGGCTGGCGACTTGCTCCCCGATGCCACGATCGAACAGAAGGTCGCGACCGGTTTTCATCGCAACTCGATGATCAACACCGAAGGGGGCGTCGACCCCGAAGAGTACCGCAACATCACCAATATCGATCGCGTCAACACGACGGCCGCGGTCTGGCTCGGCTCGACGCTGCAATGCGCTCAATGCCACACGCACAAATACGATCCGTTCAAACAGTCGGAATACTTTCAGCTTTTTGCCTTTTTCAATAGCAACGCCGATTCGAGTACAAAGGTTGATGAAACCTTGAGCATCCCGACTCCGGAACAAGAAGAAGCCCTGCGCGAACTCAAGACGTATGAGATCGTGACGAGCAAGAGCGCCGACCTGAAAATTATCCGCGACACGATTGCCGAAACACGCAAGAAAATCACCAAGGATCAGCCTTCAACGCTCGTCATGCGCGACCTCAACAAACCGCGCGTGACCAACATCCAAATCCGCGGCAACTTCCTCAACAAAGGGGACGAAGTCAAACCCGGCGTCCCCAGCAGCTTGCCGCCAATTGCCGCGAGCAAGCACCCGTTGAATCGGCTCGATCTCGCGAAGTGGCTTGTGAGCCGCGAGAATCCACTCCCGACGCGCGTTCACGTCAACCGGCTTTGGGAACAACTCTTTGGCCGCGGGATTGTCTTGACGAGCGATGACTTCGGCACACGCGGTTCGCCGCCGTCGCATCCGGAGTTGCTCGACTGGCTCGCGAGCGAATTCATGGACAACGGCTGGAGCCAGAAGAAACTTCTACGCTCGATCGTCCTTTCGGCGACGTATCGTCAAGCGAGCAAATTCTCGCCGGAACTCCTCGCCCGCGATCCGGACAATGCGCTCCTCGCACGCGGCCCGCGGGTGCGGCTCGAAGCCGAAATGATTCGCGACCAGGCCCTCTTCGCCGCGGGCCTGCTAAACACGAAAATCGGCGGGCCAAGCGTCATGCCGCCGCAGCCTGACGGGATTTGGAACTCGCCGTACTCCGGGGATAAGTGGACCGAGAGCAAAGGCGAAGACAAATACCGCCGCGGCATGTACACGTTCTGGAAACGCACGAGTCCGTACCCGGCGTTCATGACGTTCGACGCGCCAAGCCGCGAGTTCTGCGTCGTCCGCCGCCCCAAGAGTAACACACCTTTACAAGCCTTGACCACGCTCAACGATCCAGCCTACGTCGAAGCGGCGCAAGCCCTCGCGCGGCGAGTGCAGAAGGAAGCCAAGGACGTCCCGGCGCAGATCCAGCGGCTATTCCTAATCACGCTCGCGCGTCCCGCGACCGACGCCGAGTCAAAACGGCTGCAGGAACTTTACCAGAGCGAACTCGAGACGTTTAAAAAACAACCGGACGAAGCCGCGAAGCTCGCTGGTGATCCGGCGAAGCTGGTCGATGACCCGAAAGCGAAACCGACAGCGGATCAACTCCAGCAGCAAGCTGCGTGGACAGCCGTTTGCAACGTCGTGTTGAATTTGGATGAGACATTGTGCAAATAATAGCAGCCCGCAGCGTAAGCAAGGGAGTTTTATTAGTAGCTGAAGTCGTGAGACTTCAGATGATAAAACTTGGCATCACCTCCAAGGTCTTACGTCCTTGGCTACATTATTTTTGTCGCCCTCGCTAACGCTACGGGCTACAAAAATTCTCGAACTGCAAATCAAAACATGGACCTCCATCTCGCTCAACTCCAAGCCATCACCCGCCGACATTTCTTCGGCCGCGCAGCGACCGGCATCGGCGGCGTGGCCTTGGCGGCGCTCGCGAATGAAAAACTGCTCGCCGCGCCCGCGGCACCGGCTGCC
>JBGSSS010000054.1:0-5308 GCA_041736895.1 Pirellulales bacterium
GCCGCGCAAGAAAGTACACACGAATCCCGTTTTGCGGCGACTCGCAGTGGAGCGCTCCTCTGCGAGTCGCCGCTAAACGAGTTAGTTGTAGCGCACTACAACGACGGCAATTCAATCAGCACCGGCGGCATTAATCCCTCGACGTAGCGGCGGTTGTGTTGCGTGGTCGCGTCTTTGGGGCTGACTTCGCCGGCGAACACCAGCCAGCGGGTCGCGGTGTTAAAATCGCCGATCTTGGCCGCGTCGAGGCCGAGAAAATTCAAGCTCGCCAATAGATTCATGCGAGCTTCGGCATTCTGCAGATCCCAACTCAGTGCCACGAGATTCGCTGCAACCGCCGCGCGATGGTGCTTGAGCTTGAGTTCGTCAAGCGCGCGGTTGAACCAGAACAACCCGACGAGGTTCTGCTCATTGAGCAACCGTTCGTGATTTGAATCGCCGCCGATCAGCACCGGTTGCACGGCCGCTTTGAGCGGCGAGAGACCCGCGCACGTGGCACAGGTCGTTTCCAGCGGCAGCCAATTCGGGCCGTCGTGAATTCCGACGCGGCAATGCTGGCCCCGGCAGAGCGTCGCCGCAGGGATTTGCAACTCTCGGGCGAGAACAACATACAAGAGCGTCGCGCTGACGCAGTTGTACTCGCCGCGACTCAACACGCGGGTCAGATCCGTCGCACTCGCGTCGTACGTGCGCAGCACATGCTGATGCAGCCAGTGATGCAAATCCGCCGCGCGCTCGGCCAGCGTCCGTTGTTGATTCAGATCGCGACGGACCGCGAGCTTCCATTCGCTGACCTTCGCACGCATCTGCGGCAGCACGTCGGCTTGTCCGCCGCCGGCGTGCCAGGCTTGCGTCAACAGATCATCGCTCGTCTCGAGCGCGACCGGCGAATTTGCCTCTTTCAACTCGGGTGCCATCTCATCCCATAGACTCGGGGGTAACGACGGCGAACGAGGCGGCGTGAAGTCGGCTTGCAGCAACGTCTGCATCAACAGCAACAGCGCGGCGGCAATCAGCACGACGTGACTCGGGCGCGGGCGAAGCGAATACTGCGCGGTCATGGCAGGGCAAACGTAGGAGGGCTGCGGGCAGGCGTAACTCGGACTTCTAGTCCGAGCTAGCATTGACTCGTTCATCACGGACAGGATGTCCGTGTTACGGCAGGCGGGGGGAACTTCCGCGCAAACATAGGTTGCGAAACTTGCGAACGCCGATTAGAACAGAATTTCCCCCGGTTTCCGGCCGGGAAACGGGGCTGTCAAACGGCCGCAATATCGATACAACCCGAACTCTTGCGTGGATCTTGCTCGGTGGCACACTCTGATCAACGGGAAGGGTATGGCTTTCACCAACGCACCACCCGGGCAATTTGATTCCTTCAACGAAATATGAGTTCTCCCGCTCTCGAAAATGCTCCTGCGGCGATACCCGCGCGGGTAGACTCGCTGCCGGCGTATGTTGCCGATTTGCCGAGCCTGTCGGCCGATTTTCCGCCGTTTGTGCCGGCGCGTTGGCTGCGCGGCGGACATCGCCAGACGTTGGCCGGCGTCTTTTGGCCGAACCCCGCGTATCCGTATCACGCGACGCAGTACCGCGTCACGCTCGCTGACGGCGACGAAGTGGTTATGCACGACGATTGCCCCGCCGGTTGGCGCGAGGGGGATCGCGCTGCGCTTTTGATTCACGGCCTGACCGGTTCGTATCAGAGCCACTACATGCTGCGCACGGCGCACAAGCTGAACGAGCGCGGGATTCGCTCCTTTCGCCTCGACTTACGCGGTTGCGGCGCTGGCGTCGGACTCGCGCGCTTGCCGTATCATTGCGGGCGGAGTGAAGATGCCCGCGCGGCGTTGCTCGAGATCGCACGGATTTGCCCGGCGAGCGACGTGACGATCATTGGCTTCTCGCTCGGCGGCAGCATCACGATCAAGCTGCTCGGCGAACTCGGGGGCGAGGCTTGCGGCGGGCTCGATAGCGCGATGACGATCTGCCCGCCGATCGATTTGAAGCGTTGTTCAGAGAATCTCTCGCGCTTTTCGAATCGGATTTACGACAAGCACTTTGTGAAACAGATGGTGCGCTCGGTGCATACGACGCGCAAGCTCCGGCCCGATATGCCGTTCGAGAAATTCCGCCAGCAGCCGCGCAAGATCAAGGAATTCGACAACCAGTTCACCGCGCCCTTGGGCGGCTATCGTGACGTCGAACACTATTACGAAGCGGCGAGCGGGCTACGGTACCTGCCGCTGATTCGCTATCCCATGCTGCTCGTCGCGCCGCACGACGATCCGATGATCCCGCTGCATTTCTACGACAATGCCAAGCTCAGCCCCTGGGTCGATCTGATCCATCCGGCCGGCGGCGGACATCTTGGTTTCGTCGCCCGTCGCGGCATCGACCGCGACCCGCGCTGGATGGACTGGCGGATTCTGGATTGGATCGCCGGTTGGGAGCGGTTGAAACAAAGGCAAAAGTAGAAAAGTCAAAGGCAAAATGAAAATGCATTGACTCTTCCTAAGCCCAGGGGCTCCGCCCCCTGGAGCAGCGACGCTCCAAGAAAGAAACGCGCGCGAATTGAACTGTCTGGTCCCCGCCCCAACCCTCGTGCGCAAGGGGAAGGAGCCAGACCGGTTTATTATGCATTCAAGCTTTTGCTATGCATCGGGCGTCTTTGAGATGTCGCAATCCAAGCTCTTACGAGCTTGGCTACAGCGGTTTCCAGCCCTCTTGATACAACCCCGCAAGCGCCAGCCAGCCGGCCGATTCGGCGGACACGGCGCCCGGTTGATCCCAGAGGTCAACGCGGACGTGGTTGACCAGTTCGAACAGCAGCTTCTCGCGGATCGAACGCAGCAAGTAATCGCAGAAGCCCGAGTAGCGCGTCAGTTCGCTGACAATCACGAGCCGGTTCGGCCGCATGAAGTTCACCGCGTTCGATAGCCCCATGCCCAAATGGCCGGCCAGGGTCTTGAGCGCCGAGTCATCGCTGTGGAAGTGCGCGGCGCGTTCGAAGATCGACCCTTGCAGATGCGGGTCGAGCGACCGGAGGTACGGCGTGCTGACAATCCGCTCCAAGCAGCCCGTCGCGCCACAATAACACTGCTCCGTCTCGATCGGGAAACGCGTGTGGCCGAGTTCATTGGCGCCGATCAAGCAGCCGCGGTTGGGTCGGCCTTCGATCAGCATCGCCGCGCCCAATTGGCCGTCGCCGATGTAGACCAGCAGCACATCCTCGCGCTCTTCGGCCAAGTGCGTGAGCAGCCAGCGCACGGCGAGCGCGTGCATGTCGTTTTCAAAGACGATCTGCTTGCCGCCGGCGGCTTGAAACAGCCCTTCGAGCTGCAACGGCTGCGGCGTGCGGGTGATCGAGCTAAAGAGAATCGCTTTTTGATCGGCGTCGAGAAACCCGGGACTGCTGATGCCGACGGCGAGAGTTTGTTCTTTGATTTCTTTTTTGATGAAGCGCTGCGCGACTTGCAGCGCTTCGGCCGGCGTCTCGGCGCTTTGAGCCGTGGTCTTGCCGAGCAGTTGTCCGCGCAGATTCAAGCGCGCGATCTCGACTTGACCCGGACTGAGCGAGAGCCCCAGCACATGCCGCGTGGCGGTGTCGATTTCTAATGGGGTGCGCGGGCGGCCTTGGCCGACCGATTCGGGTGCGCCTTCGCGCAAGATGCCGAGCTGTAATAAATAGCCGGCCTCGTTGCCAATGGCGTTTGGATTGACGCCGGTACGTTCGTGCAATTCCCAACGGCTGAGACGATTTTCACGCCAGATGAGTCGCAACAATTCGCGCTGCCGCACGTCGAGAAGCATATACTTTTGTCTAACGAATAGAATTAAGACCCCCGAGAAGACCCACTGGAGAACTAGAATAACTCGAAAAACAACCGACTGGCAAGTAAACCTCTTGACTTTAATTGTAATGTTAAATAAATAATAAGGAAGAGCCGGGAGGCTTGCCGTGGGGAATGTTTCGCGGGCCATGAGTCTGCCCCGCTCGTTAGGAATGAACAAGGAAGAAGGAAAAAGGTAGCAATCTCCACCTTTTTCCTTTTCCCTTCTGCCTTTTGATCTGCTAATTCTGGCTATTGATTCCTCAGTTCATCCCCCCTTATTTAAGTCATATCACCCTCGCCATGTCTCAACTCACGGCTGCACAAGAACGCCTCCCGCTTCAGATCTATCCCGAATCCAAGGACGCGAACCGCGCGGTCGCGCGAGAGATCGCCGATTTGATCCGCGCCAAAGCCGTGGCGGGGCAACCCTGCGTCCTCGGTCTCGCCACCGGCTCGACGCCGACGGGTGTCTACGCCGAGTTGATTCGCCTACATCGTGACGAGGGGCTCAGTTTCGCGAACGTCGTGACGTTCAACTTGGACGAGTACTTTCCGATGAAGCCGCACGAGCTGCAAAGCTATGTGCGGTTCATGAACGAGCATCTCTTCAAGCACATCGACATCAAGCCGGAGAACATCAACATCCCCGACGGCACGCTCGACCGCGCTGCGGTCAACGCATTCTGCGCGGCGTATGAACAGAAGATCAAAGCGCTCGGCGGGATCGATCTGCAAATCCTCGGCATCGGCCGCACCGGGCACATCGGTTTCAACGAACCAGGTTCCGGCCGCGACAGCCGCACGCGCCTGATCACACTCGATCGCGTCACGCGGCTCGATGCGGCGAGCGACTTCTTTGGCGATGAGCATGTTCCGCGCCGCGCGATCACGATGGGCGTCGGCACGATCCTCGATGCGAAGCGCGTGATCCTGCTAGCGTTCGGCGAGCACAAGGCGGGCATCGTCGCCCGCGCGGTCGAAGAACCGGTCACCGACGTCGTCGCGGCGAGCTTCCTGCAGAACCACCCGAACTCGGTCTTCGTGCTTGATCAAGCGGCGGCGGGTCAATTGACGCGGAACAAGTTTCCGTGGCTCGTTGGCCAAGTCGATTGGACGCCGACCTTGAAGAAGCAAGCCGTCATCTGGCTCGCGCGGTTGCTCGACAAGCCGATCCTGAAACTGGTTGACGAAGATTACAACGAGCATGGGCTGCAAGACCTGCTCGCCGAAGCGCACGGCGCGTACGAGATCAACATCGACGTCTTCCGCATGCTCCAGCAAACGATCACCGGCTGGCCCGGCGGAAAGCCGGACGACAAGAAGCGCCCCGGCGACATACGCCGCAAGACCGACACGATTTTTCCGAAGCGCGTCGTGCTGTTTTCGCCGCATCCCGATGACGACGTCATCAGCATGGGCGGAACGCTGATTCGCCTAGTCGATCAAGGCCACGAGATGCACATCGCCGTGCA
>JBGSSS010000070.1:0-17141 GCA_041736895.1 Pirellulales bacterium
CCTGCAGCGTAAGCCCTGAAAAAAATCCGTCTGGCTCCCTCCCCTGAACGGGGAGGGTTAGGGAGGGGGTACGTCCCGAGTGTCAACATGTTTTCCATTCTGAATCTCTGTGCATCGTCTTTTTGTGTATGGTCAGCCAAGCGTTGCACCATCACCCCTCCCCAACCCTCCCCGTTCAGGGGAGGGAGCCAGACGGATTTTTTTCAGGGCTTACGCTGCAGGTTAGGACTCAACATTCATCGCCGCAATCGTCGCGGCGAGGACTTTGTCGCGGGCTTGTTCGTAGGGTTCGTTGATAAACGCGCCGGCGGCTGCTTTGTGGCCGCCGCCGCCGAATTGTTCGGCGAGTTTGTTCGCGCCGACGTGCGGCGCGCGGCTGCGGAAGCTGATCTTGAAGCCCCCCTTGGCTTGCTCGACCAGAATGACCGCGACCTGCGTTCCGGCGATGCCGAGTGTCATGTTGATCACGTCTTCGGTGTCTTGCGGGTGCGCGCCGGTGGCGGCGAAGTCTTCTTGCAACGCGGCGGTGTGAACCAGTTTGCCATCTTGCAACGTTTTCGTCCGTGCCAGGATTCGCCCCACGAGTTGCAACCGCGCGAGGCTGTCTTGTTCGTACAGCGCGTTGTAAAGCACCGCCGGTTTTGCGCCGGCTTCGATCAGTTGCGCCGCGATGCGGTACGTTCCGCTGCCGGCGCTGCCGAACCGAAACCAACCGGTGTCGGTTGCCAAGGCGGCGAAAAGCGGCGACGCGATTTCGGGCGTCAACGTGACGCCGAGTTCCTCCGACGCTTCGACGACCAGCCGGCCGCACGCTTCGGCCGAGGTGTTTTTGAATTCCTCGGCCCCGAGATCGTCGCTGCTCAGGTGATGATCAAGGATGATCTTCTTGGCCGCGGTCGCTTTGTAATAATCGCTCATCGGCCCGAGTTGTGCCCAGGCGCTCGTGTCGAGAATCATGGCAACTTGGATATCGTCGGCCAGGAGTTCCTCGAGCGAAACATCGACGCCGATTGCTTGAATTTCATGGAGCGGGTCGATGAACTGCAAATTCGGCGGCGTCGCCATCCCGTTGACGATGCGGACGGTCTTGCCCATCGCGCGCAGCACGCCGGCCATTCCGAGTTCGCTGCCGAGCGCGTCGCAGTCGGGGCGGATGTGGCTGGTGAGCAAGAACCGATCGTGGCCTCGCAAAATTTCACAGAACCGAGGCCAATCGATGGACATAAATACGGGGGATAAGGGATTAAGGGGATAAGGGACTAAGGGAATGAAGTGATCAGCAATTCGTCCAAGCAAACCGGTTAGCCGCGACGCGCAGGGGAGCGTTTCCACAGTCGTTTTATTCTACTCATTGCGGTTCTCTTTCGCAGCTAGGTTTCTCACCTGCGACACATCAAGTTTGACTTGAGCAATGAGCTCTTCGGCGCTGCCGAACTTGCGCACGCCGCGGACGCGGTCGAGCAATTCCAGTTCGATCCATTGCCCGTAGAGATCGCCCGACCAGTCGAGGACGTGGGCTTCGATCTTGTCGGCTTGTTCGCCAAAAGTTGGGTTGGGGCCGATGTTGATCGCGGTCGCGTGTTGTCCATCGGCCAGATAGACATTGCCGGCGTAGACGCCATGCCCCGGGACGAGGGTGGTGATCCCGGCCAGATTCAGCGTTGGAAAGCCGATGGTTCGGCCGCGTTTTGCGCCCTCGACGACTTGCCCGCGCAGCCGATATGGCGCGGTGAGAAGATTGTTGGCCGCCGCGAGATCGCCTGCGCGAATGAGATCGCGGATGCGGGTGCTCGAGATCCACTCCTCGCCCGCGGCGACGGGATCAACGACGAGTGTCTCGATATTCCGCGCGCGGCAGAGGTCTTCGAGCACGGCGACATTGCCGGCGCGCTTGTGGCCGAAGTGAAAATTCGGGCCTTCGACGACCGCGCGGGCGTGCAGCGATTCGACGAGGATGCGCTCGACAAATTCGGCCGGGGTGAGTTGCAGCAACTCGGGCGAGGTTTTTAGCACGACGAGCGCGTCGATGCCCTCGGCGCCGAGGAGTTCCGCCTTGCGCTCGATCCCGGTAAGCGGCACGGGAGCGGATTCGGGGCGGAGCAGGGCAAGCGGATGCGGATCGAAGGTGACGACGATCGCCGCGCAGCCATGGCGTTGGCTCACGGATCGCAACTCACCGAGCAAAGCCGCATGGCCGCGATGAACGCCGTCAAAATTGCCGATGGTGACCGCACCCCGTTGCAAGGTCGTCGGCAGCGCGGCGGCATCGCGGATGATCTTCACGGACGATTGGTCATCAATTTGGCGGGAACCTGCAATTCGCTTAACAGAATACTCATCATACCAAGCAGCCCCTTCAATTTGCAGCCTATCCCCTTAGTAACCCGCAGCGTAAGCAAGGGAATGATTAGCAGCCCGCAGCGTAAGCAAGGGAGTGAAAAAAGTACAACACTCCCTCGCTTACGCCGCGGGCTACTATTGGGATAGCCCCTGAATTTTGCGCACCTAGCAATGGCGACGCGCTACGAATGCGGCCGTTCTTATGCTATCCTTAAAGAACTGTAGCCAAGATTTTCTGCTTCGATTCTCACGCTGGCCATCTGAAGTCTCACGACTTCAGCTACAGTAGCCGCGGTTTGTCCCCCCCAGTTCCCATGACGCAGGTGCCGATGACGTTGTCACCGCAGCCGATCGAAGAACAGACAATCTTTCCCGAGATCGCCAGCCGCTTGGGGGCCATTGATATTGGCTCGAATAGCGTCCGGCTCGTCATCGCTGAACCGCTGCGCGGGGGAAACTATCGAATCCTCGACGAAGAGCGCGAATCGACGCGCTTGGGACGGGGACTGAATTCGCAGAATCGCTTGGACGACGAATCGATCGAGCAGACGCTCGCCGCGCTTGGCCGGTTCAAGAAAATAGCCGCCGGGTTCCAGGTCACGCATCTCCGCTGCCTGGCGACCTGTGCTGTCCGCGAAGCCGAGAACGGCCCCGAGTTCTGTCAGCGTGTGCGCGACGAAATCGGACTCGATATCGAAGTCATCAGCGGCGAGATGGAAGGGCGGCTCGCCTTTATCAGCGTGCAACGCTCGTTCGACCTGACGGGCAAGAACGTGATCGTCGCTGACATCGGCGGCGGCAGCACCGAGTTCGTCATGGCCAGCGGCAACGCGATCGAGGCAATTTACTCGACACCAATCGGCACGGTTCGGCTCACCGAAATCTACGGCACCGATCCGCACGCCACGCCCGGCAAGTATGAAGCCCTGATCGAGGGGATCGAGTCGCAACTGAAAAAGGCGACCAAGAAACCCTACTTCGCGCCGCATCTCTTAATCGGCACCGGCGGGACATTTACAACGCTGGCCGAAATGATCATGGCGCATAAAAACCAAGTCGGCTTGCCTGTGCGCGGTTATATGGTCACGCGCGCCGAAGTTTCGCACTTGCTCGATCGTCTGAAAAAGATGACGCCGCAGAAGCGCAAGAACCTACCCGGGATGACACCCGACCGCGCCGACATCATGGTCACCGGGTTGGCGATCATCGATCGGATCATGGCGCGATTTAAGATCAACCTGCTCCAGGTTCACAACCGCGGGTTGCGCGACGGCTTGATCCTGACGATGATCGACGAAGTCGCCGGCACGACCAACACCAGTGTGATTAGCCGCGAGGAATCGGTCGAGCGCTTCGCCATGGCGTGCAGCGGTGAACCGGAACATGGGCGGCATGTGGCGCTGTTGGCGGCGAAGATTTTCGATTTGCTCGCGCCGACGTACAAGTTATTGCACGAAGATCGGCCGCTCTTGGAAGCCGCGGCACGATTGCAAGATGTCGGGTACTTGATCAATTACGATCAGCATCACAAGCACAGCTACCATCTGATCTTGAATAGCAATCTCGCGGGATTCCGGCCCGAGGATTTGCAAATTATCGCGAATGTCGCCCGCTATCACCGCGGCTCGAAGCCGAAGCAGAAGCACGATCATTTTCAGATGCTGAGCAAAGGCGACCAGCAGCGGATTCGCCAGTTGGCGGCCATTCTGCGGATTGCCGGCGGCTTGGATCGGAGCCGGACGCAAATCGTCAGGGATGTGAAGCTCGAGCGCGGCAAGGGCAAGGCGATGCGGTTGCTGCTCGAAGCGGCCGAGCATCCCGAGGTCGATCTCTGGGGCGCACGCCGCCGCACCGAGATGTTCGACGAGGTATTCGATTGCCAGTTAGAAGTCGAATGGGCGAGTGCGTTGCCAGATCAGGATAAGGTTACGAGCAGTAGCGAGATTGTATTGAACGGGCAGAGTCACTCAGAAGATAAGTCGTAATTTCATATAATTGTTGCTAACAACGAACCCTTGCTTTAGCGGCAAAAGCCTCGCAGAGTAAGAACCTGGTTTGGCTCCCTCCCCCTTGCGGGGTGGGCTGGGGAGGGGGTTCTCAGCAAAGCTCAAAAAACGAAATGCAAAAGTAATTGCATTTCAATTTGCATTTATCAACATACTGAATTTCGCCTTCCGCAAGCCCCCCTCCCTACCCCTCCCCGCGAGGGGGCGGGGACCAATCCAGTTTCAATAAAACAACGTTGATATTCACCCCAGCGAAGGCAAATCGCCGCTCAATGAAAATGGACAATTGACAATTTCATTTCTTCCAAAGGCCCCAGAATTGTCAATTATCCATTGTCAATTATCAATTACTAATAGGCTTGATCTGCGGTGCTGCGGCCATCCACGACGGCCAGAATGATCATCGTGGCCATGTTGAGGCCCGAGAGGATCCATAGGCCCGAGCTATGCATGAAGCACATGAACGTCGCGACGCCAATCAACCCCAGAGCCGCCAGGAAGAGCTGATGCCCGTAGCGTTGCATGCAAGTTCCGAGGCAAACGCGGACGACCCAGGCACTGGCAAAGCCGAGAACTTGGACGGCAACAAACGTCCACCAGGCCCAAGGAAGAAAAGCGGCCATGTTCGAGAATCCTTTCTCGTGAGTGCAGGAAGCAGCACCCAATCCCTTGGGTCTGTAAGAGTTGCACTTATCTGGTAAGCCAGGCAAGTGAGGTCGCTATTGTGCCACGAAACAATCGCCTGTGGAAGAGCGCTTCGACTAGAAAGTGCCTTCCTGACAAAAGAAAAAGCGGCGCTAGGCTTAATCGTTTCGAGCGATGAATTCCTCGCAGACTACCTGTCTTCAACGCGCCAGCATATTTGCTCCATAATGCAGATACCCTGGACTGCCTAGGGTGAAGACGTTTCGCGGATTATCCGGCATTTCCGTTAGAGTTTACCAATCTTATTCAACAGTAATGACTGGGCGGACCGATAAAATCGCTACACCCCAACATGGAAGCTCGGTGGAGAGGTTCTGTTGGGCGGTTTGGGATTCGGCACAAGGTGAAGCCCATCATGTTGCTTACACGATTTCGCGGTTGGTTAATGGTTGGATTGCTCCTTGCGGGAGTTGTCCCCGCGTATGCTCAGCACGAGCGGCGGTTCAATCCGCCTGGTGTTGGCGGCGATCATGAGCTTCGCTTTTTTGACCATGCCGATCTAAGCGAATATGGCACGGCCAATCGCGCCAAGACTGGATTCTTTTTCCAGTACGATCGGCTGATCTGGGGATTTACTGGCCCGGATAAAACGGACATCGGCAACGCGCAGGCCGAGGGCGTCATCAACAATACGATCACGACGATCGTACCGGGGTTCCCTCCCACCATTGTGACGACGAATGTCAACTTCATCAACAACAATACCCTCGATACGGGCTTTGCCAACAACGATTATGTCTGGGGCAATCGTTGGGAACTGGGGTACATGGATGACAACGATCATGGCTGGATGGCGAGCATCGCCCACGTGCACAACTATCACCCTGAGCTCCGAGCACGAAATGCCACAATCGCGTTCGGCGATCCGTTTGGAGTCAACACCCAGTTCGTGGACTTCAACGGCGACGGGATCGATGACGACCTGAACGGGAACTTTATTTTCGGCAATACGAGTCCCTTTAACTTCGATGCCAGTTTTCCTCCTGATGGCACTTTGGACACTTACCTTGGGCCGGACTTTGGCGATTTGTTTTCGCTGCCAGTTTCCTTCGGGAATATCTATGCCTTTCAACGCACCAGCTACTCAAGCTACGAAGTCATGCATCTGTATCGCTGGGACCCGCTGCACAGCGGGGCCACCGTCGAGTGGTTGTGCGGGCTTCGCTATACCCAAATTTCCGATGACTTCAATCTCTTTGGAAGTGCTGGAACCGGCCTGATCACTGATATGACAATTATCGGGCAAATTCGGAACCACTTGGTTGGTCCCCAAATCGGGGTCCGTTGGAACCGACAGGAAGGGGCGTGGCGTGTGGGTGCCGAAGGCCGCTTCATGGCCGCGGCGAACTTCCAACAAGCCCAAGTCAATAGTCAATTCTTCGGGAACAACTCGCAACTTCAGTCCGGTACGATTGTTGGCGGCATCGACGAGGTCACCGATACCACCTGGGCACCGCTTGGGGAATTGCGACTCGATGTTTCTTACCAGTTGACCAATGCGGTATCGCTCCGCTGTGGTTATACAGGCTTGGTCGCGGGCGGGGTTGGTTGGGCCAGCCGGCGCATCAATTACCAATTGCCTCAGGCACTGGTTCTGGATGAACACAAAAGCGAAGCCTTCGTCGTCAACGGGTTTCACTTTGGTGTGGAAGTCAACCGCTAAGACGATGTTGAGCTAGGAAACAAGAAGCCCGCTGTGGTAATTCCGCAGCGGGCTTTTTTTGCGCGCTTGGAGCGATCCGTTACTTTCGCGCATAAGTTCCGGGCAGTAACCCTTGCAGACCGGGTCACTCGGGCTGATTCGTCTTTGGCTGCCGCGGCATGATGATGTCATTTTTTCCGAGGTGGATTTTTTTGTAGACCTCGTCGGGGATGACGTAATACCACTCGGCGAAGCGCTCATTCAACGACTTCGCTCTCAATATTCCAGCTTGGATTCTGGCGTTGTAGGCCTGCTGCTGAGCGTCGTTTCGGCGAATGATTTGATTGCGTTCGAAGTTGGCATCCGCGGGATCATTCGCATTCTCCGGTTTGGTTTCGGGTGCCTCTGGCAAGGTTTCTTTAGGCTCCGCGGCTTTGGGGTCGGCGCTCGTCGGAGCAGTTGTTTGTGGTTGGGACGCCGCCGGCGAATCGTCTGACTGTGGCGCGTCTTTGGCAGGGGGTTGAAAGGCAGCCGTGCGGAACGGCGATTCAAGCTGCGAGGATTGTTTGCCGTCCTTCGATGGAGCTTGCCCCTTGCTCGGTTCCTTGGCGTTCGCCGGTTGCTTCGCGGGCGGCGGCTGCACTTCGTTTGCGGGCTTTGTTTCGGGAGACTTGGAATCTTCCTTCGGTTCCTGTTTTTGCACCGCCGGCGCGGGAGCCTCTGGAGGAACTTCCTCCAGCAACGGTTTGGGGATGAGGTTGGGGTTGAAACCCGCCTGAACCATCAAGTAACGATCAGTTCCAGTGGCGGATTTGGGAGGGGCGTTTTTTGAGTCGTTGTTTTCCTGTTCGGTCTCCGCAAGTTCCGACAACTCTTCGACAAGAGCGCCAAAGTACAGCTTGAACACCACCCCATTCCGCAGCGACACAGACACTTCGCCATCGCGCGATTTCAATTCGGCACCGCCGCTTTTTACCGGAGGCAGGTAGAAACCGCGAGCGTACAACGATTCCAAGGCTTCGTTGTCCAACCCTCCGCCTTCCCCGCGCAGCGCGTAGATCAGCCCTTGAGGCTTGCGGATCACATTGACGATCTTCAAGTCGTTGAGTGCCGATTTTAACTCGTCGAGTTTTCCCGTATTGAGTTCTTCTTGGTCGGTGAGCGTGATTTCTTTGGGAGTGCCATCGATAAATTCGACCATCTTTTCCAAGAACCATTCGCCCGCCTGCCCCTGCCCATTGAAATCCAGCAAGGCAACACTCTTGAGGGTAGGAGGGGTTTTTTTCTCCGGACGGAAGATGTAATCCTGGAACAAGACCTTGCGGATGTCGAACTCGTTTAGGCGATTGTCTCCCTCATTTGGCCGGAGTAAGTTGGTTTCGATCCAGTCTTCGAATTTGGGCGAGAATTTGTCAGTCGCCAATTTGACGATATAGATCGGGGTTTGCCCGGCGATGCGAACATAGCGCAAGTTATTGTCTTTATTGTCTTCTAGGGAGCCTTGCTCGCGGGGTTGCTTCCCAATGATCAACTTCGCCAATGTCTTGGAGCCGCCATCTTTGAAGGTGACCAGTTTGCCCACGCCGGTCGCACCGAAGGGAAGTTCCCCTTCGCTGGGATCCAGGACGCCATAGAGTTCGTATTGTTCGGGACTAACATTTTTGATTTCGCTCAAGGCGGTGAGGTCGACCAAGCTGCTGGCGGCATCGACCAACTGTTGTTTTTTGTCGGCCGGATAGTTGTTGTGGGAAGGGAGCACCCAGCGGCCATTCAGATTTTTCACGGCGAAATCTTTGCGGGTGCTGAGTTTTTCGTCGAAGCTGACGATTTCCATGCCTTGTGCAACGTTGCCATCCTTGAGTTCGGGAAAGAGCACCTCGCCGACTTTGGATTCGGTCGTGAAATCCGCTTTACTAGGCAGGAAATAAATGCCCCCGGCGAGCAGCAATGCGCCGATGCCGACGATGATTGCGGTTTTGGTTGTTTCGTTCATCGTGACACACTAAAAAATAAAGTCCGCGGCGAAATTGAAATGGCGATTCGATGGATTGTCGGAGCCCTGGCGACGTCTTAGCCTGCGGAGGCTCTGGCTCAACGCAGCCGGCTGCGTCCGACGCCCTCGATTTCGCGGGACAACCGGGTGAAGAAGACAAAGAACGCGACGATCAGCGGCACGATTGGCGGAATGATCACGGCCATCCATTGATAGAATTTTTGGTACGAGACGACTTGTTTGTGGAGTTGGCGTCGCAAGGCCGCTTGTTCTTTGGCAAAGCGATTCTCCAACTTTTGTTGTTTCGTTTCGGCTTTGAGTTCTTCGGTCGCTTTGAGCACTTTGTTTTGATGCTCTTTGGTTTCGTATTCAGCGGGGTATTTCGATTTATCGATCGCCGCAAGCTCCTTCGCCGCGGTTTCTAGTTTTGTGTCCATTTCTTTTCGAATTTTAATTTTACTTTCATCGGTATCTTTGCGGAAATTGTCTTCGCTTAGTTTGGCTTGATCGGCATACTCTCTGGTCAGATTGTCGATCAAGATGAGGGGCCGCAGGCGGACATCGCGTTTGCGGATTTCGAGAAACTCGGTTTGACCCGCAACACTGTCGATGGTGTTGAGCACAAAAGTCACGTTGCGATTGGCAAGATTCAGCAAGGGATCTTTGTTCACACGCATCTGGAAGAAATTATTGTGAATCAGATCGAAGTCCGCGATGATGGCGACGTTCAGCGGGGCGCTCGGTTTAGATGCCGCGGGGTTCTGCTTGGCACGCTGCGCTGCCATCAGTTCTTGCAGCAGTTGGGGATCGAGGCTGGGCTGTGCCAGAGCCTGTTTGGCGCGTTCTTGTCGGGTCTTTTCCGGCGAGTCTTCGTCGGCCAGCGGCAAATTCGCCGGCTTCGTGTTGCTGTTCATCCCCGTAATTCGATAGGCCACGACATATTGCGTCGTCGGTTCAGCCGTTTCCCAAGGACTCAGCATGCTCCGCAGGGATCGGGTGATAGAACCGCGATGATCAATGACTCCGAATTCCATGTTGATCGCCCCGGAGGAAATGGTTCCGCCGGCTTTCCCCGTGCGCACCAGATACTCTTTTTTGGTAGTCGATTTTTCCGTTTCGACCAAGGCTCCGGCAAAGGGGAGCAAGATCTGATCCAACCCCGAAGTGATCGACGAATTCTGATTGAACGGATCGTTCGCTGTTGGATCGCTGGTGGAAATAAACATCAATTCCAAAGGGCTGAAAGAGTCATCGAACTGTTTGTCCGGAATGTAAGTCGAATAAAGGATTTTGCTCAAATCGCCGACGCTCGCCAGGACTTCTGGCCGAATCGCGCCGTCGGGAGTTAGATAATTCGGCTGAATCAATTTTCGGTTTCGTTCCAGATATTCGCGAAGCTTGCCGGACTGACTCTCGGGGTACTGAGCCAATTGGATGCCGAGGACATTCCAGAGCTCTTGAATACTCCCTTTCCTTTCCGGGCCAAACGGACCCTGTTGGCGACGTTGAGTATAAGTTCCTGGGATGTTGGTCTGAAATAATGGAAAGGGATAAGGATCCTCAAAAATCACGGTACTCTGGCCTTGCCGAACCGCATCCACAAAATTTCGCATGGCCGTCGGGCCAAGTGTCGAAGGTTGCACGGCCAGCAGCACGTCGTACATCGGTTTCCCGGAACTGTCTTTGAGCACCAGCGGAGAATTGGCATCGACCGAGTCAACCTGATAAATCTTATCCAACTCCTCGACCAACAAACGGAAGGGCGAACGGTCGTCTCGGGAGACATTCGCTAGGGTTGTCAGGATTCCCAGCTTCTTACGTTCCTTCTGGGTCACAGCCCAAATCGATCGGGCCAGTTCGTATTCGATCGGCTGATCGCGTTCGATGAACTTGATTACCTGAGTCTTGAGGCCGCTGGTAAAGGCCAAGCCCATGTAGATTTCACTGGTTTGCCGGGCCGAGGCTTGGACCTCTTGAATAAAAATGGGAACGATTTTGTATTTTTGTTCGATGTTATGCGCCAACTCGGTATTCGGTTCGACGTTGTTGATTTGAGCGACGATCATTCCATCGCTGACGCTTTCGAGTTCGCGCAGAAAGCGTTCGATTGTCAGCCGTTGCCGCAGATACGATTCCGGCAGATTGGGGCTGAAGTAGGCTTCGACGCGCACGGCTTTGTTGAGTTTTAGCTGTTTGAGCTCGGCGGCCGTTTTGCCTTTCTTTTCCTCCTCGGAGAGCTCGCCGATCTTGGCGACGATGTCGTAGGTTTGCTGCGATAGCGAATTGACTTGATCCTCGCTCAAGTCCACTCGACCCACGGTATGCCCGCCGCAGAGCGCATTGATGCCGAATACCGCGAGCAGCAGCCCGCAAAAACGCAAAAAATAATGTCCCCCCATGGCACGCCCGTCGCGTCCTCCGGACCAATGCCGCCGGCCGATCAGCACCAAACAGAGATACAACGCCAGGGCAATGATTCCGAGGAAATAGACCACGCTCGAAAAATTAAAAACCCCGCGGCCAAAGTCCTCGAATTGTCCCGTCAGCGACCATTCGCGCAGCCCGCGGGCAAAACTTTCGCTGAGCTGGCCTTCGCTGGCGTATTGCGTGATCACTAGCGGCATGTTCAAGATCATGCCGAGGATGTAGGACACCGTCAGGTTGTTGGTGAGGAAAGATGCGATCATCCCGATCGACAGCATCGCCTCGCCCATCAGCCAGTAGCCAAAAAAGGTGACGAGGAACTGCGAGTAGTCGAGATCATTCATCGACAAAATCATCAGCATGATGAGATTGCAGAGCATTGTGAAGAACAGCGAAATCGTGTAGATGCCGGTCGCCGCGAGAAACTTGCCCAGGACCACATCCAAATCGCTCGCTGGGATCGTGAGGAGCAGCTCATCGGTCCCTTGCCGCTTTTCTTCGGCCCAGATGCTCATCGTGATCGCCGGGATAAAGACCAGCAAGATCGGCGCGATCCATTTGTTCAACTGATCGAGATTCGCCAGGTTCGCGGTGAAGAACTCCGGCAGGCAAAACGTCGCGGCGCTGCACAGCAGCACGAACAAGCAGATAAACACATAGCCCGTCGGCGTGTTCAAGTAGCTGTTCAGATTGCGGCGCGAAATTGCCAGAATGACCGAAGGATTCATCGTTGATGCTCGTGTAACTTCGTAGGTTAGGCTTTCTAGCCTGACAAGGTTGGTTGCTGTTTTCTCAACAATTCTTGCACGGCGTTTGCACTCCGCATCAAGTCTGTAAATACATTAGGGTTTCACTCCGCACAGTCAGGCTGGAAAGCCTAACCTACGAATTACGCCTTCACCGTTAGCTTGTGGAATTGCTCATCCATGCTGATGCCGTCCCGGGTGAGTTCCTCGGGAGTGCCGTCGAATGCCACGCGGCCTTCGTTGATAAAAATCACGCGGTTCGCGAGGGCTTTGACCTCTTGCAGGATGTGTGTCGAGAGGAGAATCGTCTTGTTTTCGCTCAGCCGGCGGATCGCTTGGCGCACTTCGCGGATCTGATTCGGATCGAGCCCGGCGGTTGGTTCGTCGAGGATCAAGACATCGGGTTCATGAAGCAGCGCCTGAGCCATGCCGACGCGCTGGCGGTAGCCTTTGCTGAGCTTGCCGATTGCCTTGCCGATCACCCCGCCTAGATCGCATTGCTCGATGACTTCATTGATCCGTTTCAGCTTGTAAGCTTTATTCAACCCTCGGGCATCGGCGAAGAATTCGAGCAGGGTCCGCGGGGTCATGTCGGGATAAAGCGGTCCGTTTTCGGGCAAGTACCCCAATTTCGCCGCCCCTTTGAGCCGGTCGGTCGCCATGTTGTAGCCCGCGATTTTGGCAATCCCGGTCGACGGGGCCAGATAGCCGGTGAGGAGCTTCATCGTCGTGCTTTTTCCGGCCCCGTTGGGTCCGAGAAACGCGGCGACTTCGCCGCGACGAATCGTAAAATTGACATCCCGCGAGGCGGCAAAATCGCCGTAGAATTTGGAGAGATTGATCGCCTCGATCATCGGTTCCGCGTTTTGGGGTACCGCGGGCATCTGTTCTGGCGACATCGGCAGGGTTCCCTCGGACTCGGGCGGTGCCGCGAAAGCAGATTTCGCAGCGAGACAATATTTACTTCCTACGCGGCGCGGCAAAGGCGAGTTCGTCGCTCCGTCAACACCTTTTAGCCGCGCCGCGCAGCGCTCCGCGGCTAAACATGATCATTGAGAATAGGCGGCTCTCAGCCACGCTCCTCAACATGTTATGAGACCATGAGTTAAATCAATTTGGACGCTATTGTCTAGGGGTGAGTTACGTAGGTTAGGCTTTCCAGCCTGATATGGCGCGGCGTTAACCAAGCAAGTGACCGCTCGCATCACGGGAGAAAGTCGAGAGAGACCGAGTACCGTTGCTGGCTCACGGTTTTCGCAGAACGCGCTGTCGAAAAAACTCGGCGATTTCCGGCTTCGCGCACTTTCCTTGGGCAGTGAGCAGAGTGATGTCAACTAAACCCGCTTCGTCTGCTTCAATGCGGATGTGGTTCATGCCCAGGAATAAAACTGCTGCAGTTGCCCCAATTCTTTTGTTGCCATCAAGGAAGGGATGGTTTTGTACGAGATGGAATAAGTACGCAGCGGCCATTTCAAACAGATCGCCATGCAGATATTGGCCGCCAAACCAAGCTTCCGGCATCGCCAGCGCCGAGCGAAACAACCCCTCGTCGCGCAGCCCATGACTGCCGCCATAGACATCAATGAGGCTGCGATGCGCACGAAGCACCTCGTCAACCGTTAAAAAGCGGGGTTCGCTCATTGTTGGATTATTCAGCCAACCGCTTCATCGCGTTGCCAAAACGCGCATGAATGTCGGCCATGCATTCTTGAAATTTTTCTTCGCGAGCTTCAGCACTGTCAGAAATCGTACCCAATGGTGTCAGAACCACTTTTCCATTTTCAGCTCGAACCTCGAATTGCGACTCGAGATCTATCTGCAATTCCTGGAATTGCGATTCGCCCAAGATAAAGGCGTAATCCTTGCCAAGTTTGGTGAAGCTGGCGGTCATGAAATCGTACCCGAGAAATAGGACGCGGCTTTGGTCCTATCATTATATGCTACAAAGAAAATTTTCAGCGACTTGCCAATTCTGCCGCGAATTCTGCCAACTGCCGAAGGTGGGAGTCGAACCCACACACCCGTGAGGATAATAGATTTTGAGTCTATGATCCGGCGGCCAGTTTGCCCGCTTTGCAGAAGAAAGTGTCCCCGGCCAACGCAGCCGGGACACTCCCAGTATAGCTCGCGCCCGGGGCGGCCGGGGAGGCTTTTTGGCGAAAATCCACCCGGCTTAGGAAGCCGGCCTGACCGGCGTTTTTGCACGGAAGTTTTAGACAAATCCGCGGGCTTGCAGCCAAGTCTTGATGTTCGCCCGGAACAAGACGCCCTGGGCCGAAGTCATGCCAGCGGTGACAAACGCACCGCGATACGCTCGCTGCGTGTAACGACTTGGTGTTCCGTTTGAGCTGTCACAACCAAGGAGCGGCACGTCGTTCGGCAGCGTGCCGCCGCTGAACGCACTGCCCGAGGCGATGATTGTGTCGGTCGTGTAGTCATTGACCCCAACAAAAGCATCTGCCCCCAGACGGGCCATCTGCCAGATGCCGCGAACGTCTGTGACGCCTGACAAATCAACACCGTCGAACGAATTGACATTGTTCACAAAGCTGCCGAGGCGAAAGTAACCCTTGCGGCCAGAGTTATTGTAGTTCGGTGTAATCTCAAAAATATTACTTCCGGCGTTATTTATGCCCATATCTGCGTTGGTTCCAGCGGCATCGTTATTGGCGAAGATGATGGTCAGCCCGCAGTCCGTTGCGCCGCTGATGCCAAGCTGCGTGATGTTTTGCACGAAGCTAAAATATCCGCTCGCGCCGAATGTCACCTTGCCCGCCACGGTGTGTGTGTTCGATCCACCGCTGTACGTTCCGTTGGTGCGGGCAATCATCTTCACGCGATTCACGGTCGCGTCGCCATATACCGGGAGAATCGCCTCTCTGATTAAACCCAGGACGCCGTCGCGGCGCATGTTGGCGAAGAGCGCGATGTCTGCCAGCCGATCGTCGGGATCGTAGGTGTAGCCCGCGGCCTCAATCGCCTGCGCGTACAGTTCGCCGTCGTAGTCCGACGCCTCCTGATCGAAGCCGTAGAAGTCGGCGAGGTACGCATCGACTTTGGCGTTGACTAGATCGCTCGGATAGCCATCGAATTTGATCGCCGGGCCGTAGCGGCCCACCGCGCCGCCGCCTCCCGAGAGCGTCGTGCCGGCGAATTGCTGCTCGTCAATTTCATTGATCCAGGAGGGTGTCGCGCCGTTGAAAACTGGCGTCATTGTTTCCGACGAGTTGTTCAACGCGAATGTCCGGCCACCGCCGTTGAAACTCCAATCCTCTTTGTAGTCCGTGTCGAGTGCGGGGCTTCTGCTGCTGTGCCAGTGGCCGTTGCTGGTCGCGTAATTGCGGTAACGCCGGGCGTGGCGGCGGGTGCCGCTGACGGCGATGTATCCGCCGAGATCGTAGGCAAGATCGCCATCGTTATCAACCGAGTCGTACCAGTTTTCTTGGGCGTGCAAAGCCGTCGTATAGCGGACAGTGCCGATCACGCGGCCCGTTGGCTCGGTGTAAATCAAGTTGCTTTGGTTGATCGCCGCGCGGAGCGTGCAGCGCGAATAGCCGGTGACGCCGCTTTCGTTTGCCAGCGCGTCGTGAAAAGCCGTCGCCTTGCCGTTCATGATGGTCGGATCGACGTTTTTCGTCGGCCCGCGTCCGACCGGCGCTTCGTAGACCAAGCCATTCGAGAGATCTGTTGTGCTGACGATAGTCTCTTCGACTTCGATCGTGCCGGTGCCGTTCTCGGTCAGCGTGACGTTGTTCACGCGGTCCGTCAGGCTTTCGCCCAGGTCCCACCAACGGACGAGGCCAGCCGTGATGCCGGAGATCAACACTTCGAGTTCATCATAAGTCGGCGGCGTGTTGCCGGCGGTCAAGATTGCTAGATGCTCATCCGAGACCGCGCGATTCCAGAGCGCGAGTGTGTAGATCGTGCCGTCGAAGTTTTTGTATTCCGCGTCACCGTCGAGGCCGATCTTGAGAGGCTCGGTGTTGGCGGTGAGTGAAGCTGGTGCAGTACCAGTGTAAAACAACGCGCCATTCCGAAAGCCCTTGGCGACCGAACTGCCGACTGACCATGCGAAGTTGCCGATATAGCTAGTGGCCTCGGCGCTGGCCGCAGTAGTTGAGTCTGTGAGGAATGAGATCGAGTCGCCGCCAAGTCCGGCGTAGTTGCCGCCGTACGCACCCCACACGAGATCGGCATTGTCCTTAGTCCCCTTGCAGAAGAAGCAGCAATTCGCTTGATTCGCGGTTTGTGCTTTTTTGACCCAGGCGAGAGACGTCATCGCCGTGGTGAAGTTCAGGTCACTGGCGTGTGCCGCTTCAAGGTACTGATTGCTGGCCGCGATCAAACGCCGGCCGCTGATCGTCGTCGCGTTCTCGTAGTCCCGCCACGATTCGGCGTAGTGCGCTAGGCCGACCGCCGTGGCGACGTTGCTCCGAGCTTGGACGCTGTCGGCCGCATTGAGGTAGCGGACCTGCCACCGCGCATGCTCGACCGGATTGGTGATCACCGCCCCGGCGTACGTCAGCGGGCTGTTATAGCCGACCGTGTCGACCAGCACGCCGTTCTGGCGCACCTCGTAGATCCCCTCCGAGCGGATAACCGGGTCGGTCCACGCCAGATCGACCGTGTTGTCCGGGTACTCGGTCAAGAACAGCTCGATCACTTGAGCCGGGCTGGCCGTGCCGCGGCCGCCGAGCTGGCCGGAGAGCGCGCGGGAAATAGGCCGGCTGATTGGTTGAGACAACGACATCGAATCACTCCAATAAAACGCGCTGGAACCCTGGGTACGGAGACGAAACAGCCCCCTCGCCGCGTTACGCTTGCAGCGGCGGGCCGTGGCGCAGCGGCAGGATGTTGGCTTCGGTGCCGAACAGCAGCACCTGGCCCGGATCGGTGATGATGTCGGGCGTCCATTGGCCATCCGGCACCAAGAAGCCGCGGCTCGCGGTCGGCGTCGTGCCGTCGGTCGTGTAGCGCAGGTCGCCCCCCTCGGCTTGCACCAGCGCATTCATCACGCCGGGGCAAAGGCTGGCCAGACTCACGGCGGTCGAAATATCGGCCCCAAACACGTTGGTCAATTCACGCGGCCGCGTCGGGCGGGTTGTCACTTCGTTCATGGGAATATCCTTTCAAAAAGGGGGCGGCTCGCGGCGCTCGCACGCGCCGCAGAATGGAATGCTGGTCACTTTCGGGGACAGTGTGCACTTTTCTAGCAGTGCACACGAATACACTTTCACGCGGCTGCGGCAGCCGACTTCGCACGGCGTCGTGTCGACCTGGCCGCC
>JBGSSS010000072.1:0-30936 GCA_041736895.1 Pirellulales bacterium
CGCGGCCAGGGTCAGCCACTCGTAGCGCGCCGTGCGCGCCGCGGCTTCGATCCCATCGCCAGCGGCAGCGGCGAGCGCCGCGACATTGACTTTGCCTTCGACATACGCCAGCCCCAGCGACTCGGCCAGCCCGCGCACAAACCGCGCATCGTCCGTCGCCGTGGGCCGGAGTCCATGATTCAGATGCCCCACCGTCAAGCGCTTCGTATCGCCCGCACGCGCCAGCCAACGGAGCAGGGCGGTGCTGTCCGATCCGCCCGACACAGCGACGAGCACCCGCTCGCCGCGCCACTGCTCCGGCGGCCAAACCGCGGCGAATCGGGTTTCGAGCGTTGCAAGGGACATGCGAAATACTTTCCCACAGATGGACACAGATGGACACAGATAATACAGGGAACTGATAAGGCACTTCAAATACTCCCGCGATTCCCCTAAGGATGGGCATATCATCCGCGGGCTTGGGTTGACGCTGCTTTAGTCTTCTTTTCCTTTGCTGTGTTCATCTGTGTGAATCTGTGTGCAAGCATTTCTGCTTTTTCCCCTTACATTCATCACTCGATCCGGCGACAAATTGACCTGGATTGCACAATTCACGAATCGTGTTACGATTAAGTGAGTCTCGGCGAAACTCCGCTCTATGTTCTTAGAGCGAGACAAGTTACGCCGGGACGGCGATTGAGGGAGCAGCGGCGTTACCCGGCCTTTCGGGTGGGTTGCTGGCAAGATTTGATCGCTCGGAATGGGTTTTTGTGGAAGCTGCCCCTGGCGGGTGGCCAAACTCTGGTGGAACTGATGTTGAGCCTGGTTTCCCTGCTCTGCTTGATCCTGCTCGTTGGGCAAATGCTCCGCGCGCCCCACTCGGGTGCGTCGGCTGTTGCCGCGCGGGTGCGGGATCTGGTCAGCGGTTGGCGAAATCCCTCAAACCTTCCGCGCGGGCTTGGTTCACTGCTGGGACTGACGCCGTACCGTGTTGTTGCCGCTGTTCGTTCGCAAGAAATTTCTGCGCGCGGATCGGCGGTCCCTGGGTTCACATCCTCTGCTCGTTTGGCGAGCGGAGATTCGCTCGTTCCGCCATTCGGCGGACCACGCCTCGGAACCTGAACAATTCGTTGGCTTATCGCCGCACTTGATTCCCTCGGGATCAGCACTTGCGGCCGCGCTTCTCTGGCCTCTCTCGAGTGAGCCGATTCGTAGTCATCCGCGGATGACTCTCTCTTTCGCCCGTTGCGATTACACCTTCGTCGGCTTTGACGTTCAGCTCGCACCAACGCGATTGAACCGTGCTGAAGCCGGCGTTCAATACAAACAAATTATTCAGCGGAGTGAATCAGTGGAACCATCTCAAATTGCCATGTTGTGCGGCGCGGTCGCCGTTGTTTTTGCCGGGCTCGGGTTTGGCAGCGTCAAATTGATCGATCGCCTGCGCCGCCGTGACGCCGAAGCCGAAGCGGCACGGATCATCGAAAAAGCGCAGTCCGAAGGGACGACTCTAAAGAAGGAAGCCGAGCTACAAGCCAAGGAAATCCTGATCCAGCAAAAGGCCTCGGCCGAGCGCGAAGTTTCGAAGCTGCGCAAGGAACTGCACGACACCGAACGGCAACTCGACAAGCGCGCCGACACGCTCGAACAACAAACGGAACAACTGCGCAAGCAAGAAAAAATGGTCGAAACGACGCAGCGGCGCCTCACCGAACGGATCGAAGAAACGAACCGCCGCAACGAGCAACTCAACAAAATGCTCGAAGAGCAAAAGTCAACGCTCTACCAAGTCAGCGGCCTCAGCAAGGAACAAGCGACGCAAAGGCTGCTCGATATGCTCGATACCGAACTGGCGACCGAACAAGGCCAGCGAATTCAAAAGTTCGAGAAGCAAATGGCTGAAACCTGCGATGCCAAGGCCAAGGACATGCTCATCACCAGCGTCCAACGCTACGCCGCCTCGCACACCGCCGAAACAACCACGAGCACCGTCGATATCCCTAGCGACGAAATGAAAGGCCGCATCATCGGCCGCGAAGGCCGCAACATTCGCGCCTTTGAAAAGGCCACCGGTGTCGATGTCATCATCGACGACACGCCAGGTGTCGTCATCGTCAGCGGCTTCGATCCGGTGCGCCGCGAAGTCGCGCGGATGTCGCTGACGAAACTGATCGCCGACGGCCGTATCCATCCGACGCGGATCGAAGAACTCGTCGCCGAAACGACGCAGGAAATGGAAGGCCACATCCAAAAGCACGGCGAAGAAGCCGCGAACGAAGTCGGCATCCCGCGGCTCAATGCCAAGATCGTCCACCTCCTCGGCCGGCTCCGTTTCCGCACCAGCTACAGTCAAAACGTGCTGCGGCACTCGATCGAAGTGGCGTTTATCTCCGGTCTAATCGCCGAAGAAATCGGCCTCGACGGCGATCTGGCCCGGCGCTGCGGCTTGCTGCACGACATCGGCAAAGCGGCCGACCACGAAACCGAAGGCGGCCACCCCAAGATCGGCGCCGACCTGCTCAAACGTTACGGCGAAGGTCCTGAGGTCGTCCACGCCGCACTCGGCCATCACGACGACATTCGCATCGACCATCCTTACACCGTGATCGTCGCCGCGGCCGACGCGGTTTCCGCGTCACGGCCCGGAGCTCGCCGCGAATCGCTGGACCGCTACATCAAGCGGATGGAAGAACTCGAAGCGATCGCCCGCAGTTTCAACGGCGTGGAACAAGCCTTTGCGATTCAAGCCGGCCGCGAAATCCGGGTTATCGCCGGGGCCAAAGACACGACCGACGCCAGCGCCGCGAAAATCTGCCACGACATCGCCCGGGCCTACGAAGAGCAACTCACATACCCCGGCGAAATCAAGGTCACGGTCATTCGCGAATCGCGAATGACGGAAATGGCACGGTAAGAAATGCAAAAGTAGAAATGCAGAATGCAAAAGTAGGAATGATCTTAATGACGGTTGCCAACATGAATAACTTTTGCATTTTGCCCTTTGCCTTTTGCATTTGACTCCCATGAAAATCCTCCATATCGGCGACATCGTCGGCAAACCCGGGCGCGAGATCGTCGTCCGCGCGCTGCCGGACTTGATCCAGCGCGAGCGGTTGGATCTGGTTATCGCCAATGGAGAGAACGCCGCCGCCGGTTCGGGCATCACGCCGGCGATTTGCAAGGAACTGCTCAAGGCCGGCGTCGATTGCATTACCCTCGGCGATCATATCTATCGCCGCGCCGAGATCATGAGTACACTGCAGCGCGAAACGAACATCGTCAAGCCGGCGAACTACCCGGCCGATGCCCCGGGCCGCGATCACGCGATCGTTACCGCGCGGAGCGGCATTCGCGTCGCGGTGATCAGCTTGATGGGCCGCGTTTTCATGAAGCCCGTCGATTGCCCGTTTCAGGCGGCGGATCGCGTCCTCGCGAAAATTCCGAGCGAGATCAAGATTCGCATGGTCGATTTTCACGCCGAAGCGACCAGCGACAAGCAACTGATGGGCCGCTACCTCGACGGCCGTGTTTCGAGCGTCGTCGGCACACATACGCATGTCCCGACGGCCGATGAAGAAATCTACCCCGGCGGCACGGCGTTTCAGTGCGACCTCGGCATGACCGGCCCGCACGAAAGCATCCTCGGCCGCCGTGTCGAGCGGGTGCTCGAAGCGACAATCAGCTTCGTGCCAACACATTTCGACGTCGCCGTGAACGACGTCCGCCTGAACGGCAGTATCATCGACGTCGATCGCGTGACGGGCAAAGCCACGTCGATCCGGCGTCTCTGCGTGCGCGAAAAAGATCTCGGCCCGGCGGGCGAATTGCCGCGCTTGGCGGATGATTGAGGAGCAAAATAGTAGCCCGTAGCGTTAGCGAGGGCGACTATTCAGCCGATTGATTGCCGAGAAATCTCGTGGACAGCTACAATAAATTCGTAGGCTTCTAGCTTGGTTATTAACTCAAGTCGGTTGGTTGAGCTGCGATGACTATCGTAGATGCTGACGGGTTCCTCTTCTCTGTTTGCCTTTTTCAAGTTGATCTGGCGTACGATGAAACCCTGGCTTTATCCCGCACTAAAGTTTTCCCGCGTTCGCTTGTAAAAAGCTGTCCAACATAGCTACCTAGAGATTATATGTTCGACAAAAATCAGAGAAGAGGAACCCGTTGCCGGAGATTCAAGCCTGACTCGACTTGGAGCAGGATCAAATTCTTTTAATTCCTGCGCAGCAAAATGACATCATACGCCATTGCCATTTTAGAAGACAATGCCGAACGCATCGCCGCCATGAAAGACTGGCTGGAAGATCGATTCTATATGTATGAGCACGTTTATTTTGAGAGTGCCGATCGGATGATCGATTGGTTGGCAATAAATCTGGATCGCGTTCTCATTGCTTCGCTGGACCATGATTTAGAACCTATTCATCAACCTAATCCTGGAACAGGACGATTGGTCGCAGATTATCTGGCGACGAAAGCACCACGGTTTCCAATCATTCTCCACTCAACGAATCGGCCAGCTGTTGCTGGAATGCGGCAGGTATTAGAAGATTCGGGTTGGCTAATTGCGGTGGTAGCTCCTTACGACGATTTGACCTGGATCCATGAATCATGGTGGCCGACCCTTCGGCATCAAGTTCTTCAACTGGCAACGAATGTAGAACCACAATAAACAAGCACACAATCAAGAGAGCCCACGATGAAGATTTTTATCCTCTTCATGACAATGTCAATTGGTTCCCTTTGGATGCAATTCTGGTGTGATTTCAAATTGCACACGGGCTTCAAGCTAACTCGTGCTGAAGAGACCTTTCTGATCGATCAGGATGTTGAGCGTTTGGAGAATTCCGGTGGTCATATGACCGAGCAATTCCGAGATCAGGCGAATTAGCACTTCACCGTCTTGCGCTTCTTATCAAACACTCCACGCTGCCGCGCCCGCTCGATGTAACCCTGCGCAAACGGCACTTCGCAGCTTGTGTCGCCCATGTCGACTTCGACGGTGCCGATTTTTTTCGCCGCCGCGATCGCCGCTTCGCGCAGCGGTCCGACGTAAATTGCCAGCGAGATCACGAACATGTTCATCGCGTAGCGGACTCGATCCGGCTCTTGATGGATGCTCTTTTGCACGCGCTCGAGCATTTTCTTTAACTCGCCTAGGTCCAACTCCTCGTTCGGCTTGAGCGCCAGCAAACTGCACCACGTCTGCCAGCCGATGGTCGCAAGCTGTTCGTTTTTGCTCGCAATCCATTCACGCGCCATCTCCACTCCCACGGGGCTTCCCGCGGCGACCCACGGGACGGTCGAGCCGCAATGACCGCTCTGCGCATTCTTCGCCCACTTGGTCAGATCCTTGCGCGTCATCCGCGCATCGTCGGCGATCAGCCCGGCGAAATACATCGCGTCGTAGTTGCCCGTGTCGTACAGATCGAGTGCCAGCTGATAGTCCTTCTTGATTCGTTTGACGATCGGCTTCATGTCGCCGATGCGCACGCCGAAGAACGGGTCTTGCGCGCCGTGCTTGCGCAGGACTTTGCGAATGCTCTCGGACCCCAGGGCTTCGAGTTCGCGCATAATGCCGGCGGCGGTTTCCGTTGAAGCGGAGTTTGTCGCAGCTTTTTTTTTAACGGACTTCTTCTTGAGATTCACGTCAGATTCCGCTTGCCGCTTCGCCTTGGCCATGTTTTTTCCCCGTTTGATGCTCAGCAATGACTCCCTGGCTTACGCCTCGGGCTTTCAAATGCAATGCTAGCAGGAATTCCATCGCACAAGCAACTTCCGCAGCGCGGTTCGCTCTTGCGGCGATGGGCCGGCATTTCTATTCTTGCCCTGTTGCGGAATAGGCCAGGACGGCCTGCCGCGTCTTTCATTTGCCGGAACAGTGCCACGGAGCGGCCCGCCATGACTCGAATATTTTCAACTCGACCCGCGTTTTGGCTGAGTCTCTGCCTGCTCTGCGTCACCGGCTGCAGCGCCATGTCGACGATCGCGTACATCATTGATCCCAATGATACGCCGGCGGCGTTTAAGGGGCTCGAAGACAAGAAGACCGTCGTCGTCTGCCGTGCGGAGTCGCTGGAATACTCCGATCCGTTGATTGGGCGCGAGTTGGCGGGCGTGATTGGACGAAAGTTGAGCCTGGAAAAGAACAAGAGCAAAGTCAACGTCATCGATGACCAGAAGTTGGCCGATTGGACGGATCGCAATGATTGGTCCGACTATCGCGCCGTTGGCAAAGCCATGAAGTCCGACATGGTCGTCGGCGTTGACATCGAACGCTTTACGATCCGCCAAGGGCCCACGCTCTTGCAGGGCCAGGCCGACGTTCGCATCTCGGTCTACGACATCAAGGACGGCGGCAAGAAAGTCTGTGAGTACAAGCCCGCGACGATCAAGTTCCCGCCGCAGGCGCCGATCCCCGCGGGCGAACGGCAAGAGGCCGACTTCCGCCGCCAATTCATCGACATCGTGGCCGAAAACGTGGCCCACCATTTCTACGCTTACAACTCGCGCGATTTGCACGCGTTGGATAGCACGGTGCTGAAATAACAGTTGGTGCTGTTGACCTGTCTCTTGGGCAAATGACCATGAACTTCCCTCGGACGATCTACGTCACGGCATTTGTCGTGACGTTATTCTTTGGCAATCGCACAAGTTCCGCCGCGGAGCCGGTGGTCGCTCCGCTCGCCAATTACGTCGCCCCGGAAATCTTCGGGCAAGAACAATTGAAGCGGATACGGGCGTTGCTCGAAACTTGCACGCTCGACTCGACGCGTGCCGGAGCGGATTTCTCGTACGAGTTTAGCTTTTGCCACCAAGACAGTGACGATGTTCTTGAAGGAGAAACGAACGCGACACGCGCCCATTTAGAATCTTGCCAGGGCCGAAATTTAGCAATTCTCTGGGACTGCGGTGAGCAGCAGGTAAATGTTTGTGCTGCCAGCAATTGCGTGGTGAACTTCAAGAAAGGCAAATGCGCGCTCACGGATACGAGTCGCTGGACATTCTTGACAGATGCGAAGCACATTCATGAATTCAGCGACAACGAGATGCTGCCCAAAGGTGTCGAAACGATGATCCGTTGCGACTTGGCCGCTAGCCAGGATGGCTTGGTCAACGGGGCGGGGGTGACGTTCGATCACGAGCCATTGCTGCGTCAGACGACATTCACCAAACCCAACGGCAACTCGCTGCGTTACACTCTCCGCACGCCCAATGACCAAGAACGTTTCGGGTCGCCGCTGCAAGAAGCCCAAGTCCATAAACCCGCGAACAATGTCACACTTTCCTGGACCAGTTTCATCAATCAACGCGATTCGGCGTTGCGTTGGAAAATTCCGACTGCGGCGGAATGCGCCCGGGAACTGGAATTGAAAATCCACTCCGAGCTAACGGAGGAGAAGTTCGTCCCGCATGGCAAGCGCGAACCAGAAGTCTTGCGAACCATGTTGCAGCAGTTCACGCTGACCGCGCCGCCACAAAAACAGCTCGAGCAGGATCTCAAGACAATCGATGACCTCATCAAGTTTTTCGATGGCGTCAAAGCGCGGCCCGAAGAACGCCCTGATGAGATTGCCGTGGAACATGCTCGCCGGCTGCCGGGTTTCTGTGCGGCGTGCCGGCGGATCGGGGATCTGATTGACGAGGAACTGCGCGAAAAATCCGCGCCCATCTCGATAGACGACCCTTACTTGCGCTTCCGCGCCGCGGAAGCGATCTTGGGTCCGATGCGGTTGGAAATGATTTTCATGATCGGGACAATTACGTGCGCCGACCCCAGAATTCCCGCCCATGCAAAAAACGACGGACTAGCCACAGTCGCGGATTTCGGCTGCGATTCGATGTACTTGTATTGGTTTCTTCAACGAGTTCAGGCACCGGATCGTGACATCGCAAGCAGCATGCTTCTCAGTCGTTGGGGACAGCCGCGCATCCGCAATGCTGACACGGCGATGAAAAATTATTGGCACGATCCCGCGGCACTGCGCGAACTCGAATCGAGTGTCATTTCCCTGTTGATCGACTTGGGCCGCCCCGAGGAAATCCCGCGGGCGAAACTCGTTCAGCATTTCCAGGATCAATCCAAGCTCTCCAGCACTGCCCAAAGCAAACTCCTGCGCCGCCTTTCGATCTCGCCGCAAGGCCGGAAGTTTCTCCGCGAAATGATCCAAGCCCAGCAAGCTGATCCGGCAGCGCTTGCCCGCTGCGGTGAAGTTCTCCGTTGGCGTGCCGCGGCAACTCTCCGCACCGAGCGGTTCGATTTCATGAGCCGCGCGGAGTGTGACGAGCTGGTCCGACTTGTGCAACAACCCGCTGCTCCTGACATACGTTGAGAACGCTCACAACTGATTTTAGTAAATCGCATCCTTCACGAATGATTCGACACTCCATCACCTTACTCGCCCTGACGCTGCTTCCTGGCTGTTTCTCGCCGCAACAAGCGGTGAAACTGCGTCTGGTTGATGGTGAGACGAATGCTCCGTTGCAACAAGTCGCGGTGACGAGCTATTCTAAAACCTGGGGCACGACGATGCCGGGGATGATTCCTGTTTATCGCGTGAATCCTACGCATTACTCGCAGTGGCCGCCGAAGCCGACTCTGACTGACGAGAAACTTGAAAAAACAATCGCCAGCAACGAGTATTTGCTGCTCAACAAGCCGGGCTACGAGGAACTCAAAATCTCGCCAACCCTGCTTGGGATTCAGATCGAAAACATGGTGACCGGCGTTGTGACTCACGAATATCTGTTCGAAGAGTCCACGGTGGTGCCGCTGCCAAGATCCGACTCGTGGGAGATCGAATCGAAAATCGCGGCCGGTTATCTGATTGGTAGACGCCCCAAGTCTGTTGATGACAAGGGCGATCGGAGCAAGGAATAGCAAGGACGACGAACTACAGCGGGACGCGCTTGTAGACCGTCTTCTCTTCATCCGGGAAGACCAGGTCGGATTTCGTCTTGAGGAACTGAATCAACTCTTCGCGGGTTCCGGTAAAGGTCAGCGTCGAGTTTTGCTCTTGGCCTTGCTCGGTTTTCAGACCGGCCTTCTTCAGCTGCTCCATGTCGCCGACCCAGAACGTGAGCTTGTCGCGTTCGACTCGGTAGCGATAGATGTCGCAAGTGAAATCCTTCTTCTCCAGCCATTCGCTGTACTTCTCGGGCTTGGAAAAGTCTTCCTCGATCACGCAAAGATAACCGTACTGGCCGATGGTCACACTAAAAGCATAATCCGTGCGGCGGTTATGCCCCTGATCGTCGAGCTTCCCTTTATCGGTGAAGTTTAGCGCCTGGGCACAAACCAATCCGGCGGGATTGGTTTCAATGTTACTCGGGCCGAACGCGACGATGCTTTTGGTCTTGTCCTCGACATTGCTCCAAAAGCCGGTCAGGTTCTTGTCGTAGACCGCCTTGTCGGGATCGACGAGCATGACCTTGGAACGGAGGCAGCCGGTCAGGCAAAGGCAGAGCAGGATCAAAGAAGTGATTCTCATGGGGGCAAATCCTACGTGAGAAAGAGGTTCGGTTTGCCAAAACCGCGGGGCGGCTGGCGAAGCAACTTCAGTTTACAAGGAAACGGGGCAAGCGGGAAAATCTTCCCCGTGTTTTGTAGCCAAGGTCGTAAGACCTTGGATGAACTGGTGAACTCATCGCGATCCAAGGTCTCACGACCTTGGCTACGAGGATGATATGCCCCTCCGCAGCAGAAGCGAGTCTTCTTCCACAGCTCGCTCGCAGCATGGCTGCGAGCTACGAGAAAAAAGCCCGGCGAAATCGCTCGGGCTTTTTGAATATACAGCAGATTGAGTCGCGTCTACTTCTTGCCGGCAACGCGAAGCTTGGCCCGGGCTTGTTCAAGCTGCTTGACCCGTTGGGCCAGGAGTTCGTCCGAATTTGCTGGCTGCTTGAGGGCAGCGGACAGATCGAGCCGCGCGGCGGCCGGATCGATTTTTTCGGCTGGGGCGGCGTGGTTGGTCAGGATCGAGATCACGTTGTCCGCGCACTGCACGAACCCGCCGTCGACGTAGTAGCGGCTCGTGACATTGTTGGTCACGACGCGCAGTTCGCCGTAGCCGAGCCGGCCAATGAACGGGGCGTGGAGCGGCGCGACGCCAATTTCGCCGTCGTACAGCGGCAGCGCCACGAACTCGGCGCTGGTGTCGAGCAGCGTCGTTTCCGGCGTGACGACGGTCACTTGCATCGAGTTGGTTTTGGCCATGGCGATAGTTCGTGTTAACGCAGTTACGTACGACGGACTTCTAGTCCGTCGCAAAATGTTTCGGATTTCGACGGACTAGAAGTCCGTCGTACGATTACGTTTGTCGCCCTCGCTAACGCTACGGGCTACAAATCAGATTACTTCTTAACCGCGGCGGCCATCTTCGCGGCTTGTTCGGCCGCTTGTTCGATGGGGCCGACGTACATGAACGCCGATTCGGGCAGGTGGTCCCACTTGCCGTCGGCGATTTCTTCGAAGCTGCGAATCGTGTCGGCAATGCTGGTGTACTCGCCCGCCTTGCCGGTGAAGACTTCGGCGACGAAGAACGGCTGCGACAGGAAGCGTTCCATGCGGCGAGCGCGATGGACGACCAGTTTGTCTTCTTCGCTCAATTCGTCGACACCGAGAATCGCGATGATGTCTTGCAGTTCGCGGTACCGTTGCAGCGTCCGTTGAACACGGCGGGCGACGTTGTAGTGCTTCTCGCCGACGTACGCCGGATCGAGAATCCGGCTGGACGAGGCCAGCGGATCGACCGCGGGGTAAATGCCTTTTTCCGAAATCGAACGTTCGAGGTACAAGAACGCGTCCAAGTTCCCGAACGCGGTCGCGGGAGCCGGATCGGTTGGATCATCCGCCGGCACATACACGGCTTGCACCGAGGTAATAGCGCCCTTCTTGGTCGAAGCGATCCGTTCTTGCAACGCACCCATTTCCGTGGCCAGCGTCGGTTGGTAACCGACCGCGCTTGGCATACGGCCGAGCAACGCGGAAACTTCGGAACCAGCTTGCGAGAACCGGAAAATGTTGTCAACGAAGAGCAGCGTATCGGCCCCGGTCGAATCGCGGAAGTATTCGGCCATCGTCAGCGCCGAGAGAGCGACGCGGAGACGTGCTCCCGGCGGTTCGTTCATCTGGCCGAAGACCATGCACGTTTGTTCGATAACCGAGCGGCCCGTGTTGCCGATTTGCGTTTCTTGCATTTCGAGCCAGAGATCGGTCCCTTCGCGGGTTCGTTCGCCGACGCCCGCGAACACGGAGTAACCACCGTGCTTCGACGCGATGCGCGCGATCAACTCGGTCAAGATAACGGTCTTGCCGAGACCGGCCCCGCCGAAGAGACCGGCCTTGCCGCCGCGGACGAACGGGGTGAGGAGGTCGATCACCTTGATGCCCGTTTCGAACAGTTCGGTCGTCGTGCTGAGGTCGGCCAGCGCCGGCGGATCGCGGTGGATCGGCCAGATTTCGTCAGCCGCAACTGGTCCGCGGTTGTCGATCGGTTCGCCGATCAGGTTAAACACCCGGCCGAGGGTCGCCTTGCCGACGGGCACGCTCACCGGAGCGCCGGTGTCGACGCATTCCATGCCGCGGTACATCCCATCGGTGCTGCCAAGAGCAACGCAGCGAACGCGTCCGCCGCCCAAGTGCTGCTGCACTTCGCCGGTTAGATTCAGCTTGACGCCTTTGTGCTCGCCTTTGATTTTCACGGCGTTATAAATCGCCGGCAGGGAGCCTTCGTCGAATTCGACGTCAAAGGTGGAGCCGATAACCTGGGTGACTTTGCCGGGCTTGGATGCGGTTGCGGTGGTCATGGGAAGTACTATGTGGTGTGAGTCGTCTGAATAGGTTGTAGGTTATAAGTTGTAGGTCGTAGGTTGGAAGCTACTTACAACTTACAACCTAAAACTTACAACCGAGTTGATTTGTATCATGTAATTTGTGTGCGAGGCATCACTTGTTCTTCAACGCTTCGACGCCGCCGAGGATTTCCATGATTTCGCCGGTGATCTGGCCTTGGCGAGCGCGGTTGTAGGCCGTGCTGAGAGCTTTGATCAGTTGGCCCGCGTTGTCGGTCGCGGCCTTCATGGCCGTCATCCGCGCGACTTGTTCGCTGACCGCCGCGTCGAGGAAGCACTTGAAGAGCTTGATCTTGAAGCTGGTTGGAACAACTTCTTCGAGGATGCTCTCGGCCGACGGCAAAAATTCGTAATCCGAGGTTCCGCCCCCTTCGGCAGGAGCAGCATCGGCACCGGCTATCGCGCCCAACGGCAGCAGCGTTTCGGTGATCGCCGTTTGCTTAGCAATGCTGTCGAACCGCATGTAGGTCACGTCGAGGCGATCGAGTTTCCCCTTGGCGTAAAGGTCCAGGTACTTGTTGGCCAGGACTTCGACTTCGGCGAACGACGGCTTGTCTTCGAAGTGACGGTATTCAATATCTGCCGCTTGGCCGCGGAACTTGAAGGCTCCGATACCGCGCTTGCCCGAGATTTCGAGCGTGTGTCCGGGGATCGCTTTCAGTTCTTCCCAACGAGCCAGCGCCATTCGCGTGATGTTGCCATTGTAGCCGCCGCAGAGTCCGCGGTTGGCCGTCAGGACAAGCAGCGTCGCGTTGTTGGTTTCCGGACGCGGGACGAGCAGGGGATGCGTGACCTTGAGCCCGGCTTGTGCGAGGTCGGCAACCAAGCGGGTGATCTTTTTCGTGTAGGCCGTGGCGGCGCTGGCGCGATCCATGGCTTTCTTGAAGCGCGCGGTCGCGATCAACTCCATCGTCCGCGTGATCTTGCGGATGTTCTTGACGGACTTGCGGCGTTTATCGAGAGCGCGAGCTTTGGCCATGAGGCGGAGGGGACGATGGGATTAGGGGTTGGGGATTCGGGGGTTAGGGGAGAAACTTCTCCATGAAATGATTCGCTTGACGTAACGCAAACCTTGTTCAGCGCCAACCCAAGCCTGCGGATGGTATGCCCATCCGTAGGAGAACCGCATTCAGCTACTTCGCCGGTGACTTGTATTGCGCCTTGAACTCACCGATGGCCGCGTTGATGCCGGCCAGCATGGCGTCGTCGAGTTCCTTGGTTTCGGTCAGCTTGTCGACGAGTTCCTTCTTCTGTGCGTGCATGAACTGGAGGTACGCCTTTTCCCAAGCGGCGACTTCGCTGCGCGGGACGGCATCAAGGTGGCCCTGGTTCGCGGCGTAGATACTGAGAACCTGGTCGATGACGCTGAGCGGGGCGTATTGGCCCTGCTTGAGCAGTTCGACCATTCGGTAACCGCGGTCGAGCCGTTGTTGCGTTTCGGCGTCGAGATCGGTTCCGAGCTGAGCGAACGCTTCGAGTTCGCGGAACGACGCGAGGGCCAGACGCAAACCGCCGGCGACCGTCTTGTGCTTCATCGCCTTGATCTGAGCCGCCCCGCCGACGCGCGACACCGAAATACCGACGTTCATCGCGGGACGAATACCGGCGAAGAACAAGTCGGGTTGCAGGTAAATCTGGCCGTCGGTGATCGAGATCACGTTGGTCGGAATGTAGGCCGAAACTTCGCCTTCGAGCGTTTCGATGATCGGCAGACTCGTCAGCGATCCGCCGCCGAGTTCCTTACTCAACTTGCTCGAACGTTCGAGCAACCGGCTATGGGCGTAGAACACGTCACCAGGGTACGCTTCGCGTCCTGGCGGACGACGCATGAGGAGAGACAATTGGCGGTAAGCCACGGCTTGTTTCGACAAGTCGTCGTACACGATCAAGGCATGCTCGCCCTTGTACATGAAGTATTCGGCCATCGCGGTGCCGGAGTATGGTGCGATGTATTGCAGCGGGGCAGGGGAACTCGCCCCGGAAACGATGACCGTGGTGTAGTCCATCGCGCCGTTTTTGCGGAGAGCTTCGATGATCGTGGCAACGGTCGAATCCTTTTGGCCGACCGCGACGTAGAAGCACTTCACGCCGCTGTTCTTTTGATTGATGATCGCGTCGATCGCAATGGCCGTCTTGCCCGTCTTGCGGTCGCCGATGATCAATTCGCGTTGGCCGCGTCCGATAGGCGTCATCGCGTCGACGGCCTTGATGCCCGTTTGCAGCGGTTCGCGGACCGGTTGGCGTTCGGCGATGCCGGGAGCGTTGGATTCCACCGGGCGGCGGTGCGACGAGACAATCGGTCCCTTGCCGTCGAGCGGATTGCCGAGCGGATCGAGCACGCGGCCGATCACTTCTTCGCCGACGGGCACGCTGAGGAGACGCCCGGTGCTGCGCACTTCGTCGCCTTCGTGAATACCGAGGTAGTCGCCGAGAATGATCACGCCGACGGAGTTTTCGTCGAGGTTGAACGCCAACCCCGTCGTCCCGTTGGGGAACTCGACCATTTCGCCCGACATGGCACTCGAGAGGCCGTACACGCGCGCGATGCCGTCGCCGACCTCGAGCACGCGTCCGACTTCACGGACGTCGATCTGGGCTTGGTACTGCTCAATTTCCTTCTGGAGAACTGAAGCGATCTCGTCGGCTTTGAATTTCATGGACGCTCCTAGCGATCATCTGTTCGCGGACTTTCTCCAATTGCGAAGTGATCGACGCGTCATAGACGCGATCGCCGACTTGCAAGATGAGTCCGCCGATGATCTGGGGATCAACGTGGTTTTCGATACGGGGTTCGCCCCCGAGCATGCCGCGCAGCGACTGCTCGAGTTCGGTGATTTGTTGTTTATCCAGCGCTTCGGCCGTGATGGCTTTGACGCGCTTGATGCCCCGCTGTTCGTCGAGCAACTTGTGGGTCGCGCGCTGAACTTCGGGGAGCAGATCCAAACGGCCGTGGCCAGCCAGGACCTGTAGGAAATTTGAAAACGTCGGCGACGCCTTGCCGGCGATCGCTTTGGTGACGAGCGCCGTTTTTTCGTCCGCCGAGACCAGGCCGCTGGACAACACGGCCGCGAGTTGCGGCAGCTTCGTCCAAACTTCGCCGGCAAACGAATCCAGCTCCGCCACCACGTCCGCCGCGCTCCCCGCCGTTTCCGCCGCGCCCAAGAACGCGCGGGCGTAAGTCAGCGCGACCGGATGATCGAGCGACTCTTGGCCAACAGCGGATTTTTCAGCGGGCGTAGCAGTCATGAGTGGTGAACGTTGGACGGTGAAACTTTGCTAAATGTACGACGGACTTCCAGTCCGTCGAAATCCGAAATCATTTTCGACGGACTGGAAGTCCGTCGTACGATTTCGCTTGACTCCCTCGCTTACGCGTCGGGCTGCTATTCAGCGACTAGTTCTTGCTCGGCTCGGCCAGGAACTTCTTGACGCCATCGGCGACAAGCTGCTGATGATCGGCCTTGGTCAGCTTGGCTTGCAGCATTTTGCCGGCGAGATCGACCGCGAGGTCGGCGCTCTTCTCGGCAAGCTGCTGGACCGCATAGTCGGTCGCTGCCTTGATGTCCCGATCGGCGCGATCTTGGCGAGCTTGAGCCGCTTTGTTGGCTTCTTCCTCAATGCGAGCCGCTGTGGCTTCCGCCTTTTGGCGAGCTTCTTCGTGCATAACTCGAACCTTTTCCGTGGCACCGGCAAGTTGCTGCTGGTATTGGGCCAGCATCACCTTGGCCTCGTCCGCGGCGCGTTGCGCCTTGGCGATGTTGTCGGCCACGCTGGCTTCGCGTTTGTCGAGCGCTTCCGAGATCGGCTTCCAAGCAAACTTCGTCAGGATCGCCATCAAGATGATGAAGACCACGAACGAGTAAACGGCCAGATCCGTCTTCCAATCCGCGACCTCGGCTGCCTTGGCGTCCTTCATGCCGGGAGCATCATGACCCCCGGCAGCCGAGGCGAACCCTATGGCTGGCACTGCGGCAAGCATGGACGTGGCGAGCAATGCCAACATCAGCAGTCGTGCAACTCGAGCAATCATGGGAAATCTCACGAAACGAAAAACGGAGCAGTCTCATCAACGACCATCGAACGGCAACTTTACTTGTTGCCGCCCATGCAGATGATCAACGCAAAGAAGGTAAAACCTTCGATCAGAGCCGCGGCAATGATCATCGCTGTTTGGATGTTGCCGGCGACTTCTGGCTGACGCGACATGCCGTCATAAGCCGAGGCGGCGAGCTTGCTGATGCCGTAAGCGGCACCAATAACGACCAAGCCGGTGCCGAACGTGCTGGTGAAGCCGAACGAAGGATCCTTGAAGACCGAGTCCGCAGCCATGACCGGAGCGGCAGCGACCAACACGATGGCCAACACGACGAAAATGCGAACGATATTGCTCACGACAAATCTCCTCGACAGAAAAAGTAAAAACTTGGACCCTGAAAAACTCACTTGAATCAAACTCAAACGCCCGCTCTCCGCTGCCATTAATGCTTATGAACGGTTGCACCAATAAACAGCGACGAAAGAAAGACGAAGAGATACGCTTGCAGAAACGCCACAAACAATTCCAACAAGAAAAATAGCGCCGAACCAATACAGGCCGACACCGCGGTTATCCAGAACGTCGCACTGCCGCTATCCGTCTTTGCCATCGCGGTTGCCGCGACCAGGATCAACCCGAGAATCCCGCCGATGACCAAGTGGCCGGCGACCATGTTCGCCAATAAACGGAAGGCCAAGATCACATGCTTGATCGCTAAGCCCAGGACTTCGATCGCGAAGATCATCGGCTTGAGCAGAATCGCCAAAACAAGCGGCAAGTCCATGCCAGGAATTTGATTCAGCCAGTGACCTAGCACTCCAAACTTCATCGTCCCGCCGATCAAACCCGCAACAAATGTACATCCAGCCAATACCAACGTTGTGCTAAACGCCCCTGTTGGCGAACCAAGCCACGGCAGAATTCCAAACAAATTGCAAACCAAGACGAAGAAAAACAGCGTCCAAAGATACGGCAAAAACTTGTCGGATTCGCGGGCATGAGAATGCGCGTGTGCCGCGCCATGACCATGGTCGTGGCCGTAAACCTCGCCATGCGGACCTACATGAGCAGGATCGTGCACATGAGGGTCTTGCCCTGGCACCGCGTCGATTCCATCCGCAGCCACAATCGGATGAGTCGTTTGTCCTTTGTAACCAAAATGCGTGTCGTGCGGCACACCGCCCTCAAGAGCACTGTGCCGGGGATCGCCGTGCGGGACTGGAGCATGCTCGTCGTGGTGATCGCCATGTTCGCCGTCGATTGACGGGCGAATGACTTTGTCACGCAGGAAGAGCAGAAATGCTTCGAGCAGATTCCAAAGCCGGCCTTTGGGGACGCCTTCGGCTTTGACATGCAGCGCCAACCGCGAGAACAAGAACACCAAGATGGCCGAAACGACCAACTGAATGATCATGTACTTGCTGATACAGAAGTAGCCCGAATTGGCGTACTCAGTGGGATACTTCTCTGCGTCTGCCTTGGTATATGTTTCGTAAAGATTCTTAGGCGTTCCGAAGGGCTGCGGGATGATGACCTTGCCATCCAGAGCAGCCTTATACTCATCGAGCGTGTATTTTTCCGAACCATTGGCATTCTTCTCGCGTAACCAATTCGGAATTTCTTCGACGCTGTGGTAGCTCCACATGCTCCGAGGCACTTCGAAGAAGTACGAATCCTTGATGTGCAGAATCGGATCATGGGCATGCTCTTCGGCATGAGAATGACCCGTTTGCTCAGCAGTTGTCGGTTGATCTGCCATTGAGGCGAGCGCTCCGAACTCGTAACGATTTATTTGGAAGCGAAACGCGGTGGGGGCATCCCCGTCACGCGAATCGCAGCATATGTTTCCACTACCAAGGCGACGAGATACAGGATTAAGACCTGTTCCCGAAACCCGGCTTCAATCAACTCCGGCCAACGCTGCATCACCAGGACCAACGCGGCCAGCGGCACAAACAACCTGACCAGCATCCCGGCCAAAACCATTGTCGCCGCCTGCTTTGGATCGCCAGCCAAACTGGCAATCACCAGGGCAATCGCTCCAGCAAAACCAACGATGGCCGCTGCCAGTCCAATCGAACGAGCAGCATCACCGTCTAGCTCTCCCCCCGCAACTTTCGCGAAAACCAAACCGGCCGCGACGAAAATGACCACTCCCAATTGCAACACCAAAGCGAGCCACAAGGGCCAACGCTTGGGTCCTGGAGGGTCAGGCAATTTGTCGGACGAGGGAGCAGTGTTTTCGGATGAAGGTGCGGTCGGCGTTGACACAGACACAGCTCCCCCAAACTCGAGCAACCAATCTGTACTTGCTAGCGATTCACCAAGCAAGTTCCTTGTAAGGTGAGCTTGCGGACCAAAAAGCTGGGCAAAACGCGGAGAAATATGCGAAAAGCAGCTTACTAGCCAACAAGATTGCCATAATCTAATGAAGGAAAAATGGATCGTCAATGACCCCTTGTGATTTTTTTCACAAATAATCGCTTTGTCGTCTAACTCAATTCCGGACAATGGCTTGCGATCTTGAATTCAATCGACCCATCGTATCCAGGAATGTTATTGTTCGAGCCGCTCACTTTGGGTTGCGCCATTTTGTCTAAACCCGAATATTGGCGACGATAAAAATCTAATCAAGCAATCCCGATTCGTCTTAAACCGTGCAATCATCAATGTTTATCAAGATTTTTTCTGCGGTTTTCCGTCGCACTGCTAATTTACAAAATTGGGCTTTTGATTACACTGAAATAGTTGCAAGAACGAGGGTTAGAGTCGCTACAAATCATTGCGGCGACTCACTTCGTTGATGCTCATCCCGATCAAATCGAGGTCACTCGGAATTGAACGGGAACATGGCTGTGATTCGGATTCTGCCCCGGGAGAACCTGAATCCCCCCTTGTTTGCGGGTTGTCGCCAAATCCCACGGCGTGCTATTCGTAAACTCGGCCATGAATGAAATGCATCTTCTTGCAGGCTGCGGAGGGTGGGAGTTAGACGCAGCGGCGCACTGTTTTAGGCCCGCTACCGCGGAAGTGTTCAGGGATGAATCGAAGTGTTCGTCATTTCTTCAGGTCGCTCGATAGCGATTTGGCTGATGTAACGTCTGTGTAGTTATCCCTTCGTTAGGACGCCGCCTCATTATGACCGCAGCCACACTTAAAGCACGCACCCTCAAGGATTTGGCCGCGCTCGCCAAACGGACGGGGATCTCGGGCTGGAAAACGATGAGTAAAGAAAATCTGATCCGAGCGATCCTGCGCAACGCGACCAAGACGAAACCCACGAATGGAACGGTCAAGAAATTGAACGGCAAACCGCTGGCGTCAAAAACAGTGGTCGCCAAAAGCGCCGCCGCGAAACCGCTGAACCAAAAAAAGCCAGCGCTTGTTGCCACGAAAGAAATCAAACTCACTGGCACGGCCAAGCTGGACAAGAGTCCGAAGCTGAATGGAGTAGCCAAGGCGAATGGAACGGCAAAGCTGATTGAAACTGCAAAGCTGAATGGAACTCCGAAACTGACTGCGGCCCCGAAACTAAACGGCGCGGCCAAGGTTCAGCAACTGGCCAAGAGCAGTAACGACAAGCGCAACGACGAACAGCGCAAGAAAATTCTCAAAAAACTGGAACTCAACAAAGTCCAACAGTGGGACGACAAGAACCTGGCCAAGCAACATGCGCCCGCCGAAGCGGTCGCGGTGAGCAAGCCGGTCCCGCTGAAGGTCAACTGGCCGAATCGCGATCGGCTCGTTGTGATGGTGCGAGGGCCATTCTGGCTGCATGCGACGTGGGAACTGACTCCGGCCGGTGTGCAACGCGCGCAAGCCGCGCTCGGCCAAGACTGGCATTCGGCCAAACCGGTGCTGCGTTTGATACAGCTCTCGTCGTCCGGTTCGAGCACGTCGTCGGAGCGCGTCGCACGCGACATTCCGATTCACGGCGGCGTGAAGAATTGGTTCATCGACGTCAACAAGCCGCCGCAAACCTATCGCGTGGAGATTGGCTACCTATCGGAACGCGGCAAGTTCTTCTGCCTCGCGCGCAGCAACACAGTGACGACTCCGCCGGCGCAAAACGGCGACAGCCTCGACACGCATTGGGGCGATATCGCGCTCGATGTCGAAAAGATTTACGCTCTGAGCGGCGGCGGCGAATCGTCGAGCGACTTGCAGGAACTCTTCGAGGAGAAGACCAAACGCCCGCTGAGCAATCTGGCCGCCAACGGCCACGCGGCATTGGCGCTCGACGGCATGCTCGCTCCTTACAAGCAATTCAATTTGGAAATCGACGCCGAAATCGTGATTCGCGGCAGTTCGCTCGCCGGCTCCACGGTCAATGTCCAAGGCGAGCCGATCAAGGTCCACTCGGATGGCTCATTCAGTGCGCGAATGGATTTCCCAAATCGCCGCCAGGTGATCCCGATCGTCGCCACGAGCAAAGACGGCGTCCAGCATCGCACCGTGGTCCTGGCGATCGAACGCAACACCAAGGCGATGGAAGCTCCGCAGCGTGAGAGCACCAACGACTGAGTAAGGTCTGGCTCTAGCTTCACCCCCCCGGTCCAATTCGGCCGGGGTTTTTTGTTGCCTCAGAAGGAAAAAAGGAAAAGGAAAAAGGTGGCAAGTCACCACCTTTTTTTCCTTCCTCCTTCGTGCATCAAGCCGCCACACTCGCTGCACTCGTTTTGAACGACCGTCCTGCCCCCTCATCGTCGAAACTCACGGCAACTTGTATAATCGCGGTTCCACCTTTTCCAACTCGAGGGCGACCACGCGCGTGAGCAAAGACATCACCACGATTCTGGCTTCCTGGGAATACTCCCCATCGGAGTACACCGTCCGCATCGTCAAGGGGGATGACGGCCGCGACAAGATCCAGGTGCGCATGGATCTCGGGCTGATGCAGATGGAATTCCACGGCCGCCCCGATGGCCAGCGGCCGCATGCTGTCGAGTCGTACCTGCATTACTATCAACAACGGCAGCGTGATCACGACCGGGCGAATCCCGATGGCCGTCCGTTTGTGCTGGAGACCGCGGACTGCGAACTGCTGCTCCGCGAAGGGGTGCAATATTACCACCGCTATCTGAGCTTCTGGCACTTGCGGCTGTACGAATTGTGCGCGCGGGACACGAAGCGAAACTTGGAACTGTTCGCCTTCGTTCGTGAGTTCGCACAGAGCAAGCGGGAAAAACTTCAGTTCGATCAGTATCGCCCCTACGTCACGATGATGCACACGCGCGCCGTGGCAACGCCGCTGGCCGAATTGCGGCAGTTCGATGCGGCGATTCAAGTCGTTGATAGCGGCATCGCGCGGATTGAAGAGTTTCTCGTCGACTACCAGCAGCAGGAACGTTCGGCACAATGCTACGAGCTGCAGTTCCTGCTTCGCTGGCGCGAGGAATTGACCCTGAAACGCGACCGCAAACCGCCGCCGCCAATCGCCCAAGGCGGCCCGGGCGATGACTTGGCAGACGACGAAATCGACGCCGAACCAAGTGCCGAAACGATCAACACCGAGTCGCCTGCGGAGCATCCGGTCGATGAAACGAGCCTGCGCCGCCGTGGCTCCTCGCGCGCTCGCAAAGCGAAACTCTCGGCCCAAGAAATCCTCAACGGCTTGCATGAACAACTGCAACGCGCGATCACCGAAGAGCGCTACGAAGAAGCCGCCCGCCTCCGCGATCAAATCGCCGAACAATCGAAGAGCGAATCGCAAGAATAAAATACAAGCCACAGATGGACACAGATAAACACAGATGAGAAAGAAGTCGCTCGAACTTTACCCGAAGAGTAAGCGAGGTACGAACGACCTTGATTCAGCAAATGCGGAATTGTTTGAAAGATTTGTGACTTAGGGCCAATCCCGCTACCCGTTTCATCACAAGCTTGACTAACAAGAGCTTGCCAACTCCGAGCCAACGAGAGACGGATATTGGCAGAAGAATGAAGGCAGAAGAATGTTTCTGAGCGATTCTCTTGCCTTCATTCTTCTGCCTATCAGTTGCGTTTCTTTGGCGAATCGGTTGTGTGATAGGTCCTTTGCCTACAACATGCATTTGTATTTATCTGTGTCTCATCTGTGTCCATCTGTGGCCGCATTTTGAATTGGAATTTCTGACGACATGATTCCCACGCTCGCGCAAGTTTGCACGCTCAACGCCTCGTTCGAGAGCGATCTCGAGGATTACTCCGCCGGCCAATGCCGCTCGATCGAACTTTGGTTCGGCAAGCTCGAAACCTACTTGCAATCACATTCGCCGGCGCAGGTTCGCGACCTCCTCGCGCATCGTGGCCTCTCCGCGCCCGTGGTTAGCTTTCAGGGCGGGCTGCTCACGTCGCAGGGCGACGCCCGCCGCGAGCATTGGCAGCTTTTTGAACGGCGATTGGAACTTTGCGCCGAGTTGCAAATCGGCACGATCGTCTTGGCCGGCGATATCGCCGGGCCGTTGACACAGCAAGATCTCGAACGCGTCCAAGTTTCGCTGCGGCAGGCAGCGCAACTCGCGCAGCCCAAGGGCTTACGCCTCGCGTTCGAGTTCCAAGCCTCGGCTCCCTTCGCGAACAACTTGCAGTCGGCCGCGTCGGTCATCGACGAGATTGGCGAATCAAATCTTGGGCTGTGCCTCGATCTTTTCCACTACTATTGCGGCCCGAGCAAGCCCGAGGATTTTGGCTATCTCACGCCGCAGAATCTATTCCATGTCCAACTCTGCGACCTCGCCGGTGTCGCGCGAGAACTGGCAACCGATAGCGACCGCATCATCCCCGGCGATGGCGACATTCAAATCGAACCGCTGATCGCGCACTTAAGCGCGATCAACTATCGCGGCCCGGTGTCGCTAGAACTGATGAACCATCAAATCTGGCAAATGAGCCCGCGGACTTTTGGCGAAATTGCCATGACGGCGCTGCGGAAGATTCTGGGGCAAGCGGCGATGGAGTAGCAGGTTATAAGTTGTAGGTTATAGGTTGTAAGTAAAGATTCTTTAATTGCCATACCTACAACCTACAACTTACGACTTACAACCTATAACCTGCTCAGCCGGCATTCGCTTTTTCTTTCGCCGCAGTGCGGGGAGCCGTGTACATCTGCAAGATCTGCTCCGGCAAGTGCGGATTTTCGCGGCGGAGGTATCTTCGCAACAGCATCAGATCGCGCTGCTGCGATTCGATCCGCTGCCAGAAGATCAGCAAGATGCCGGTCGTGACACAAACGACCAAGCCGAGCCCAATGGCCCAAATCGGTTCGGCACGGCCGAGCATCATCATCGCGCTCAGAATCAACGCCCCGACCATCGTGAAGAAGCCGGTGAGCATCCCGCAGATTTCGGGAAACGTCAGTGTCTTGGTCGGGTCAACAAACGGCTCTTCATCGGCCAGCAACTGCGGCGCAGCGCTGCGGAATGAAGTGCCTGCATGGATCGATGAGCGAATCGTGCTCGCTGCATCGTGCGCTGATATTGAGCTATTCGTGTGACTTTCTTGCCGCGCTGCTTGCCGCCGCGTCGAGATGCCCAAGCTATCTCCGAGCAACAGATCGACATTCCGCACCAAGCGTTGCACGCGCTGCAATTCCCCGGCCAACGTCGAATCGGGCGAGTTCATGGCAGACTCCGTGGGCATGGTCGAGTGGCGTTTGCGCGCCGGCTTGGCTGAGGCGGATGTGACTTGATCGGAACCGCAGACTGTACAGATCATCGCCTCGGCCGAGTTACCCGGCAGGAAGGGGACATCTTGTTGACAGCGGGCACACCACATCGCACGAACCCCAAAACGTACGTCAGGCATTCTTGCCTGACCTGAATGATCTTGGCTGCTACATCAACTGCGGTGCGTCGTTCAACAATGTCAGGCTGGAAAGCCTGACGTACGGAACGATACCTTCTCATTAATCGGCAAACTCTGCCCAGCTTCTACAGTCGAATTTGCGTTCCGCCGCTTGCTAGCGATCAAGCGAGGCAACATTTCAAAGGGAATATCTTGGAAACCCCACCTTTTTCCTTTTCCCTTTTTCCTTCTGAATAATGAGACCTCTCTCGATTTCTGCCAGACCTTGACCACAGCCATTTCACCGCCTTCCTTGTCGATGCTAGCAGCAAGTCGCTAAAATCGCGGGATGCCCACCGCTTTTGAATTCACCGCGACGCCCGACAAGTTTCCGATCAAGCCGTTCTGCGTGCTGTACGGGGACGAGCCGCTGTTAGCGCGCGATGCATTGGCCCTGATCGACTCGCGCGTGTTAGCCGGCGAAGATGCCGAGTTTTCGCGCATCACGTTCTCCGGCGACAAGTCGGCGAACCCGCAACTCGAATGGCGCACGGTGATCGACGAGTTGAGTACGAGCGCCCTCTTTGGCGGCGGCCAGCGGTTGGTCATCGTCGACAACGCCGACGAATTCGTCAGCCGTTCGCGCGAGCAGCTAGAAGCCTACGCTGCGAAGCCGAGCAGCGCCGGCGTATTGGTCCTGATCGTGCGCACCTGGCCATCGAACACGAAACTCTACAAAGCGATCGCGGCCTCCGGTTTGCCGATCGACTGCAAGACTCCGGCCGAAGATCAACTGCCGCGCTGGCTCACGCAGCGCGCGGAAAAGAAGCATCAGGCCAAACTCACCGCCGACGCGGCGGACCAACTCCTTGAAATCATCGGACCCGAGCTCGGCCGGTTGGATCAAGAACTGGAAAAACTCGCGCTCATCGCGCTAGCGGAGGCGGGTCCCGCGTCGAAAGACAAACTGCCGACGATCTCGGCCGACATGGCGCGCGACAATGTCGGCGGCTGGCGCGCGAAGACGGCGTGGGATCTGAGCGACAAGATGAACGCCGGCGACACGGCCCGCGCGCTCGAACAACTCGGCCGGTTGATCGAGTCAGGCGAAGAGCCGATCGCGCTGCTCGCGCAGGTCTCGTCGTCTCTCCGGAAATACGCCGCCGCGACGCGCGGCGCGGACTTGGCCACGCTCGAGAATCGGCGGATCGACCTCAAGTCGCTGCTGACCGAAGCCGGGATGAAGGTCTGGCCCGCGGCCTTGCAATCGGCGGAAGTTCACTTGAAGCAGTTAACCCGGCCGCGCGGGCGACAGTTACTTCCTTGGCTGCTCGAAGCGGACTTGGCCCTCAAGGGTCAAAGCTCCAGCGGCCACCGAGCACGGTTTGTGATAGAGCAACTGATAGTCCGACTGGGGCGGCAGACTGCGCCGCGCGCGTAAGTGGAATACTCTTTTCTGAACGAGCTCGCGCATCGGCCTTGGGAGCTGCCCGCTTCGCCCTGGGCGATGCAGATGATTTGGCACGATTTGGCCTTTCTCCATTGGCCGATTGAAGCGAACCTGCTGCGGCCGTTCATTCCAGCGGATCTCGAAATCGATACGTACGACGGCCGCGCGTGGCTCGGCGTGGTGCCGTTTCGGATGACCGAAGTCTGTCCGCGGCGCGTCCCGCGGTGGCTCGGCGGCCGCGACTTTGCCGAGTTGAATCTGCGGACGTATGTGCGACAACGCAGCAATCCAGAATATCCCGGCGTCTGGTTCTTCTCGCTCGATGCGGCGAGTTGGCTCGGGGTGCGTGTCGCGCGGCTGTGGTATGGACTGCCGTATTACGACGCGCGGATTTCAATCGAATATCAAGGCGCGGCCATCAAGTACCACTCGCAACGCACGCATCGCCGCGCGCCGCCGGCGGAACTGGCGGTGACGTATGAACCCACCGCGCCGCCGCAAACAGCGACTCCCGGCAGTTTCGAGTATTGGCTCACCGAGCGATACGCGCTCTACAGCGCGCGGGCACGAGGAAAGACGGGCTTCGGACAAACGCGCATCGGCCACATCCATCATCGCCCCTGGCCGCTGCAACCGGGCAAAGCACTGATCGAAAAGTGCGACATGACGCGGCTTATCAATCTCGAGTTGCCGGAGATCGATCCGATCGTCCATGTGGCGAAGGAGGTTCCGGTCGTGGCGTGGGGGCTGCAGACTATCTAACTTCGATCTTGCGGCAAATCTTGCCCCTATAACAGAAACGATGTCTCTTCTAAAATAAATGCTCCCAGGGGGTGAACCCCTGGGCTTTGCTCACGACGTGACTCTTTTCTGTTTCAATATCTATGTCCGACGCGCCGAGTTATTACGACAATCCCCTGATCGGACGTTATGCCTCGGCCGCGATGAGCGAACTCTGGGGGCCGCGGAAAAAGTTTACGACTTGGCGCAAACTCTGGGTCTGGCTCGCCGAGGCTGAACAAGAACTGGGGCTGCCGGTCACCAAGGCGCAGATCAAGCAACTGCGCGATAACATCGAGAACCTCGATCTTGCGGCGGCGAACGCTTACGAGCGCAAACTCCGCCACGACGTCATGGCGCATGTCCATGCGTACGGCGACGTCGCGCCCGATGCCCGGGCAATCATCCATCTTGGCGCGACAAGCTGCTACGTCACGGACAACACGGATTTGATCCTGATGCGGGATGGCCTCGCGATGCTCGCGCAGCGTTTGGCGACAGTGATCGATCGGCTGGCGAAAACGGCCGCGGAGTACAAAGACCTGCCGTGCCTGGCGTTCACGCACCTCCAACCGGCACAGCCGACGACCATCGGCAAGCGGCTGACGCTGTGGATATACGATTTGGTGCTGGACCTGCAAGAACTGGAATTCCGCCAAGCCCAACTGCGTGCGCGCGGCGTCAAAGGCACGACCGGAACGCAGGCCAGCTTCTTGCAACTCTTCGACGGCGATCATGCCAAAGTTCGGCAACTCGATGCGCTCACTGCCAAGAAGATGGGCTTCGACGACACCTACGAAGTCACCGGCCAAACGTATTCGCGCAAGGTCGATACGCAGGTCATCTCGACGCTGGCCGGCATCGGACAAAGCGCGCACAAAGCGGCGACCGATCTGCGGATCCTCGCCCATCGCAAAGAAGTCGAAGAGCCGTTCGAAAAAGATCAAATCGGTTCGTCAGCCATGGCGTACAAACGCAACCCGATGCGGGCCGAGCGGATTTGCGGCCTGGCGCGGTTCGTCAATAGCCTTGTCAGCAGTGCCGCGGAAACGCACGCCGTGCAGTGGCTCGAGCGCACACTCGACGACAGTGCAAACCGCCGCTTGACGATCCCGCAAGCGTTTCTCGCGCTCGATGCGATCCTGATCCTGTATCAAAATATCGCCGAAGGTCTCGTCGTTTACCCCAAGGTCATCGCCAAGAACCTGAACGAAGAGCTGCCGTTCATGGCGACCGAGAGCTTCCTCATGGCCGGCGTCGCGGCGGGCGGCGATCGGCAAGACCTGCACGAACGCATCCGCGAAGCCAGCGTCGCCGCGGCGGCCGAAGTCAAACAACACGGCCGGCCGAACGACCTGATCGAGCGGCTCAAAAACGATGCGGCGTTCGCCAAGGTCGATCTGGACGCGGCCCTCGATCCGGCGCAATTCACCGGCCGCGCCGCGCAGCAGGTTGACGAATTTCTCGCCGAAGTCGTCGCCCCGATTCGTCAACGCTACAGCCAGGCATTGAATCAGGAAGCCGAAGTGCGGGTGTAGTTTTTTATCTAAGCTTGCTCGTGAGAGGCAAAAGAATGAAGGCAGAAGAATAATTCAGAAATATTCATGCCTTTATTCTTTTGCCTTCATTCTCCTGCCATTAACTCCGGATTTTGGCAAACTCACAAATTTTCTAGCTTGTGACCTGCAGGAGTTAGGATCGACACTCAATTCATCGCTGTAACAATCAGCAAACAATTTCGCTGTAGCAGGGCTGGACTGTTCCTCCATGCGCTCGAAGCATGTCTTTGAGCTACTTTTGCTTTGCGAGAATCTCATGAATTGGATCGTGCGCAAGTTTTACTCACTCCCCGGGATTTGGCAGCTTTGGTCGCTAACCGTGTTGTCATCGGTTTTCACGAGCAAGGATCTCCGCGCACGGGCCAAGGCCGGGGAATCGAAACTGCCGCGAAACCTATATTGGACGCTGGCCGTCGTGGAACTCGGAGCACTCGCGGTGTGGTATGCGTACTACTTCTTAGGCAAGTTCGAATCCGTCGGCTCGTTGATTGCCGGCGGCGTGTTCCTGGTCTCGGGGTTGGTGCTGATCGTCACTTGCCTGATCTACTCCAAGCGCCGCAAGCCGGAGTTTCGAGCGTTCTTGATCGAGCAAGGCTTCGCAGTCGAACGGCCGGAATTGCTTACGACCGCCGAGTTGTAGGCTCGACGCGATAACGAGGGCGAAGTGCATTTGCAGCGATCCCCCGCTAACGCGTCAGGTTGTTATTGACGCCCTGGCTTACGCCTCGGGCTTTCGAATCACCACCCGGCGCCCTTGGTCTTCGTCTGAATCCGCGCCAGGAACATGTCGGCCGTGATGTAGAGCGTCGAGCCGTCGTTGCCCCAGCCGCAATTGGCCGTCGCTTCGCCCGTGTCGATCGTGCCGAGATGCTTGCCGACGGGCGACAAGACATGCACACCGCCGGGACCGGTCGCAAAGACGTTGCCCGCGCGGTCGACCTTGAGTCCGTCGGGCAGCCCTTTGCGCTTGGCTTGGAACCAAGCCGTCATGTCGGTGAAAATGCGGCCCGTGCCGAGCGTGCCATCTTCGTTCAGGTTGTACACCATGACGATCGGCGCCTTGGGATCGCTCTGCGCGACGTAGAGTTTTTTCTCGTCCGGCGAAAAGGCGAGACCGTTGGGGCGAGTCAGCTTATCGGTGAGGAGCGTCACCTTGCCATCCTTGCCGAGCCGATAGACGCCGCAATGATCCAGCTCGCGGGCCGGGTCTTCCCAATTCTTCTCTAACCCATACGGCGGATCGGTGAAGTACATATCGCCGTTGCTGTGGAAGACCACATCGTTCGGACTGTTCAAACGTTTGCCATCGTACTTGTCGGCGAGGACCGTGCGTTTGCCGTCCTTCTCGATACGCGAAACACAGCGCCGGCCATGTTCGCACGTCACGACGCGGCCTTCCTTGTCGAGCGTCAGGCCGTTGGTGCCCGGTTCGCCGGCGCGTTTGACACTGCCGATATCGCTGGCCGGTTCGAGGAAGATCTTGATTGCGTCGGCTTCGGTCCACTTGAGAATCCGATTCGGCGGAATGTCCGAGAAGAGCAAATACCCGCCATCCTTGATCCAGACCGGCCCTTCGGCCCAATCAAAACCCTCGGCCAGTTTTTCGAGCTTCGCATCCTTGGCGATCAGGTCGTCGAACGACGGATCTATGCGCTCGATCTTGCCAAAGCTCGGAAACGATTTGCCTCCGGTCGCGGGCACGGTGGGCTCCGGCTTTTGCGCGGGGAGCGGCTCTCCGCTGAGCGTGTACCACGCAACGCCGATGATGATGAGCAAACCCGCGGCACGTTGGCCGCATCCGAGTGGTCCGGTGGGAAGACGCATGATTGAATTCCTTGCGAATTGGGAGGAATGCTGGGCTTCTGTAGTCTCGCAGATTAACAGCAAAACAGGCGGGGTACAAACAAGTTTCGAGGAAAACGCGTGACTTGGAGCGCATCCATGTAGCCCCTGGGGTTTCATTCCTGTTTGAATTAGAATAAGAGGCCGCCCAACCGCAAGATTCGTGTCGTTTTCCTGGCATCGTTGATGCACCTGGCACTGTCGCAGTTCGCCGTTATTTTCTGTCTGTAGAGTGCCCGATGTCCAAAAAATATCCCTCCTCCCCGCCGCGTCCGAAATCGGAAGCCGCCGAGCAAGGTTCCGATCACCCCATCGATCCCGAAGCGCTCGTGCGCTTGCAGAAGGTTCTCGCCAGCGCCGGCCATGGCAGCCGCCGCGCGTGCGAAGAACTGATCACCACGGGCCGCGTTGACATCGACGGCAAGACGGTCACGCAGCTCGGCACCAAGGTCGACCCCACATCGCAAGTCATCCGCGTCGACGGCGAAGCACTGGCCAAGCCGAAGCTGCGATACTTCCTGGTCAACAAACCGCTCGGCGTGCTGTCGACGAACAGCGATCCGGCCGGCCGGACGCGCGTTGTTGATTTGGTGCGCAGCGACGCGCGGATGTTTACCGTCGGCCGCTTGGACAAATCGAGCGAAGGCCTGATCATTGTCACCAACGATGGCGAGTTGGCGAACCTACTCTCGCATCCGCGCTATGGCGTGGAGAAGACGTACCTTGCGCTGGTCGCGGGCGAGCCTAACAAGAAGGTCTTCGAGCAGTTGCAAGACGGCGTCCATCTGGCCGAAGGCTGGGCTCACGCCAAGACCGTGCGCATCAAGGCTCGCCAACAGCACAGCACGCTCCTCGAAATCGTCCTCGACGAAGGCCGCAATCGCGAAGTCCGCCGCTTGCTCGCGCGCGTAGGTCACAAGGTGCTGCGTCTGCAACGCATCGCGCAGGGAAGCCTACGGCTCGGCAATCTTGCTCCCGGCGAATATCGCCCGCTGACACTCGAAGAAATCGAGTTACTCAAAGAAGGTGCTCGCGAATCGATCGGCAAACCGAAGCCGAAGCGTCCGCGCAAGACCAAAGAGAATACACTCAAATTCGAAGAACCGGCGGACGATCTGGAACCATCGCTCTACGATAGCTCGTCGAAATCGGATTCGTACGAAGCCGACGACGATGATGTTTCGAGCGGCGCCGAAGTCGATCAATTCTTCAAATCGGCCGGCAGCGTGATCTCGGATGAAGATAGCGGCGAAGAAGCCCCGGCCAAGCCGGCGAAAAAACCGCGCCGCGTCGTGCCGGCCAGCACATCGCTCAAGCCGATTATCGATCTGCGCGTGAAGAAGGCGAAGGCCGACAAGCCGCCGGCGCTGAATGTCGTGTCGGAAGAAGCAGAAGACGATGGCGATGACGAAGGGGATTTCAACGAAGGCTTTCCCGGCGCTGGGAGTGCTGCAGAACGGACCGGCGGCGATGAACCAAAACCGCGGCGCAAGATGATGCCCAGCTTGGATAAGCGCAAAGAAGCAACCGGGAAGAAATTTGTCCGGCGACAAGGAATGCCCCAAGCCCGCGGGGAACGTCGCGGGGATGGCGAACGCCCTCGGCGTAGCTATGGCGATAGCCCACGTGAAGGGGGCGCGCGGCCAGCCGGTCGCTTCGGCAAACCAGCC
>JBGSSS010000104.1:0-14407 GCA_041736895.1 Pirellulales bacterium
CGCGACCGACGCGCAGATCGGCGCGGTGGCGCGGGACCTGCAACGCGATTGCCGCGCCGCGGTCGAGCGGTTCTTTGCGCTCGCCCCGCTCAGCGACCAAGCCGAAGGGAGCCGCATCGAATTGCCCGCCGGCTATGATGCCGCGCAGTATCACATCCTCGGCGCGAGCGCCGAAGCCGGGGCCATCAACGGCGTGGTCCTCCATCCCGGCTGGCGCGCAACGAAGTGCGACGTGCCAACGTACACCGGACCCGAGAGCGGGCATCTGGTGATTGCGCCGTGTGAGGTTGAACGGAAGTAGGTGCGGCCGTGCCGCACAAAGAGAAGACGTTTTTCGCCGCAAGAAATCAAAGTAGCCAAGGTCGTAAGACCTTGGACGGGTTGCCCAAGCACAACGATCCAAGGTCTCACGACCTTGGCTACAGAGGAACTTGAATTTTTTGCACTTCTTGTTTTCTTGGCGACCCGATTGCAGTTATGAATGATGCCAAAGCTTAATCCCTACGAAGCGCCGCAGGAAGATTCGCAACCGAGGCGACCGCGGCTGGATTTGAAGCCGCCGGCGTTTTGGCTGGCGGTGGCGGTGCAGGCGATTTGTCTCGGCGCGGCCGTTGCCTGCATGAACAGCGTCGGCGGTACGCCGCGGCATCGTCCCGTTCATGGAATTCGCGAACTCATGATGATCATGCTCGCGTTCGCCGCACTCATGGGTGTCGGCATCATGATTGTCGCCCAGCGTTATCAACTGCAAGGTTGGGTCGCGGGAGAAATGTTGTTGTTGATTTTTATGTTTCTGATCATGTTCGCTGGGTAAAACATAGGATCGAAGCTGAACGATACATGTGGGAATAACGCGACTGCCGTCCCTCCGGGCCTCCGATTTATTTTTGCGATGCTATCTCGGGCCTTACGGCCCGAGCTATTGACGGCCGGTCCTCCGGACCTAAAGACAGCAACGACTCATGACCGAGATCAATCCCTACGAGTCGCCACAGAGTTCCTCTACAGAGGAACCAGAAAAAGAATCTACGGAAGGTCCGTTTCCTTCGTGGCTAGGCAAGGGGTTGCGTGTCCAGTTTGCGCTGGTCATTGTAACGATGCTAGCCTTTGCGATTACGATAACTCCTGAGTTTCCCGTAGTGTGGGATGCCGTTCTACGAATCGCCGTAGTAATCAATTGGGCATTCGCAATTGCGATGATGATTACTGCGGTTCGCTACCGCCTTGGTTGGCTTTTGGTACTCGAGTTGATAGTGTTAGTGTTGCCTATTTTGGCATCGGTCATGTAGTCAATACTAGCTAAAACGGTTTTTGTTTTTACTTATGACTGAAACTCTCGCCAGCCCCTCGTTCTTCGTATCCCTGCGCCAACGCCTGCGCATCTGGCAAACCATCCTCAACATCAGCATCGCCGAGCGGCTGGTCTATCGCGGCGATTTTATGCTCGGCACGTTGATGCGGTTCTTGCCGATCATCACGCAGATCCTGCTCTGGACCTCGGTATTTGCCGCGATCAACAACAAAACGATCGGCGGCTATGGGCAGCAGGAACTGATCGCGTACTACTTGCTCACGATGGTCGCGCGGGCGTTTTCGTCGATGCCGGGACTGGCGTCCAGCATCGCGCGGTCGATTCGCGATGGGTCGGTGAAGAAATTCCTAACGCAGCCGGTCGATTGGCTCGAGTTTTTGCTCTTCTCGCGCCTCGCGCACAAGCTCGTTTACTACACCGTCGCGACACTGCCGTTCGCGCTGGTGTTCTGGCTCTGCGGCGATTATTTTCCGCCGCTGCCGGGTTGGGAAACGTGGGTCGCGTTCATCCTCTCGCTCGTCATGGGCTTCGCGCTGGGCTTCTTTCTCGAAGCGACGATCGGCATGCTCGGGTTTTGGTTTCTCGAGATCAGCTCGCTGCTGTTCGTCTACATGCTTTTCAGTTTCTTTCTCTCGGGCCATATGTTCCCGCTGACGTTCCTCGACACGGTCTCGCTCGGCATCTTCTCGCTAGGCGATTTGGTGCGAGCACTGCCGCTGCAGTACCTAGCCTACTTTCCCGCGGCGGTTTACCTCGGCAAAATCGCCGGCCCAGAACTTTGGCAAGGTCTGCTCATCGAGTTCGCCTGGCTCGTCTTCTTCATCATCGCCAGTCGCGTGGCGTATCATCGCGGGGTAAGAAGATATAGCGCCTATGGCGGATAAAATAATTGATAATGGACAATGGATAATTGACAATGAGGTAACGGTCTCGCAAAGCCCAAGGGTTTACCCCCTGGGAGAATTCGTGCGAAAGAAATCATGCGACTCCTCCCCCGCTTCTCGCTCCGCTTCCTCTGGATCGCTCTCACGATCTTTTTGATCGTGTTTGGCGTCGGGGTGAAGTATTGGAAAAACTATCAGGCTCACGAAGAAGTCGCCGAAGCTCTGGAAACGCTGGGTTTCGATGTCGAAGAAGAAATCGACACGCTCTTCGGGCATACCTACGCGAAGCGCATCACTGGCTTGGCCGGCTCATTCACGAATCCAAACGTCAAGCAAGTGACGCAATGTCTTCGGAATCTTCCCGACAAGCAGAAGTTGAAGCGGTTGTCTTGCAAAACATATTCCGATTTGCCAGCCGAGATGAATCCGCCTCTGCATAACGCTGTCGAAATCGAGCAACTTTACCAGGCCATCGGCCAACTGACCGAAGTCGAGGTCTTGGATTTGGATCTCGCTAACACCAGCACAGCGGCACTGCTGCATCTGGGCAAATTGCGGCAGCTAAATTCGCTGAAGTTTCACTTCATGGACCTGCCCGAACAAGGTCTGCGTACGTTGCTGAATCAATTGCCGGACTTGCGGGAGCTCTACATCAACACGTTGAATTCAACACCGCATTTGGTCGGAGAAATTGAGGGCGTGAAACTTCCTAAGCTCGAAGTTCTCTTCCTCTGCGATCGCGAACGAGTCGCCCGATTGAATCTGACCAAAGCAGGCTTCGGCAACATCCCTCAGTTACGCTTTTTGATTTTGCATGGAATGCCTATCGAGCGGATCGAGTTCGAAGCCGGCGCGCTGCCGCAACTGAAAATCTTGGATCTCAGCGAAGCGGCCGACATCGCCCGCGTCGATTGGCAGCAGCTTCCGCTTGCCGCGCCACAATTGTCTGGACTCGGCATCCATCTCGACCAAGTTACTCCGAAATGCGTCATGGCGATTGGGCAAATCAAACAACTGAATCACTTGTATCTCGGTGGCCGGCGAGACATCGTGTGGCAAAAGCTGCGGCCTCTCTTGGGCAAGCATTCGGAGAAATCTGCGGAACCGGAAGAGCCATTCAGCCCCGAACTCACGCTCCTTCTTGGAGATGGCGTGCAGCCGGTGTATTACGAGTATCTGGATCTGTGGCTATCTGTCCCCCGGGAAGAATTTCGCTTTGAAACGTGGCCTTCGTGGAATATCAAACAGTATCGCACGATGCCACAGCCGGTCGGCTTCTTTTGAAGCTCGGGAATTGCCAATCCGTTGCCCATGCTCTGGCAACCTTTATGAATTCCCTTTTATCAATGCTCGCGTAAAATGCTCCCAGGGGGTAAACCCCTGGGCTTTGCAAAGTCTCTTTTCCTCATCATTGTCAATTGTCAATTATCCATTGTCCATTACTCACTACGCTTCCGTCTTCGCCACGCTCGCGCGGAACAGCCTCATCCGCGAGCTGACGTTTCGCGGCAACTTTCTGATCGAGTGCGTCTCGTCGCTCTCCTGGGTCATCATGAACTTTGGGTTCTATTGGCTCGTGTTTCAATACACGCCGATGATCGGCGTCGATAGCGGTTGGGGGAAGTACGAGTTTTTTGTCTTTGTCGCGACGACGCACTTCATCAATAGCATCGTCGAGATGTTCTTCATGCCCAACACCGAGGAGTTCAGCGAGCTCGTGCGCGGCGGGGGACTCGACTTCGCGCTAACCAAACCGCTGGACACGCAGTTCCTAGTCTCGGTCAGCAAGATCGACTGGTCGGGCATGACGACACTGCTGTTCGCGCTGGTGTTGCTCGTTGCGTCGCTACTCAAGCTCGACACGGTGCCGTCGTGGTGGCAGTTCGCGCTCTACCCGGTGTTTATCGTCAGCGGCGTCGGGATCATGTATTCGCTGATGATCAGTCTCAGCGCGAGCAGCATTTGGCTGGGGCGGAATCAGTCACTCTACGATTTTTGGTTTTACATCACCAATTTTTCACGCTACCCCAAAGAGATCTTCACCGGCGTGATCGGCGGGCCGCTGCGGTGGATTTGCACGTTCATCATTCCCGTGCTGGTCGTGGTCAATGTCCCGGCGCGGTTGCTGGCCCTGCCGGATGCGAGCGGGCAAATGTGGCTCGCGGGCTACGCTCTCTTCGCCACGGCGGTGTGCCTAGTCGTGTCGCGGTGGATTTTTCAGCGGGCGCTGCATAGTTACCGCAGTGCCAGTAGCTGAAGTCGTAAGACTTCAGACTTGGCCACCCGAGAGCCTGACCTTGGCTGGGATTTGCGACAACGAAACGCCTCTGAATAACCTGGTTTGGTTCCCTCCCCCCGCCGCGGGGGAGGGTTAGGGTGGGGGGGCTAGGTTTGGCGAAGATTTGAAAGTGATTATCTTCCGTGCATAGTATTTTTTACAAGCAACACCCTCAAGACTCGCAGAACCCCCTCCCCAGCCCTCGTGCGCAAGGGGGAGGGAGCCAAACCAGTTCTTGAGGGAGACTCCCGCTCACTCCAATTTCTTAAGACCTTGGCACAGAAGCGAGCACTGACAAGGAAATACAGATGTCAATTATCCATTGTCAATTGTCAATTACCTTACTCTCCAATGAGCGCATGCTGCCGTTGGCGGTGCGAGCTGAGCAGGCCGGCCATCAGATGCTGCATCACGATGTAGCAGATCAAGACCCAGCCGACATGCGAGCCGGGGGCGAGGAAGCCGGTGCTCAGGGTCAGGGCAATCGCATTGTTCTTCATCCCCAACGCGTAGATCAACCCGGTCCGTTCGGGCGTCGGCAGTTTCGTCGAACGAGCCCAGAAAATCGCGATGAGAAACGATCCGCCGCAGAGGATCAAGGCCAGCAGTAAGGACATCGCCATCTTGGCCCAATCCATGCCTTGCTCCCGGAACAGACCCGGCAGCGAGCCGGCAGCGTTGATGTAGTTGAGGACCAACAGCATCACCGCGCTGCTTAGACTTAGCACCGGCCGCCAGTGATCCAGCTTCGCCGCGCCGATCATCCGGCCCGCGATGCCGCCGAGTACCGACGGGACGATGACCCAGGCCAGCAGATGCAGCCAACTGATTTGCTCGCCGACCTTGGTTGTGCTGAACTGATGCAGCAGCCACGGAATCACAATGGGGCAAAGGACGATCGTGCCCAGGACAAGCATCAGGCAGAGCAAGACATTGCCGCGCGCGTTTTGCGTCCAGGCCATCGACGACTGCGCCGCCGGCATCGCCGCCACCATCAGCAACCCGAGCCAGACATCGTCGCTGACGCCGAACATCCAGATCAGCGGTTTGATGACGATATACAACACCGCGAGCGGAATGGCCCAGCAGGAGATCGTGCCGAGAACCAACAAGAACGGCCGCTGCGTCACTTGAAAAAAATGCTGCGAGCGAAGCGCGAGACCCGCGTTGAAGAGCATCCCCGCCAGGAGCAGCTTGGGCATGTCGATGCGCAGATCCAACCCGGGCAGCCGGGCGATTTCACTGCGCAAACTCAGCCCGCCGGTCGGCCAGAGCGCGGCCAGCAAGTCCACCAACAGCAGCAGCACGACGAACCAGGCGTGCATCCACCCAGCCGTCGCGCGGAGCATCGGAAAGGACGGCGAATGGGTCAACGCGGAACTCGTCACCAGGCGGTGCTGCTCTGTGAGGGTCAGGGTGTTGGTTGTGGCGGATTGTAAGGACATTGGTTGTCTTTGGCGAGTGCGCCGCGTGGGGTGCCACTGTGTCGCAGCCGGTTGGATCGACGGAACTCGAAGCAGTTCCGCGCAGCAGCGAACGTCGTGGCGTCCCCCCACGGAATCCCAAGCGAGAATCGCTGGGTTGGGCGGACAGAAAGATTTGGGGAAATCGGGTAAACAGGCGTTTGAAAGTTGCTAAGTTATTTGATTTATATGACTTACAATTCTTGAAAAGATTTCGTTGTATCTGCGAAAAAATGCTCCCAGGGGTAAACCCCTGGGCTTTGAAGCGGCCTTATCATTGTCAATTGTCCATTGTCAATTATCAATTGTGCGCAGCACTCTGCCCAGCCAGCCAGCCCGTGCTCCAGGCCGCTTGAAAATTGTACCCGCCGATCGGGCCGTCGAGGTCCAGAATCTCGCCGGCGAAGTAGAGACCCGGGACGAGTTTGCTCTGCATCGTGCGCGAGTCGACTTCGTCGAGCGCGACGCCGCCGGCGGTGACCTCGGCCTTTTCAAAACCGAGCGTCCCGGTAAGCGGCAACGGCCAGTGTTTGCAGAGCCGCACGACGCGACGGCGCTCCTCTTTGCCAAGCTCGGCCAGCTTGCGATCCGCGGGGACATTCGCTAGCTCGAGAATCAGCTCCGCAATCCGCCGCGGGATCCCCTCGACGAGCCACGAGAGCAACGTCGCACGCCCGAACGCGGCGGACTGCTCGCGGAGGCGTTCTTCGAACTGGTGTTCCTTCTGATCGGGGAACAGATCCAGCTCGGCGATGAGCGAACTCTTCTTCGGATGCCCGCTCACCGCGCGGCTCACGTCGAGCGCCGCTGGTCCCGTCATGCCGAAGTGCGCGAAGAGCAAGGAGCTGCGCCGCGCGGCAAGCGGTTTGCCTCCTGCTTCAGAAACACTGTCATAGATGCTGACCTGCACATCGGCGAGCGTGATCCCGCGCAGGTCCTTGACCCACTCGGTGTTTGTCGTCAACGGCACGAGCGCCGGTCGCGTTGGGACAATCGTATGGCCGAGCGCTTCAGCCCAGGCGTACCCTTCGCCGCGGGTGCCGCTGCCGGGATACGACTTGCCGCCGCTGGTCAGGATCAGCCGCGCGGCGCGCAGCGTTTCATTCGGCGTCGTGATGGTGAAGCCATCGCCCTCGCGCGCGATGGCGGTGACGGGCGACTTTAGGCGCAGCTCGGCGCTGGTTCGCTTGAGCCTTCGCACGAGGGCGTCAACGACGTCGCTCGCGCGGTTGCTGACCGGAAAGATTTTGTTCGTCTCCTCGATCTTCGTGGCGACGCCTTCGTTCTCGAACAGCGCGATGCTCTCTTCGACGGAGAGCGCCGCGAGGGCCGAGTGCAGAAACTTCCCCTGCTCGCCATAAGCCCGAATGATGCCGCGATTGTCGGTGTTTTGGGTGATGTTGCAACGCGTCCCGCCCGACATCAGGATTTTGATCCCGGCATGTGGATTCTTTTCGAGCAGGATCACTCGAGCGCCGGCTTCGGCGGCGCTGATCGCGGCGCAGAGTCCGGCGGCGCCGGCGCCGATGATGACGAGCGGGAGATTTTCTGCAGCGGATGGAGATTCTGAATTCAAAAAGCGATCCAGTTCAACGAAGAATGCTCCGCAGTACGAGCAGAGCGCTCCTCTTCGAGTCGCCGCTAAACGGGAGTATGAAAAATGTATTGCGAAATCAGTCTCTGCTATACTAACGTCTCATCTTCGATTTCAACATTGCTCCATTCGAATTCCACTCATGCACTACCGCGTCGGCATTGGCCATGATACGCATCGCGTCGGACCGGGCGGGCCGCTGCGACTCGGCGGGCTCGATATTCCGTGGGATCGTTCGCTGATCGGCCACAGCGATGCCGATGTCCTGCTCCACGCGATTACCGACGCGATTCTCGGTGCGGCGGCGCTCGGCGATATCGGAGAGCTGTTCCCCGACACCGACCCGGCGAACAAGAACCGCGACTCGGCCGACATGCTCGCCCGAGCGTACGGCGCGGCGGTCATGGCCGGCTGGCGCGTGGTGAACGTCGATTGCATCGTGTTCGCACAGAAGCCAAAGCTCTCGGAATACAAAGCCGCGCTCCGTGCCAAGATCGCGTCGATCCTCGGCATCCCCGGCGATGCGGTCGGCCTGAAAGCCAAAACGGGCGAAGGCGTCGACGCCGTCGGCCGCGAAGAAGCGATCCAAGCGCAAGCCGTCGTGCTGCTCGAAAAACCGTAGGTGCGGCTGTGCCGCAACGTGAACAGTCTTCGCCACAAAGAAATTTTTGAACCGCAAAGAAACGCAGAAGACACAAAATTTCAATTCATTTTTTGCCGCAAGAAAAGCAAAGAAAACAAAAAGAGGAATCAATTGCCATTGAATTTTTCTTTGCTATTTTTGCTTTCTTTGCGGCTACTCTCTCTGTGCCATTATGTTCGTTGCGGCTACTCATTGCCGCGCTTGGCCGGCCCTACTCTGCGACCGAGTCCGAGTTGTCGTCATATTCCGTTGGCATCTCTTCGCTCTTCCAACCCAGCAGCGTCGAGCCGATGAGCATCACCGCGATCAGCACGGTGAAGCCCCAGGTGAACGAGTCGCCATTCAAGAGATCGTTCCAATACGACGCCAGCGACCATTCGGCGAACATCGTTTGCCCTCAAAATATTTGTGTCCGCGATTGCGTCCGGGTAAAGTAACGTAGAGGTACCAAGCTTCATCACAACCATAGCATTTTTTTCGGCCCCGCGTTTTTTGCCGCGTAAACCGCAGTATTTCGCCACAAAGAGACACAAAATTCACAAAAGTATTCAATTCATTATTGCCGCAAGAAAAGCAAAAATAGCAAAAAAGAACCATCTGATTGCGTCTTTCTTTTTGTGATCTTTGTTTTCTTGGCGGCAATCTCTTCTCTTGTGACTTTTGTGGCTCTTTGTGGTAAACCTCCCTCGCTTTTTTTGGTTAGCCCAACATGCGTTACTCACTGCTCATCGCACTCGCACTTCTTTCACTTTGCGGCAACACCTTCGCGGCCGACACGCCGGCGAAACCCAACATCGTCCTGATCTTCATCGACGACATGGGTTACGGCGATGTGGGGACGTTTGGGAGCACCAAGAACCGGACGCCGGCGCTTGATCAGATGGCTAAAGAGGGACGCAAGTTCACCAGCTTCTACGCCACACCCGTCTGCTCGATGTCGCGGGCGTGTCTCATGACCGGCTGCTACAACGCGCGCGTCTCGATGCCGGGCGTGCTGTTCCCCAACAGCAACATCGGTCTGCACGCCGACGAGACGACCGTCGCCGAGGTGCTCAAGCCCGCGGGTTACGCGACGGCCATCATCGGCAAGTGGCATTTGGGTCATCACGCGCCGTTTCTGCCCACGACGCAGGGCTTTGACTCGTACTTCGGCATCCCGTATAGCAACGACATGACGATCGACACCAAGAGCGCGGTCTTTGCCAAGGATTGCGTCTTCCGCGATGGCATGACCGAAGCCAAGGCACGCGAGATGCCAATCAAGAACACGGTGCCGCTGATGCGCGGCACGGAAGTCGTCGAATACCCCGCGGATCAGGACACGCTCACCAAACGCTACACGGCCGAAGCGATCAAGTTCATCAAGGAGAAGCAGCGCGAGCCGTTTTTCCTCTACCTGCCGCACACGATGGTTCACTTGCCGCTCGCGGCCTCGGAGCAGTTTCGCGGTAAGAGCAACAATGGATTGATCGGCGATGCTGTTGAGGAGATTGATTGGTCGGTCGGCGAAATTTTGAAGACCCTCAAAGAGCTCAACCTCGACGAAAAAACGCTCGTCCTCTTCACCAGCGACAATGGCGCGGCGGTTGGTTCATCGCTGCCATGGCGCGGCAAGAAAGGAACGCAGTGGGAAGGTGGCGTCCGCGAGCCGTGCATCATGCGTTGGCCCGGCAAAATCCCCGCCGGCACCACGGTGAACCAGATCGCCGGCAACATCGATGTGCTGCCGACCTTCGCCGCGCTTGCCGGGGCTTCGCTGCCGAAGGTCACGCTCGACGGCCGCGACATCCGCCCGCTGATGTTCGACAAAGAGCCGAAGCCGGTGCGCGACACGCATCTGTACTACGGGGCGAATCAAAACTTGGCCGGGATTCGCCAAGGGGATTGGAAACTGCTGCTTAGCGCGGCGCAGAATCAAAATCAAGCCGCGAAGAAGGAAGCCGCGAAAGCCGCTCCGAAACAACCGTCGAAAGAACCGGACCCGCTGCCGTGGCTGTACAACCTGGCCGACGATCCGACGGAATCAACCAACGTCGCGGCGAAGCATCCGGAGATCGTGTCGAAGTTGAAGAAAGAAGCGCAGACGCGCGGCGAAGAACTGAACAGCCAGAAGCGGCCGATTGGGAAATTGGAGTAAGACGGTAGCACGAGACCGTGATCTCGTGCGAGTTGTAAAACGGTGACTCCCTGGCTTACGCCGCGGGCTTTTATTCTCGCTCGTGATCGCGGTCACGAGCTACAAAACTTCTTCACCAACGCGCGGCCCGTTGTCGAGAGCGGTAGGTCGTGCAGCTCCGCCGGCGTGACCCAACGGGCTGCTTGCAGCGCGGGGGCGAGGTTCGGGAACTTCGCCGGCGGCTTGGCGAACTTGGCCGTGAAGAGGTCGAGCGTGATTTTGTAGCGCGTGACGCCGTGCTTCAAGCGATGCTGCGGCTCGCCGAGCTTGAACTTCACGCCGAGCAGATCGTGAAACTTGAGTTGTAGATCAACGCCGAATGCTTCGTCCTCGAGCTGCGCCGCCGTCGAAATCGGCTCGCCGATCGAGACGGTGAGCCGCGGCAGGTCCCACATTCCGGCCCAGCGCTGTTTTTCGGCGTACTGCACGACGAGGATGCGCTGCTTGTCGCGAACGAGCACCGCCGCTTCGTGGCGCAGTGTCCAGTTCGTCTTTTCGGCTGCGGCGGGAAACTTTTCCGGCTGGCCCAACTTTCGCGCGGCGCAGAGCGAGTTCACCGGACAGAGCAAACACAACGGCGCGCGCGGCAAGCAGACGCCGCTGCCGAGGTCCATGAGCGCTTGGTTGACAGTTCCACTTGTGATCGGGCCGCTAGATACAGTGTCCCTTGATGGGGTGCCACTGGCTTTGCCAGTGGAATTTTGTTCGGACTCACAGACTCGGTCAGCGTCTGCTTTCTTGCCGCGCTTTCCGGACACTGGCAGAGCCAGTGGCACCCGATCGGCGACCTGCGTACCTCGCTTACGCTTCGGGTTAAAATTTGAGCCGTTCGGCAAGATCATTTCCGCCGCTTGCCACAAACGTTCCTGCGCCGCGGCACTGGTCAGCGGGCGCGGTTCCGCGAGGAGCCTGGCCCAGACTCTTAGCGTGTTCGCTTCGAGAATTGGCGCGCGCTGGCCGAACGCGATCGAGGCGATCGCGCCGGCCGTGTAGCGGCCGATGCCGGGCAGCGCGCGGATGGCTTCGAGCTCGCGCGGAAATTTGCCGCCGTGTTCAGCGACGATCTTCTGCGCCGCGGCATGCAGCTGCCGCGCGCGGCGGTAGTAGCCGAGGCCTTCCCATGGGCGGAGGACGGCTTCTTCCTTGGCCGCGGCGAGCGACGAAATGTCGGGGAACACCGCGAGAAACGCCGCGAACCGCGGCCGCACCGTCGCGACCGTCGTTTGCTGGAGCATGATCTCGCTGACCCAAATCGCGTACGGGTCGCGCGACCCGCGCCAGGGCAAGTCGCGCGCTTGTTCGCCATACCACGCGGCAAGCCGCTCGCGCAAAGACGCAAACCACCCGGCCAGCGGCAACGAATCGGACGAAATGTCCGGTGTTTTTTTCGCGTTTTTTTTCGTGTTTTTTTTCGTTGTCGCGCGAGCCATGCAAAGGAAGCAGCGATGAGTTAATCTATAGGGACGTGCCGTGATCCTCTGTTGTGACAGGGGATACGCGAATCGACAAGAGGAGCGAACAACTCCTAAGCCCAGCGGCTCCGCCCGCTGGCGAAACGGCGTCGCTTCAGAATCGACGCCGGTACTGATACGATGTGTCAACTCCACGGGGCGGAGCCCGTGGGCTTAGGGATCGTTCCCTCGCTTTCTTCAAAGAACATCTCCGCTTTGCCGCCACGACCGAATAAACCACGTTCCGCCCCCCAGCCTCCGCGTGCCGCAACTTCCGACGAGGGAGAACCGTTGTCGGCAGCGCGCGATTGCGCGGTCAAGGTCAAGAAACAAAAGTCCGGCGAATGGTTGTTCGTCCAGCCGCGCTGCGTGCGCGATCGGGAACTCGATCTCGAAGATGTCGAAGGCATGCTCGATGCCGAAGAGGTCGACATCGCCCGCGATGAACTGCGCTGGCTGCTCGAAGGCTGTCCCGACAACATCGCGATTCATTACTGGCTGGGCGATTTGGCGATGCGCGAGCAGGACGTGAAACTCGCCCGCGGGCATTACGGCTACGCGTACGAGATCGGCCATCGGGCATTGCGGCGGGAAAACTTTCCGACACCGCTCCCCTCAGCGCACGAGGAGAACGAACTCTGGTTCGCGGCGGCCAAGCAATTGGCCTGGTGCTTAAAGCTGTTGGAGAAGAAAGAACTGCTGGCTGACGTGATTCGCTTCGTGCAGCACTGCGACCCGCAGAATACGCTGCAATTGGAAGCGTTGTTGTAGGTACTAAGCCCAGCGGCTCCGCCCGCTGGACTTGCAACGTCGACGGTTCATCGACGCCGAAACTCAGGCAACGGTATTACTCCACGGGGCGGAGCCCGTGGGCTTAGGATTTATCTCCTGTCCATTCTCGCGCGGCGCACTATTATGCGATTTCTGACGCTGTCACTTTTACTTTCGACACTCGCGACTCTTGTCACGGCCGCGGAGCCGACCGATGTCGCGGCCACGGTCAACGGCCAACCCATCACGGTTGGCGAGGTTAACGCGATCGTCACCAAGAAGCTTGCCGCGATCAAATCGGCCGATGCAGCGATCGAAGCCCGCTGGCAGGCGGAAATCCTGCAAGGGCTCATCGATTTTCGCTTACTCCAGGCCTATTTCAAAGATTCCCCGAATCGCGCGAGTGCAGAGCAGGTCGAGGCGGCGCTGGATTCTTTGCGCAAGCAGTTGGCGGCCAGGGATCCGAACATGACCTTGGAAAAAATCGCAGCCGTAACCGGTCAAAAGCCGGAGCAATTTCGTGAGGAGGTGACGATCAAGCTCAGTGTGAATAAAGAAATCGCCAGCACGACCAAACCGACGGACATCGAAGAATTTTTCAACGCCCGCCGCGCTGAATTCGACGGCAGCGAACTGCGGGTCAGCCATATCCTGTTGCGGCCGCTGCAACGCGCGACGCCGCAAGAGTTGCTGCAGCTCGAAGCGCAAGCCGCGGCGATTCGCGAAGCGATCCTCTCGGGCAAGTTGACCTGGGCCGCAGCCGTCGAGAAATATTCGCAAGGCCCCAGCCGCGCTCAGGGGGGCGATCTCGGCTGGATTCGCCGCGACGGGCCAATGGTCGAACCGTTCAACCGCGCGGCGTACGCGCTCCGCACTGACGATGGCCGTGAAATCAGCCCGCCGATCCTCACGCCATTCGGGATTCACCTGATCACGCGCACCGGCAGCAAGCCGGGCACGAAGACACTGCAAGACGTCCGCCCCCAAGTCGAATCGGCCTTCCTCTCGAGCCGCGCCATCGAGCTGCTCAAGCAAATTCAGCGCGCCGGCAAGGTCGAATACACCGGCAAGCTGCCGCACTACAAACCAGGGACCAGGGAACTGGTATTAGCGGACAAGTAGCGTGGGCTTCAGCCCACATGTGCAGTAATTTTGTAGCCCGTAGCGTTAGCGAGGGCGACAAAAGAAGGAATGCAATAGGGCTTATAGTTGGACACCGATGCAGGCAAATCATTGTCTATATAAGAATCTGGTTTGGTTCCCTCCCCCTTGTGGGGAGGGTTAGGGAGGGGGTTCGGAGCGACAGTGAAAACTTGAAAAGACCAAATACCTTCGTGCATAGTATTTTCTGAAACCTCTGATTGGCTCGACGAACATCACCCCTCCCCAGCCCTCCCCATTCAGGGGAGGGAGCCAAACCAGTTTTTTCCAAGTCAAGGCTCGCTGTTTACTCTAGCCGCTGCTGGCACATCACGTTACCAAGCTGGGGCTTGGTAACGAGTTATTTCGCTAAGACCGCGCTCGCCGCCCCTACCGCTTTTCCAAATTCAATCGACTGGCCGAGTTCCGCGAGGACCAGTTCCATCGCGGCGAGCGCGCTGAGGATGTCCAGCTCGTCAATGATGCCGAAATGCGCGATGCGAAAGATTTTTCCCTTCAGTTCCAACTGCCCGCCGGCCAGTTTCACGCCGAACCGCGCTTCGAGCCGCTTGAGGAACGCACTCACATCAACACCCGGCGGCGCTACGACCGTTGTCATGCCATCGGCCGGACGCGCGGCAAAGATTTCGCACCCGAGCGCAACGAGACCCGCGCGCGTCGCCGCGGCCAAGCGC
>JBGSSS010000152.1:0-55846 GCA_041736895.1 Pirellulales bacterium
TTTACCGATTACGCCAGCATTTCCGACGCAAATCGCCCGTGAACCGGCGAATTTGCAGCGATAATTTCTATTTCGCGCGGGACCAAGTTCCCGCCGAGCCGCTTCAAGCGGGCCTTCAATTGGGCATGGAACAACTGGGGAAAACTTTCGCAAGGGCCAAATCCAAAAAATTCCCAAAAAAACGTAGACCGACCAATTTGCTATCGCTATAGTGGTGAGTGTTTCGAAGCCCACAGGGCGATTCCGCTTGGCAAGCCGATCGTGAGATTGACTCGAAGTTGTGAAGCCGGTGAGCGACGAGCGTATTCCATTGGTGGAGTACGCTTTTGTTCCGACAGAGGTTTACTCTGCTCGGGTGTTTGTTGGCAAAGGAGACCGGTACGTGGGTAAGCGTTTGTATGTCGGGAATTTGAGCTACAGTGTCACCAGCCCGGACCTGCAGCAGTTGTTTTCCCAGTTTGGCCAAGTGACGAATGCGACTGTGATGCAAGATCGCGAAACAGGCCGCAGCAAGGGCTTTGGATTTGTGGAAATGAGCACCGATCAAGAAGCCCAAGCGGCGATCGATGGTCTCCACAACACTCAACAAGGCGGCCGTCCTTTGACGGTCAACGAAGCTCGCCCCAAAGAGGATCGTCCTCGCGGCGGCGGCGGCGGTGGTTACGGCGGTGGCGGTGGTGGTTACGGCGGCGGTGGTGGCGGATACGGTGGCGGCGGTGGCCGCGGTCGTCGCGACTAAGTTCGCTGCAACAGTTGTACTGCAAGCAATTTGATCTACAAATTCGACCCGCGCTTCGCTTTGAAGCGCGGGTTTTTTTGTTATAAAAATCAGAGGCAAATCTTCATCGCGGCATCCTAGGGCATTCTGATGAACCATCGTTCTATTCTGGGCTTTCTCGTTCTGATCGTCGCGCTGCAAACAGTTTCGCTCGCGCAGAAGGCCGCTGTCCCCGCCGTGCCAGAGCCGGTGCTTGTTACGATCTCGAAGGAGACAACTCGGATCACCGAACCGTTGAATGCGAATGGGTACCCCGATTTTCGCGAGGCTCTGAACCTTGCTGCGAAACGGAAGATCACTACCGAGACAAACGGCGCGATTCTAGTTTTGAAAACGGTCGGACTACGCCAGAAGTATCCGGAATTGAACGACGCGCAGAAGCAGGAGCTATACCTGCGCCTCGGCATCGATCCGCTGCCGGCCGAAGACAAGTATCTGATCAACTCAGACGACTACATCGACGCCTTGCCGGAAAGCGACCTCCCCGAACCGAACGACAAAGAACGCCAGATCGAAAACTCATTCGAGCGCGAGCATGAAATCCGCCTACGCGTCAATCACGAATTCGGCCGCTGCTGTGAGCGGCCGTGGAAAGCCGCCGATTTTCCGCGCGTCGCCAAGTGGCTCAAGGCGCAAGACCCAGTCCTCGCGCGGCTCGATCGCCTGCGCGATTACCCCCGGGCCTATTTGCCGATAGTGGTTGGAACGCATACCGGGAATCTGTTCGGGGCAGAACAACCGCTGGCTCACGAAATCCGCAAAGTGGTGTCGGAGTTGAACATCCGCGCGATGCATGCGCTGGGCAATGGCGACAACGCGGCGGCCATCGCCGATTTCGAGCGGATGCTGATCCTGCACAAATACGTGCAACAAAACTCGCATAACATGGTCGGTGATCTGATAGCAATCGGCATCCACAACATGATGCACCCGTTGTTCAATCAATTGCTCATGCTTGAATCCTTGCGCAGCGAACAAACCGAACAGCTAGCGGAACTCCTCAAGAAGCACTCTCACGCACCACGTTCCATGTTGGAAACCATCGACCGCTACGAACGGCTTTACATGTTAGACATCATTTGCCAAGCCGCGGAATTCGGAATCGACGGCAAACCGGACAAGCCGCAACTTCTAAGCAAGCGGCAACAATTCGATTACGACCTGATGCTGAATCAGCTCAATGGCTGTTACGATCGCTTGCTGGCGGCAGCAAGAATAGAAAACCGTGTCGCTCGACTTCAAGCGATCGAAAAGCTAAATGACGAGGTCGACGAAACCAAAAAGAAGTCAGAAAACAAAGCCAACGAACTGCTGGCAGTCCTAACAAAAGCCGGACGCTCCAAACTTTTCGCCGATCGCTTGCAGGGGTTGATGCTGCCCGCAATTGACGCCGCGCTTGATGCCGAGCATAAAGACGGCACGCGGCGCGAACTTTGGCTGCTGGCAATCGCGCTGCGCAAGTATCATGTGAAACACGGCAAGTACCCGGCGCAGCTGAACCAGCTTGTCCCGCAATTCATCGCCGCTGTCCCCAATGATCAGCTAACAAACGAACCGTTTACATATCGCTCGAATGGCAACGGCATGCTGCTCTATTCCGTCGGGCGTGACCGTGTCGATCATCAAGGCTACGATGGCGATCTCCCTGACGACTGGGCCGATGACATTGCGATCTTCACCGAAGATCATCGGCCGCAAGCGCCGATACCAGCCAAGACTCCCAAGGAATAACTGGAATCACACTTGAACCTGCTTCAAATGCCAAGTTGCCATATGAAAAATTTCATTTCAAAAACATGTCTCTCGCTGGCTTTGCTGCAAGGCATCGTTTTCGCCCAGAAAGCACCCGCCCCCGGCGCGCCCGAACCCGTCCTGGTCACGATCTCGAAGGAGACTACCCGGATCACCGAGCCGCTCAAGCCGAGCGGGTATCCGGACTATCTCGAAGCGCTGAACATCGCCGCGCGGGGCAAGGTTTCGCCGGCGACGAATGGCGCGGTACTGCTCGTGCGTGCTGTTGGCGCGCATGACGTGTCGCCGGGCAAGCAACAGGACGAGTTTTACAAGCGGCTGGGGATTGATCCGCTGCCGGAGACGCAGCGGCGGCATATCTTTCACTACGACTTTGTGCTGAAGCTCAAAGAAGCGGAATTGCCGCCGCCGACCGACGAAGAGAAGAAGCTGGAGTATGACAACGAACAACTCGACGCTCGACGCGCACGCGTCGATCTCGATTTCGAACACTGCGGCGATCATCCTTGGACGGCCCAGGAATACCCGCTCGTCGCGCGCTGGCTCAAGGAACAGGAACCATCCTTCGCGCAGCTCGGGGAGAGAAAAGGGGTCAGGCCCCTATTTCTTGACATTTTCACTCCCAGCCGCTAACCTTTCCTCATGCCACGTCCCTTGCGCGCTGCTGCCGGTGGGTTCATCTATCACGCGGTCAACCGCGCGAATGGGCGGATGCGCATCTTTCACAAGGATGAAGATTATCAGGCCTTTGAAGACCTCCTGGCCGAAGCCGTCGAACTAACGGCGACGCGGCTGTTGGCGTATTGCCTGATGCCGGCCCCGAAAAAGGGACCCGAAAAAGGGGCCTGACCCCTTTTCTTCCCCGTGAATTTTTAAGAATTAACATTGATGGAAATTCGACGGAACAAGGAGAAAAAGTGTGGGGTTCAAGAGCTTCTAGTTACTTCGAGTGGAATACAGGTATTCACGTTGACGACGACGCAGCAAAAATCTACCGGCGAGTTGGTCCTCCTGACGATAATAAGATCAGCTCGGGAAAAATTACACTGCGTAATCCTAACGATTGATCAAACGCTTCAAAGTCTCCAGGACAATACTAGCATTTGCAACAAGGAACTGATCCATGTTTTCTGAACACAAAGCAATCGTCTTGACGCTAACATTCTTTTTGTCAGTCTTTTCAAGCATACAATGTTGTTTTGCGCAGCATCCAACGTCGAATGAGTCAGCCAGAATTGACAATAAGAAGTCCATCCAAACTGTAATTAAAGAAATTGAAAGTTCTCTAGCGAGTGATCTAAATATAAAGACCAGTAAACTGGGTCAATCATTCGACGCAGTGAGTGATGAGCTACTGGGAATAAATGAATTTGTTATGTTCTTGCTCGACAAAGCACGGGTCCAACCACATCCAACAGTTCAAAGGTCAATTTTAAAATATTATTCTAAATCAGCCGTATTCCACAAAATATTTGTTGATTATGCTCTCAAGAATATGACAACCAAAGTTGAACAAGATAAGTATAACGGTATACAACACTTCTCGAAGCTCGATCCTTACCCTTATGCGATGTATCTTGTACATCAAGATTGCTATGACCGTATGATTGTGCATTTTTGTAACAAATCACCAAAAGAAGTTTCTGAACTTGAATTGGATTTAGCCGCCAATATCCTTGTCAGCAAATATGAATCAGGAACGGCTCCCAAACGATTGCTTAGCATGTTAGATATAGATATCACTGATATAACAATCGGTTTTGATCCAGCCAATTTATCTGCGCTCCGAAGCAAAGTTAATTCGTATTATCTTCCAATGAAGAACTGATATCGAGACCGGCTCGACCGCGTTATGGCCGGACTCCTGGAGTGCTGACCATACGTGTTACGGCTACAGCAATTAGTCCCTTGGATCTTCCCCCATGAACCTCACCTGCGTCTCGGAATTTGGCGGGGGGATGGGGAATTTGGCGGCGCTCGTGCCACTCACTCGCTCGCGCAGCCGCGCGGCGCGGGCATGACGCGGCCCTGGTGCTCAAAAACCTCCGCCACCTGCGGCCGTTCCTGGGCGACCCCCAGCAATGTTGCTATTCGTGCAACATGTATCTACCGTCTCGCGGAGCTTGAAGGCCACTTTGAATTGCCGAACGTAGGACAGCCGCCATGCCCGAAATCTACGTCTCCACCGACATCGAAGCCGATGGGCCGATCCCGGGTCCGAACTCGATGCTGAGTTTCGCCTCGGCCGCGTATCTTGCTGACAAAACGCTCGTTGGGACTTTTAGCGTGAATCTCGAATTGCTAAGCGGCGCGAGCGGCGATCCGAAAACGATGGCTTGGTGGGCGGAGCAACCCGAAGCTTGGGCCGCGTGCCGCAGCGGCCTGCGTGATCCGGCCGAAGCGATGCCCGCGTATGTGGCGTGGCTCAAGACGCTGCCGGGCAAGCCGGTGTTTGTCGCTTATCCGGCGGCGTACGATTTTATGTTCGTCTATTGGTATATGATCCGCTTCGCAGGCGAGAGCCCATTCTCGCATTCGGCGCTCGACATCAAGAGTTATGCGATGGCTGTGCTCGGCAAGGAATATCGCGAATCCACAAAACGTAACATGCCGAAAGCTTGGTTCGACGATCAACCGCACACGCATGTGGCGCTCGACGACGCGAAGGGCCAGGGAATTTTGTTTTGCAATATGTTGGCGGCGAATCGCGGAAAATCGTAGGTCAGGCTTCAGCCTGACGGCTTCGCCGGAGCGTTCACGCCCAACGTGTCAGGCTGTAGCCTGACCTACGAGGACGCTACTTGAGTTCGATCTCAAACTTCTTCGCGAGCGCCAAGACGAAACTGCGATGCACATCCGGCACGCGGTCGTGCCAATCTTGCAAGTACTCCCGGAACGTCGGGCGTTGTTTCGGATCCCATTGATTTAGGGAATCGAGCGCTTGCCAATGCTGCGGCTGCATCTGCAAGAGCGGCAACAAGACGCGGACCGCAACGACTTGATTCAACGCGCGATTCGTGCCGTCTTTCTCCAGTTCAACGCGGTGATTGCGATACCACTCGGCGAACGATTTTTCTTCGAGCTTCTCCGTGTCGCTCAGACGCGCATCGACGTAGTTATCAAACGCCGGCGCGAACGATTTCCAATTCCGGTACGGCGGATTCGTCTTCCATGTATCCGCCATCCGCCGCAGCGCGAATAGCGACGCCGTTTCACAAAGCGACTCTTCGAACCAAAGCTGCGGATTGTCGGCCTCACGATAGTTACACAGCACATGGCAAAGTTCATGGCCAAATTGATACGCGTATTGCGCCCAGAAGGTATCGCTCGTATTCAGCAGCACACGGATCTCGCCGTTTGCCCCGCGTTCGTAGAGCGTGATGGGGCTTCCTTTGGCAGACTGCCCCACAATCATCTTTTGCAATTTTCGGCCGGGAAAAAACTGCACGAGTTCTCGCCCCGCCGACTCGCAAACCGCCAAGATATCCTCGCGGCCAGCGCCCCAATTGTCTGGGCGAATCTCGATTTGCAATTGGGGAATCTCTGAAGCTTGCGGCGACTCGTGCTTTCCCTTAGCTTCATCGGCTTGGCTAATAACGAAACGGCTAGCGAACTGCAGCAGAACGAGCAAGGCAATCAGCAACATCGCAATTCTTCGCATGGCGCACGCCTTTCGATTTCGGGCCTTTCTCATTAGCAGCCCGCAGCGTAAGCAAGGGAGTGGAAAACATTAAGAGACTCCCTCGCTTATGCGTCGGGCTGCTAATGACAGAGCCTTTTGAGTTAGGAAATCAAGAGTAACTGTAAACGTTCCGCGAGGGAAACGCGAACTTGCGATAGCTCCCTGTGTCTAGCGTCCGTTGTCTTCTACAATACATCGCCGCCCGCGTTACATGTCATTGATTCGCCCTGGTTCTGTGCCCTACAGATCACACCATGTCCGCCACCGAGGAGCCGTCGATTTTGGAGCCGGCTGTTCTCGAAGAGGAACAGCCGGCGTTTTCGGTCGTGCGCGATCCGCGCACGTTTGTGCCGCTCATGCGGCTCGCGCTGCCGGTCTTCTGCGGGCAAATTCTCGATATGTGCGTCGGGTTGACGGACACCTGGCTGACGGGACGTTATTTGCCCGGGGATGAGTATCAAGCCGCGATGACCGTGGTGAACTACTCACTTTGGTTTTTGGTTAGCATCTTTTCGTTGATCGGGATCGGTACAACGGCGCTCGTTTCGCGTGCGGTCGGAGCGAATCAGCCTGAACTGGCGCGCCGCTGGATGAATCTATCGCTGACGCTGGGAACGATTCTTTGTCTGCTGCCGGCAGTGGTGTTGTACTTTTTCGGGCCGGCGTTGGCGGCCTTGTTTGGTCTCAATTCAAACTCGACCGGATACATCGTTACGTACTGGAATTGGACGGCGCTGGCGTTGCCGGCGATGATGCTCGAACAGATCGGCGGCGCGGCACTGCGCGCCTCGGGCGATACGCTCAGCGCCATGTTCGCGCTCGTGGCGACGACGCTGGTCGATCTGTTTTTCAGCTACGTCTTTGTGCTGGGGATCGAGCCGTTTCCGCAGCTTGGCTGGCCGGGGCTCGCGCTCGGTTCGGTGATTGGATATTACGTCGGCGCGGTGATCATGCTCTTGGCTTTGAATTTCGGACGCGCGAAGCTCACGCTCTCACGCCCGCGGCTTGCGGGGCAGGGGCTGGAGATTCACCGCTTGTTGGCGATTGGCATTCCCGGGGGCATCGACATGCTGGCGATGATTGCGTGCCACATGGGTTTCTTGCGCGTGATCAATGAACTTGGCACCCAAGCCGCCGCCGCGCACGGCATCGCGATTCGCTTGGAGAGCCTTAGTTACCTGCCCGCGATCGCGTTTCAAGTCGCCGCGACGACGATGGTGGGGCAGTTCCTTGGCGCGCAGCAACCGGCGCGAGCGCGGCACAGCGTTTGGATTGCGTGCTTGGTCGGCGAGGTCTTCGTCGTGCTATGCGGCGGCGTGCTGTTTTACTGGAGCGATAGCCTGACGCCGCTAATGACCAAGAGCAGCGCCGACGTCGCGCCGCTCGCCGCGCGCGTGCTGCGGATCATTTGCCTCGTGCAACCGGCGCTCGTGGTGCTGATGATCTTGACCGGCGCGTTGCGCGGGGCAGGGGACACGCGCTGGCCGTTGATCAATACCTTTATCGGCTTGCTTTTGATTCGCATTCCGCTGGCTATTGTGCTGGCTTTGCCAAGCATCACGCTGCCGTTCGTCGGCCAGATCGAACTGCTGAACCTTGGCTTGGTCGGCGCATGGTACGCGATGGTGGTCGATCTTTGCGCGCGCACGGCGTTGATTGTTTGGCGCTTCCGGCAAGGAGCTTGGACTCGAATCAAAGTTTAAGTGCTGTGAGCATCGAGCAGCGCAATCAGCGCTCCCAGCGCCACCGGCCACTCGGGTCGCATCGCAACATAAGTCTCCCACCACTTCCAAACGATGTCCGAAGTTTGCTCGATGCTCAGATCGTTCCATCGCTGCGGATGCCATGTCTCGGCCGCTAGTTGCACCGTCGCTTGATCGCAGCGGCATTGCTCGAGTTCCGAACCGGCATGCAGTGTCAAAGGAATCAATGCCCAGGCTCCCGCAGCGCACGCCGCCCCGCGCGAGAGTTCGCCGACGAGCGCAGGGACCTCGAGATTCAATTGCGCGACTGACCAACAGAGCCGCAACACCTCGGGCAATTGCGGCTGCACATTGACCAGCAAGCCTTCCCAAACAATCGTGTTGCTAGCCGGGAAGCTGCGCGAATAACCGCCGCGATAGGGTGGGACGACAACAACGCGGGCGCGTTCCGGGATCAGCAATGGATTCGCGACTCGTTCGACCATGCGCAGCAAGCCCGGCAAATAGGATTCGGCCAGTTCGCGAATTGGGCCGAAGCGCAGCTGCAATTCTTCGACGATGCCTGGATGACTCGCAGCGTAAGCTTGTTCCCAAGGCCGCAATGCATTGATCCACTCGGACTCCTGCAATTTGGCGCGCTCGCGTGGCATGAGCCGAGGCAGCAAGGCACGCGCTAAAGCCGCCGGCGAATCGAACTCGGCAGAGAGCGGCAACAAGCTTTCGCTGAGCGTGTCCCAGCCGAGATTCTGCGCCGCAAGAAATCGTTGCCAAGCCAAACACGCCGGTTCCAATTGCTCGGCATGCGGCATCGTCGCGCGGCGATCATCCCATGCGGCGGCATCGAGCCAATACCAAGCGGCCGTCGAGCGACGCGCTACCCATTGCAATTCCGTTGGCATGATCTTTTCCTCGAAAATCCCATGACTTCGCCGAACCCGAGTCGACGAATGATTGTCCACAATAACAGAAAATCGTGGAATCGCGGGTTTGATCGACGATTGCGTCAGCACCGGAGATTTGTCATACTGTTGGTTCAGTGCCATGAGGTATTCATGGCACGAACCCCCGGGGTGTAGCGCAACCTGGATAGCGCGTCTGCATGGGGTGCAGAAGGTTGCAGGTTCAAATCCTGTCACCCCGATTTTTTGTAAGTCCCGCCGAAACAAAGATTTATTTATACCTTCCGATGGTCGGAAGTGCGGCCTTGTTCTTCTCGGTGAAAACGGTAATTACCGTTTTTAACTTTGAAGTGAGGTTGCACATGCCCCGGTTCTCCAAAAATTCGCCTCCCTAGTATTGTCTCCACAGACCATCAGGCCGCGCCGTGGTCACGCTCTCGGGCATTCCATTCGTCGACGCGCAGCTTCACGGTTCGGCGATCGAGGCCCAATCGCTCGGCGGTTGCCAGGTAACTTCCGGTTTCGTCATAAACGCGCTGACAATACCAGCCGAGCATTTCTGTCGCCGACAGTTTGAGTGCAAGGACGTCAGCATTCGCTTGGTCAGCACGACGTTCTGATTTCAAGGGGTGATATTCGCCCCGCACCACCACGTTGCGGACGCATTGCTCCAGCTCGCGCATATTGCCCGGCCAGGAGAAATCCAGGCCGAGATGCTGCGTGATCCAGTCAACCACATCCACTGTCAATTGTTCAGCAACCGGCTCATAGTAGCGACGTGCAATAAATCCAACCAATAACGCGAGTTCCTCGCGATTCCCGCCGACTTGCTCGGCCAGCGTCGGCGTGCGGATCATGTCGGCGCATAGGCGGTAATAAAAGTCGCTGCGGAATCGGCCCGCGCGCACTTCAGTTCCCAAGTCCCGATTTGTGGCGGCGATGACCTTCCCTTCAAACCGTCGCAACTGGGTGTCGCCGACACGTTGGAATTCGCGGTTCTGGAGAACGCGCAATAGCTTTACTTGGATGGCCGGTGAAAGTTCGCCAATCTCGTCCAAGAATACGGAATGGGAGCGGACACATTCTTCGAACAGTCCCGCGCGATCCTGTGCCGCCCCCGTAAAAGCTCCTTTGCGATAACCGAACAGTTCCGATTCAATCAGCGTTGCGGGCAGCGCCGCAAGGTTGATGGGGTGAAAGCCGACGACCGCATCGTCCTCGAATTGCCCTGACGTCGAGTCGAAGCGAATGTAGCGCGACAAGCCAATCGTCTCGGCCACCAGATCTTTGCCCGTTCCCGAAGGGCCCGTGATGAGCGTGGTGAGGTCGTGCATTCGATCGTAGAGCCCAATCGAATAACGCCGCATGTCATGGGTAAAGATAGATTCCCAGACGGCCACTCGCAGCTTCTCCGCTGCGGCCGATCGCCCAATGATGTTGGCGTTGATCAATCGAAACGCCCGCACGATCTGATAGAACCCGGCAAACAAGTGAGCTGGATCGGTCAGCGGACCGTGTGCGACAACCGTCGCAGGAAAGAAGTGTCGTACATCACGCTGAAAGTCCCGGTAGTAGCCGATGCGAGACTTGACCTTAGCCGAAGCACTACGGTCCGAGTCGATTGACTCCGCGAGTGCCCCGCGAAATTGTTCGCGGTAACGAAAGTAGAGCACGTAGCGGACGAGATCGCCGTAGAGATCGGCATCCGGTCCTTGGATCACTCCGCCGCGTTGCAGCACGGACTCCGCGAGCGCTTCGGCCCGTCGAATGACTTCGGTAATCAGCGGGCGCTCGCTGACTGTCTGGAGCGGCGTCGCCGCCACATTAATGTGCTGTGGGAGCGCGATCGCCAGAGCCGCTTCCTCTAAACCCGTCTCTTCGGAGCGAAACGGATTCGCATAAGCCAATTTGGCGACTGCAGCGGCGAAGGATCGTTCTGAACCGTGAAGTTGCATAGATACACCTGTACGTCCATTGTACATGACGCTGGACATTTTATGTCGACGTGTCTCCTCGGCAGGTCTTAGCCCGCAATAAGGCGTATCCGTAAGTGCTTGCCAGTTAATGTCTTGCGATTATCATAATCGCGTGGCACGGAACGTGTGTAGGTAGTAATTCCAGCCCTCGCCATTTCAATCACCGGAACCAACACCGTGTCGCTAAAAACCTTGCAAACCGTTACCAAGACTCAAGCAACAGCTCATTCGCTTCCCTTGCCACCGGGTCCACGAGGGACGTGGCTGCTTGGAAGTTTGCGGGATTTCCGAGCGGGTATGTTGTCCTTCTTTGATCGCTGCCACGCCGAACATGGACCGATGAGCTACTTCCGGCTCGGACCGCGCCGCATCCTGCTAGTTTCCGAACCAGCGGCAATAGAAGAGATCCTGGTCACGCAGAATCGGAGCTTTCAGAAGCACTACGCGGTCCGACTCCTGCAGCCAGTGATTGGCAACGGTCTCTTGCTGAGCGAAGGGAAGTTTTGGCTGAAACAGCGTCGCCTCGTGCAACCGGCTTTTAGCCACCGAGCCGTCGAGGGATTCGTCGACGTCGTTGGCCGGCAGGTTGATCGGCTGGCTTCGCAATGGGTACGCGATGCGCAGCGGGACATTTACCGCGACATGACGGACCTGACGGTTCGCATCGCCGCCGAAGGCTTGTTGGGCTGCGAACTCGCGGCGGATCACGCCGCACTTTCTGAGGCCGTCGAAATCGTGCATGCCGATTTTGAGCAGCGCTTCATGTCCGCCATGAATCCGCCGTTGTGGATTCCGACCGCTGCCAATCGTAAGTTGCGCGGAGCGGTCCGCACGCTGAATGGAGTCATCGAGAGACTCATTGCCGATCGACGTTCACGGCCCGCCGGACAAGTCGACGCACTGTCTTTGTTACTGCGAGCGGAGGAAGGAGCGAACAACATGACAGATCGTCAACTTCGCGACGAGGTCATGACGCTGCTGCTGGCTGGTCACGACACGACCGCGAACGCACTTACCTGGGCTTGCGTGTTGCTGGCTCGGCATCCGGAGGTCATGCAAAAACTGCGCACCGAATCACTGGCCGTGCTGGGAACGAGGACCCCCACCGCCAGCGATCTGCCTCGGCTGACTATCAGCCGTCAAGTGGTGCAAGAATCGATGCGGCTGTATCCGCCTGCCTACGTGTTTGGCAGGGAAGCGATCTGCGATACGGCCGTGGCCGGTTACCGCGTGCCTAAGGGGACGAGCGTGCTGATCTGCCAATGGCTGATGCACCGTGACGCCCGCTACTTTCCCGAGCCCACGGAGTTTCGCCCCGAACGTTGGACCGAAGAATTCCAGCGCGCTTTACCGCCACATGCCTACCTTCCTTTCGGCGGCGGACCGCGCGTCTGCATTGGCAAAGAGTTCGCCATGGCCGAAGCGGTTTGCATTCTGTCGATGCTCGCTGCGCGTTTCGATTTATCACTCCTGTCGAACCCAGAGCCCTGGCCCACGGTGACGCTGCGTCCGAGCAGCGCGGTCACCACTCGGGTGGAATTGGTTCGCGGTAGCAATTGATTGTTTGAATAATTCACCCTCACTTCTTTTGGAGCTCAGGCCATGACCTCGAATCTGTCTCGCTGTGCGAACAAGTTGGCGATCCAACGCGCTCGCATGTTCACGAACGTCACTCTACTATTCGCAGTTAGCGCAATGATTCCGTTAGTAGCAAACGCCGACGACTTAGACAATTCGTCTATCAAAAGCCAGCGACCGCCAGTTACGATCGCCGAGCCGCAAAAGATAACGTCGCCTCCGGCATCAGTCCCAACTGTGACGGAGCAAGGTTCGGTCGATTCCGCACGGGAAAAGGAGAAGCAAGAGAAAGAGGCCAGCGACCCAGTGGTCACGGCCCGTGTGGCCAAATTGATCGAAGCCATGAAGGACAAGGACTTTTACGTCCGCTGTGGTGCCTCGAGTGAATTGGCCAGAATCGGTCCTGCGGCCGTGCCTGCCCTGATCGAAGCCTCGAAGGACAAGGACGCTGAGGTCCGCTCTCGTGCCGCTTCTGCCTTGGGAGGAATCGGTCCTGCAGCCAAAGACGTCGTGCCCGCCCTGATCGATATTTTGAAGGACCCTGAGGCCCGCGTCCGCTCTAGTGCCGTTCGTGCCTTAGGCAAAATCGGTCCTGCGGCCAAAGATGCCGTGCCCGCCCTGATCAAAGCCTTGAAGGACAAGGACTACTTTGCCGCTAATGCCTTGGGCAGAATCGGTGCTGCGGCTAAAGACGCTGTGCCCGCCCTGATCGAAGCATTTAAGAGCGAGAACTTGATTGGCCGCGATTTTTCCGCTGTTGCCTTGCGCCGAATCGGTCCTGCGGCCAAAGATGCCGTGCCAGCCCTGATCGATGCCTTGAAGGACAAGGACATTATGGTCCGCTCAGCTGCCGCTCACGCCTTAAGCGGAATCGGTCCTGCGACCGTGCCCGCCCTGATCGAAGCTTTGCAGGACAAGGTCGCTGACGTCCGCTCGCGTGCCGCTACTGCCTTAGGTGGAATCGGTCCTACGGCCAAAGACGCCGTGCCCGCCTTGAGCGAAGCCTTAAAAGACAAGGACATCAATGTCCGCATGGCTGCTGCTACTGCCTTGTTCATCGTCGACCCTGCGGCCAAAGACGTCGTGCCCACCCTAAGCGAAGCCTTGAAGGACAAGGACTCTTACGTCCGCTGTCGTGCCGCTACTGCCTTGGGCCGAATCGGGCCTGCGGCCGTGCCCGCCCTGAGCGAAGCCTTGAAGGACGAGGATGCTCGCGTCCGCTCTTGTGCCGCTGCTGCCTTGGGCCAGATCGGTCCTGCGGCCAAAGGCTCGGTGCCTGCTCTGAGCGAAGTCTTGAAGGACCCTGAGGCCAGTGTCCGCCGAAGTGCCGCACATGCCTTAATCCGGATCGACCCTGCGGCCACTGATGCCGTGCCTACTCTGATCGAAGCCTTGAAGGACAAGAATGATGGCGTTCGCTCTGCTGCCACTGATGCCTTGGTCAGGATCGGTCCTGCGGCCGTGCCTGCCCTAAGCGAAGTCCTTAAGGACAATTACTATTCGACCTGCAGAGCTGCCGCTGATGCCATTGGCCGAATCGGTCCTGGGGCCAAAGACGCCGTGCCCGCCCTGGTCAAAGCCTTGAAAAACGAGTATACCGGCAACGGTGCTACTGATGCCTTGGTCGGAATCGGTCCTGCGGCCGTGCCTGCCCTGATCGAAGCGTTGAAGGACAAGGAAGTTGCCGTCCGCTCTCATGCCGCTGATGCCCTGGAACGAATCGGTCCTGCGGCCAAAGACGCTGTGCCCACCCTGATCGAAGCCTTGAAAGACAATCGCTCCGGCGACCACGATCGTGCTGTTCGTGCCATAGGCGGAATCGGTCCTACAGCGGTGCCCGCCCTGAGCGAAGCCTTGAAGGACAAGGACTATTCCTACCGCTCTTATGTCGCTGAGGCCTTGGGTAAAATCGGTCCTGCGGCCAAAGATGCCGTGCCCGCCTTGAGCGAAGCCTTGAAGGACAAAGTAGTTAAGGTCCGCTCTAGTGCCGCTGGTGCCTTGGTCGCAATCGGTCCTGCGGCCAAAGATGCCGTACCCGCCTTGATTGAAGCCTTGATGGACAATGATGCTGACGTCCGCTCTCGTGCCACTAATGCCTTGGTAGGAATCGGTCCTGCGGCCGTCCCCACCCTGAGCAAAGCGGTGCACGACAAGGACTCCGGCGTCTGCTCTCGTGCCGCTGATGTCTTGGGCCGAATAGGTCCTGCGGCCAAAGACGCCGTACCGGCCCTAGGCGAAGCCTTGAAAGGCAGGGACAGCAATGTCCGCTATTATGCCGCTAATGCCTTGGTCAGAATTGGTCCTGCGGCCGTACCCGCCCTGAGCGAAGCCTTGAAGGACAATAATATCAATGTCCGCATCGTTGCGGCTACTGCCTTGTTCAAAGTCGACCCTACGTCCAAAGACATTGTGCCCACTCTCAGCGAAGCCACAAAGAATAAGGACTCCGGCATCCGCATCGTTGCCGCTACTGCATTGTTCAAAGTCGACCCTGCGTCCAAAGATGTTTTACCCGCCCTGAGTGAAGCCTTGAAAGACCAGGACTCTTATGTCCGCTCAACTGCCGCTGATGCCTTGGGCCAAATCGGTCCTGCGGCCAAAGACGCTGTTCCCGCCCTGAGCGAGGTCTTGAAGGACCCTGAGGCCAGCGTTCGCCGAAGTGCCGCTATTGCCATTGGCCGAACCGGTCCTGCAGCCAAAGACGCCGTGCCCGCCTTGATCGAAGCCTTGCAGGACATGGATGCTAACGTTCGATATAGTGCCGCCCGGGCCTTGGGCGGAATCGGTCCTGCGGCCAAAGACGCTGTTCCCGCCCTGAGCGAAGCCTTGAAGGACCCTGAGGCCAGAGTTGGCAGTGCCGCAGCGAGGGCAATTCAGAGTGTCGACAAGTAGAAGATGAATCTCGAAGACGCATGAAAAATCAAGCTTTCAAAGCGACAGGCCGATCCAGCCGAGTTTCGTCGCACGCTGCTGCCGGCTTTCGTGACCTGTGGGTAAGAATTTTGCTAATTGCGTGATCTACCGCCATGATTAAGACGGCAGCAAAACATCGTTTCTGATTCCTATTCCGACATAGCTATTTGGGAGTACTTCCATGACAGTCCGACGCGTCGTCACGGGTCACACCGCTGCTGGCAAAGCGACGGTGGCGAGCGATACCGAGGTCGCTGCCATCACCCTGGGCCTGTTGCCCGGAACAGAGTTTCATCAACTCTGGTGCGGCGACGAGCCGCCGACGTTTCCCGACGACGGATCACCACGAAGCGCGCCAACCTATTATCCGCCAGTGGGTGGATTTCGGTTTGGTCTATTTACGGTCGCGCCGCTATCGGTGTCGGTTCCTCAGAACCTCGATATTCCACTCGCGTTAGCGGAGATGGAGGAGAAGCTGCCAGGCCTGGCAGCCCATTTGGAGGTCGACAATCCCGGCATGCACACCACGAACACGATCGACTTTGAATACGTTCTTTCCGGCGAGGTCTGGCTGGAGTTAGACGATGGGAAAGAAGTCCAACTGCGTGCGGGCGACACGGTGGTGCAGAATGGAACTCGGCACGCGTGGCGCAATAGGAGTACCGAGCCTTGTCGACTTGTGCTCTGCAGCATCGGGGCGCAGCGCCGAGAAAAGTAGTCTATCCCGATGGACTCGCTCAAGCTGAAATGTCCTCATAATCGTATTCGCATAATACGCGGAAGTTTACGGGTTAGACACTAGTTCCCCAAAGGAAGAGCAAGATGGACGAGGAATCTGAAAACGCATGCGTGCATCGTCTAGTCGCGGAGTGGCTGGCCGCAGGTGTCTCAGTACCCGAGATTGAGCGTCGTTTGGGCGAGAAAGGGATGTTGCCGGCAGAGTCGTCTCGGCTCGTTGACAGCGTCCTCGGAGGGGCAGTGGCAGATGACGCGGCTACAGAGTCTCGTCAAATACCAGACAAACTGGCGCGGAGGAAGTTGCTTCCCGGCGAAAACCGGAAGCAAGGAAAGACCGTCGCTGTCCTGGTCGGGTGGGATGATTTGGCCGGTCGATTCCATCACCGTGTTGAAAATATCGCCAATGTAAATGGCTCGGTTGTATTCGGAGCCAGGACGGATATGTCCGTTCCACACCATGAAGGCGGGGACGCGCACGCCGGCTTCATAGGTCGAGTTTTTGCCGCCGTTCAAGGGAACACACGGCACGGTATCCGTTGTCGCGCCGTTGTCGGAATAGAAGATAAACAGCGTATTCTCGTATTCGCCAATCTCCTTCAGTTTGGCAACGACACGGCCGACGGATTCATCAACCGTTTCGATCATGGCGGCATAAGTCGGATTCGTCTCGCTCGTGACGAGGTTTGTCTTGGTCTTTGGATCGAACCGAAAGGTCTCTTTCAAACCAAGGGCTGCGATCTTCGTTTCGTATTTTTTGACTAACTCGGGCTTGGCACCTTTGGGGTTATGAACAGCATAGTGCCAGAAGTTGAGGTAAAACGGCTTGGATGGATCGCGGTTGGCGATGACCTTGAGAGCCTCGCGCGTGAGCCGGTCGGTAAGCTCCTCGCCTTCTTGTCCTCCTTCCTTCAGCATTGGCACACTGTTGCGGAGATGGCTAGCGCCATTCGGTTGCCAGCCGTAGGGCCAGAAATAAGAACCGGGGCCCCATGCGGTCCAGCCGCTGATGTTGATGTCGAATCCGAGATCGGTCGGCATGGTTTTGTCTTTGGGGTTGCCCATGTGCCATTTCCCGATATGCCATGTTTGATAGCCAGAGGCTTTGAGATATTGCGGAAGAATCTTCTGTCCCTTCGGAAGGTAATGCAAGTGGTTCCACATTCCCATCTTCATCGGGTGGCTGCCGCTCAGCGCACTGGCGCGGGCCGGCGAGCAGATGGCGGTTGAAGTGTACGCCTGCGAGAAACGAATTCCTTCCGCACACAGTCGGTCGATGTTCGGGGTCTCGTAGAGCTTGGCTCCGAAACAGCCCAAATCATTCCAGCCCATGTCATCGATCAGGAAAAAAACCACGTTGGGCAATTTTTCCGGGTTTTTCGGCGCGTCGGCCGCGCAGAGCGGGCTCGCCGCGATCAGCAGAAGGGCGCTCAGCCAGATCGGTGTTGTCATGCTGATTCTCATTCCGTAGTTCCTCAAATACCGAAGCACATGCTACTGATTCTCTTTTTTGAGCATGTTGAATATGAACTTCGTGTACCCTTTTTGCTTTGAGTGAATCTGTCTTCAGATTCGTGGCTTGATTTCATGGATACGATTATCAAAACTTTATAACCCACTCGACCGTTTCACTCTTCTCCGGCGTGATCGAAATCCGCACGCCGCCATCGACCACTTTGCCGATCTTCATCTCCTTGCCGCCAAGAGTCGCGGAAGCCGGCCTGTAATTTCCACCCGCGGGCAGAGCGATCCGCAATTCATACAGATCCCCTGCCACTACCTTGCTCTTCCCGCGGAGTTTCTTGGAGGCGGCGTCCCACTTCTCCTCCAAGACATCCATTAGTCCCTGGGTAATATGGCGCGACGTTGAAACCAGAACCGGATGATCCGCGACAGGTTTGACTGCAATGACCCGGCACCTGCCGGACGGAAGCGTTTGCTCTAATGTCCCGGAAAACGGTGCGACAAATTCGTTGGCCCAAAAATCGTATCCCACATAGGTCAGGGACTTGTTCAAGCCGAGCTTGCCAAGATCGTACTTTATATTTGTCTCTCGTTTTGAATCCCAGTTGAACAGGCCGAGCAAATGCATCCGGTCGTTGCCCGCAAGCCAGATCCGAGGTTCGTTCGTCTCAAGGTAATCCACCGGCCGGGATGCACCGTCGTAACCCGGGAGACAGCGCTTGAGCAGATCCAGGCGTTCTGGCGGCAGCTTGTCGTATTGCTCGCTGGAGGTGTGCATGGCGCCGGAGATCGCCAGCCACGAGCACATCCAGCGGGCCGATTCGAGCGGGATGGAATTGCGCACATAGATCGGGTCCGGGTCGTTGTACCAGACGCGGCCATTGAGAAAGTAGAGGTTCGTGCCGTGCCAGGGACCACGGCCAATATGACTCCAGTCCCCCCGGGACGCCCTGTTATTGTCGGGACCGATTCGCATCGCATCGATCATCCCGAACGCCGGCCCCATGCTCCGCATGTTTTGCGAGACATTGCATCCCAGAACCAGCGCTTCGGGGGCTTCTTCCTGTAGGATTTTCAGGCACTTGCGGTAGGCTTGTACTTGCGTCATCTGAGGATCGTAAAGTTTGACCTTGCCGAACTCCTCGTAATCATTTTCCTTGTACGAGGTGTTGATATAGATATTGTAGGTCGCGAGGCCCGTGTGCATCCCGTCGATTTTGAAGTAACGATACCCCCAGTCGTAAATGTGGTTGATCCGCTGGCGGATGAATGCCTCGCCCTTGGGGCTGGTTGAATCCAAGCAGGTGCCGGACCATTTCGCGTCGTGAAACGGTGTGCCATCGAGATTCTGGGCGTAGATCTCCTTGTCGAAATAAGGGTTGTTCAGGTTCCCCGCCCACGGCATGAACCAGATCCCCGGGATCATCCCGTGGGAAGCGATATTCTTCGCCGTGTAGGCCATGCCGTTGGGGTACTTCTCGTTGGCATCCGTGAAACACTTCAGCGGGCCCGTCGTCTTGATCTTCTCCGAAGTTTGGAAACCCTTGGGGACGAGCGTCTGCCACTTGTCGTCGATCTGCATGACGTTCAGCCCAAAGGGCTTAAGGTGCTCTGCCGCGAAAGCCGTGTTGGCGGCAAGGGCCGTTTCATTCGAGGCGCCGGCATGATACCAGGTGCAGTAAACGTTGGGACGCGGCCGAAGCCGGATGTTGTACTTTTCAGCCACCGCAGCGGCGTAGGCCTCTAAACCAAGGCGGCCGTCGTCAAATAACCCAATCAGCAGCGTCTCGGTGCCGCGGGTCTTGCCGGGCTCTACTCTTAGACTGCCAAAATCGATCTTGGCGTTGACCAAGGCCTTGTCCTCAGAGACCTTGGGAAAGAAAATGCCGATGCCTCGCTCGTGGGTGAGATACGCGCAGACCACGCTGTGGCGGGTTTCGGGATCGGCGATGACGCTGAATGTGTAGCTTCCTTTTGCCTCCGCCACCGGAGTCAATCCTCCCGTTCCCAGGACGCGCGCGTTGTCCAGGGCCGTGCCACAATTCGCCTCGAGCGTGAGGAGGTCGAAATGGTTGTAGACCGCAACCTCTTGGGTATTGTTAACAATCTCCAGATAGACCTTCAAAAAAGGACAGCCCTTTTCCAGCGAGAGCGTCGTGGTCCAACCGTCGTCGAGCGTCAGGATGAGATTTCCCAGCTCGGTTTTTCCCGAGACGATTTTTTTCGCGAGGTTGAGCTTGGGAACGGATACCACCGGCAAGGTCTTCGAGGTGATCGAAATATCCTGCCCCTGGACCTCGACCTTCAGCGTGTCGTTCTCAAATGCCACTTGCCGATGCACATCGTGGCGTAACCCTTGGGCTTGACGATTTCGGCTAGCGTGATTTCGCTGGTGTTCAGTCCGATCTCGCTTTTTGGGACTAGGACGCCGGGGATCGACACGCGGGCGTTGTAACAACCGGTCATCAGGCACGCCCGCGACATCGAGCAGACTGGCGTGGCATAGAAGCTGGTGAATTTTCGCCCTTCGGCAGCCATGCGATCAAGGTTGGGGGTGCGGACCTTGGTGTTGCCGAACGGCCCGATGTCGGCGTAGCCCATATCGTCGATGAAGATCAGTACGATGTTGGGCGTTTCCGCCAGGGCTGGTCGTGCGGCGTTCGCCGCAACCAGCATCGCCAAAAACGCGACAACGATGACGGGTCTTGCAGTCATTTGGTTTTTCCTTGCGATCATGCTGGCATGTCCCTTGAGTCCAAATTATGAAATCAAGAATCCAAAATCATTCCAGTCGGCCGTTCGGGACGAGTTTGCGGCCGTCGTCGAGAGCTTTTGCCTAGCGGGCAAAGCCTTGTTATAGCGCAGGGGATGGCTACTTGAACCGAAGAACGCCCGTCACTACACCAAGGCGTGATATATGTTGCTTGGCCAGCGTGCCATCAGGCTTTCAACAGTTGTTTAATCGGTCCCTCTTGCGGCAATTTCTTGCGGGACATTGCCGGATCCAGATCCCCGTAGTGCGGGATGGAGTTTCCGTGAGCATTCAGCAATGTGGTGTACCAGTTGCCAAGCGTTTGATGACCCTCGGTCAAGTAATACGGCATTCGAATATACCGACCGGCCATGTCCAGCTTCATATTCCTGCCAGAGATGATCACCCACGGCGACTCCGTCCCCTGCGCATGATGGGCTTCTCCGCCTTCGGGAAAGTACATCACCATCGTGTTGTCGAACATCGTGCCGTTGCCCTCGGGCTGGGCTTTGAGGCGTTCGACAATCGTCTTGACTTGTTTGACGTGTTGGATGCCGATCAACTCGCGGATCTTATCGCTACCCATGCCGCCATACGAGCCGTGGTGCCCAACTTTATGCAGGCCGACCTGTTCGTACGGGATGCCCGGCAGGCCGGTCTGCTTGGTGTCGAGATCGTCAATCGTATAAGTCACCACATTGACCAGCCCGGACTCTAAGAGGCCCACCATCACCTCGGTCATTGCGTCTTGTCGATCGACGCTCGCTGAGGACTGGCTGCCTTTATCGTAGATAAATTCGCGATCAGGCAGATGCTTGGCGATCTTCGCGCCCAGATCCGTCAATTGTTTGTTGTTACTTCGAATCGCGCCTACCGATTCCGCGTGGACCTCGTAAGCTCGTTTGTCGGCGCTGCTCTTGGAGATCAATTTGGCCGCCTCGCGCTGCTGCAGATAGGCAAGCATGATGTTGTCCATCTGCATTTCGTCGGGCTTCAGCACGCACTTAAAGAGATTTTCGTACGCCGTGATCGGATCGGCGTAGCAATAGTTGGTTTGAAAAGGCGACGGAATGGAGAAGCCCGGCACGATGCCGTGACGATCGCCGGCAAAGGAAAGCTCGACATGCCCCAGCGGCGAGGGAAAGAGCTTGGCCAACTCGAAATCAATCGAGGCCCGTTTCAGGGTGCTGATCGCACCATACTTGGCTTTGCACAATCCCATAACCGAATGCCAGGAATTGTGGCCATTGATACTCATCTTGGCCGAGAGACCCTGGAGGATTGTCAGCTCGTCTTTGTAGGCGCTGAGTTCCTGGAGGAACACCGGCAGTTCATGCTTGGCGAGTTCGACCTCAAAGGGGAGCCGCTCGGCTTCTTTGGCCTTCTGGGCGTCTGAAAAAGACGGCAACACTAGGTGATGGGGAGGGGCACCATTCGATTTTCTAATGAAAATGAAACGCTTGGGCTGTGAACCGACAACTTGGTTCCCCGTGCGTTCGGCTGCGAGCGTCTGCAAACTTGGCGGCAAGGCGATCGCGCCTGCACCCAGAACCGACGTTTTCAAGAAATCTCTTCGATTGAACATGGTCTATTCCTTTGGTGCTTTGCGGTAGATAAATGAATCGGAAGTTAGCAGGGACACAATCACAGCGTCGAAGCTGCCGCCAGACTTGAGATAGGCTTGGTCGGCGTCGATCAGCGACTTTGAATCCGACAGCATCTCGTTGCGGCCAAGGAAGTAACGAAAGGCGTACCGGATGATCGATTGGCGCACGCGGTCGGCTTTGGCGAGCCGACTGATCATGTCGTGCGCGTCCTTGACTTCGCCGTCCAGTTTGCTGTCGCCCGTCCCCTTCAATTCGCCGGCTGTATCGATGGGCTTGGTCTTGTAAAATATCCGCGGCGCAGGGGTTTTGCCCCCGCGGCCGAGACTTTGCTGTGCCGGATGGATCTTGACTTGGTCCTTTTCTTTGTGCGAGATCGCCTTCTGTCCCACGGCGTTGTCAGGGTGCTCGAGTTCCTCCGCGGTTCTGAATCGACCGAAATCGTCAAACATTTCAAACGCGTGGCCAATCGGGTTCATGTGCTGGTGGCACTTCCAGCATTCCTGGGCAGCAGTCACAGGCTCCAAGCGCTCCCGCAACGTCCGGGTGTGATCCTTGGGAATCATGGCATCGACACCAATCGGGATAGGCTCGACGGCTCTCGAGGATGGCGTCGTGCTCGAATTTCAACTTCGTCATCGCAGCGGCCGCAGGCAGATAGCCGGGGTCGTTGCGGCTGAGATCGCTGATCATCGTGTTGGCCACGTGCTTCGCGTTGCCCATCATCGAGAGTAAGTGGCTGCTGTTGATCTTGTCGTTGGCGTAATACCGCACCCCTGACAGTTTCGGCAGCAAAAACGGATTGACGATCTTCGAGTCCAGTCGATTTCCACGCAGCTTTTGTTTTGTGCCGTCAATCACCGCTGCTGGATTGCTCTGGAGCAGCGCATTCATTTTTTCGCGAAAGATAAACTCGCTGAGGAGCCAATCGCGGTCATTGGTGAAGCCTGGCAGGTTCTTATATTCGCCGGAGAACAGCTTCTTGTGATCGACGTAATTGCCATACTTCGGACTCTGCATCCGTTGCCAGAAGACGGCATCCTGCCCCACCGCGGCGAGTTGAGAGGTGATCCAACTGACGAGTTGTTGTTTCGCTTGATCCGAGGGCTGCGGTTCGCCCTGCGGCGGCATTTGATTAAGGTACAACTGCTCCTGCATCTTGGTTAGCAGGTCCAAGCGTTCGTCTTTGCCGAGCTTGGTCAACGCATCGAGCTGCACATCGCCTTCGGCAGAACCATTTCCATGGCAATCAAAACAGTGGCTCTTGAAAATGTCCGCAACACTCTTGGGCAAGGCGAATGATTCCGCCACCTGCGCGAGAGCGTGAGTCGTAAACAGGCCAATCGCCCACAGCAAGCACGCGAGCTTGCTGACGCAAACCAATCTCATCGGAATACCTTTGCTGGGGCGTGCAAAAAACAGTAGTGGCAAGAACATTTTCTTGTCGAGCGACGGATTTCTAGCGTTTCTTGCGCAATCCCCAGCCCAACATCATCAGCCCGCCAAGGCCATACAATGCCAGTGATGTCGGCTCGGGGATTGCTTCGACCGTGACAGTCCCCGAGTAAGATGTCTGGACGTCGTTGATCCAGGAAAAAGCGCCAGTTGCCCGTGTGGTCAGGACGGTGCCCAGTCCGGTGACAAAGACGGTTTCGCCCTGGTCTGTACTCTCCGCCCCGCTATCTCCCCCGGCAATACTCCAAGCAACTCCTGGATCCTGAGCACCATTATTTTTTAGAAAAAACGATACAAAATTCACAGCTACATCGTTATTTGTCACGTTGTAACCATTCAGCCCTTCCGCAGTGACCGCGCTGATGGTGAAAACTAATTCTTCGCCGCTTTCTTGATTGTGTTCGAGCGAAGCACCATTGCCACTGTCGCCAAAGCCAAGGGAGCCCAAGGATACGTTATCTGTATCTCCATCTCCGCTATCCGTCGAGACGGTGATCGTGTAGGAGATTTTGGCGTTTCCCTGGATTTCTTCAATTACCTTTACGAGAGATGGTGATGCTAAGGTAAAATCTGACCTACTGATCGTGCCCGTGCCCGAGAAGTTAATGATGGCCGCATTCGTGTGCGAGGTCATGGCGATCAGAGTCAGGACGATTAAACTCGCAATTCTCGTGCGCATCTTGAAGCTCCTCTTGGATATGTTCCAACGTACTTTCGCGGGACGGGGGTTGTAGTGACAAACAGGTTTCAAGTTATTCAGATTTGGAATCAGTACACGCGCCACGGCCTAAGTCGTGACACACTCTTTGACTGATCAGTAATCTTTGTATTCCTTTGGTCGGAATGTGTTTCTGACTGGCAATGACGTTATCACGATGTAATTATAGTTGTCGTTGAATGCGTATTTGGGAAAAAATAGTACGTTTATAGGACAGTTCCCGATCCCCTCCCCACGTCGCATCGCTCGACATAATAAACTCAAGGGCATCACCAAGCGACGGGGGGTAGCGCTCTGGTGATGCCCCTGAAATCTGCTGCTCACCTTTGCCCCGGCCTAAGCTGATAGGCAAGGCCGCTATATGCTGCACGAGTCCGTTTTGAACGAGTCGCTGCTGTGACGTGTTTCTGATTTGCTGCACGCCGACGGTTCAGCGAGATTTTCTAACAGCCACTCCTAGCGATCAACAAAACTTGTGCTAGCCCTCAATGTTTGTATTATACTAGATTGCATATTCGCTTTTAAGAAAAAGCAATGCGTTTTTAGGAGAACCCTCGGATGTCCCGCCCGCGCCGCGTCGCACTCATGTTCCAATTGGAGTGGCCGCATAAACGGCACGCCGACATTTTCGCTGGAGTGCATGAATATGCAGACCAAGCAGGATGGGAGAACGTCATTGACGAGTTCATTTGCCGATTGTCGGTGAGGGGTCGGAGGGCGACAAAGCCGTATGATGGCATCATCGGCCGGATCAACCAAGAATCGACCCGTTGGGCTAAGCGGTGGGGAGTGCCCGCTGTTAATGTCTGGTTCTCCTCGCCTGCAGCGCAGCAATTGCCGGGGGTCTTTGCCGACTTTGCCGCAGCGGGCCGGCTGTGTGCCGAACATCTCTTGGACCGGGGATTGCGTCAGTTTTGCGTGCTCGCCCGCAATGACCCCGCGGCCACGGCGCAGGCGGACGCGTTTTGTGAAGTCATTTCGGTGCGGGGCTTCCCTTGCCAGACAGTCAATCTGCCGCCGCATCCGATGCGCTCGCAAGCCCTGTGGGAAAAGACAGAGCGGCTGCTGGAGAATGTGATGAGCAAGTGGCAACTCCCGATCGGCGTCTTCGCCGTCGTGGATGAAATCGGCCGGATGATCGCCCAGATATGCCGCGGCCGCGGCTGGCGGGTGCCGCAGGATGTCGCGATCATTGCCGGTGCCAACCAGGAGTCCATCTGCGAACGGCCACGGCCATCACTCAGCAGTATTGAATATGGTTATCGGAAGGTTGGCTATGAAGCCGCGCGGATGCTGGACCAACTCATGGTCACAAACTCAACAAAGTCAAGCATTGGCAAACATCCTCCCCACTTGCTCCTACCACCGCATGGGGTGGTCGCGCGAGAATCGACCGACTTCGTTGCTGTGGACGACAAACTGGTGGCAGAAGCGCTCCGGTTCATTGCGGCCAACAGCCACCGGGCGATCGGGCAAGACGACGTCTCGCGGGCGGTGAATGCGGAAACACGAACTCTACAAAGCCGTTTCCGCAAAATCCTGGACCGCCCGATTGTCGCCATGATTCGGCATGTGCGTTTTGAGCGGGCCAAGCGGGAGCTGGTCCAAAGCGATCGCTCGCTGTCGGCAATCGCACGAGATGTGGGATTCGGGGATCGAGCGCGAATGTCGGAAGCCTTTGGCCGCGAGTTGGGGATCACGCCCAGCGAATATCGCGACCAGCGACAAGCGGCGAATCGCACGACCGGTTCTAGTTAGCAGAACGCTCCGAGCCCGCGCGGAACTTTGCAAGGCGAATCCCATCGGCAACGTCATCCGAGTTATCTTCGTTCGGCTGCTGCGAGCGGTAGCGTGGTGCCGCGATAGTTCCGGAGTTGCTCCGCGAGCTCGCGCTCTAATTCAGCATTAGCCGGATCGCCGCTGAGATTCTTTTGTTCCAACCCTTGCGAGGTGATATCGTAAAGTTCCCGTGCGATAGCCACATCCGAATCGCTCTGAAACCATTCCACATAGCGCCAATCGCGGGTGCGAATGCTGTAGCCCATGGCTTCTTTAGTATTTGGCGGCAGCCAAATCCCGTAACGCAAGAACTGACTAAAGGCCTGTTCCTTGCCGCTGACCGTCGCATCGTCGAATAACGCCGCTATGCTCTGCCCAACGAGGCCAGCGGGGAGAGGCAAGCCCGCGAGATCGCAAAGTGTCGGATAGATGTCGAGCGATTCGACGATCTGATCACGTCTTCCTCCGTCACGGAGCGCACCTGCCGGCTTAATGATCAGGGGCACGCGGGTATCCATTTCATAGTTGGTCATCTTGCACCAACTGCCGTAGTCGCCGAGTTTCCAGCCGTTATCTCCCCACAAAACGATGATGGTTTCGTCCAGGATGTTGAGCGCTTCTAAATGGTCTAACACTTTTCCGATCTGCGCATCAATGTACGTCACCGAGGCGAAGTAGCCATGACGCAGCAGGCGCGCATCGTCAGAGTCAAGTTGTCCCTCCAGGGGATGTTTGACGTCGTTGAAGTCGCAGTAGCCCCGCAACTCCCGCAGGTTGTTCAAAGCGATCGGCGGCGCTCCCAGCGGCGGCATGTCGAATTCGGCCAACGGAATCGCGTCGCGGTCGTACATGTCCCAATAACGTTTGGGGACATTGAAGGGCAAGTGCGGGCGATAGTAACCCAGGCCAAAGAAGAACGGTTGATCCTGCGCCGCCAGTTCGCTGAGTTTCTCGATGGCCACCTCGGTTTGGGCACCGTCATAGTAAGCGTTGTCAGGGACGTCGGGAGCTTCCGTGGCGCTGGCTTTGAGATACCATTGGCCAAAAGGATCAAGGTAGCGAGCTTCGTTCCCTTCTTGGCGGATCGTACTTTTGCGCTGTTCCAGATAGTGGAGATTGCCGTCATCGCGGTACACGGCATCCGGGTCATAGGGGTAACCGGCGATGTAAATACTCGGTTCGGACCACGACGCCGGATCGGGCTTGTCGTTGTGGTAGATCTTTCCGATCGCGGCGGTGTGATAACCATGCCGCAGGAAATGCTGCGGCAGTGTGACCACATCCGGCAAGTGCTCGCGAAAATGGACATCCAACCCCCAGACGCTTAGTTCATCGGGTCGTTTGCCGGTGAGCATGCTCGCCCGCGAGGGATTGCACAACGAGATTTGCACATAGCACTTGTCGAAATGACAGCCCATCTTTGCCAGCCGATCAATATGCGGGCTGATGACGTGCTGACAGCCGTAACACCCCAGTTCCGGCCGCAGGTCGTCGGCAAAGATAAAAAGTACGTTGGGTTGCTTGTCGTTCATTGATGTATACCTGCAGAGGCAAATACAAGCTGGCCCTCGATGATCTAACGATTGCTTAGATTCGTGAGAATCAAGACGTCGTGGACGCAGCGATCATTCTCACACACGGCAGTAGCTCATGGCAAATAAGCCAGATTCTAGTGGCGAAGTACGCATCAATTTGACAGCGATCAGCTCGCAGGATGCAAAGCCACGATAGTTTTTCGCTCCCGCTGGTCATGCTGCTTGACGTCTGCGAGTTGATTCAACTGGTTGTCGTGCGCATGTGGGAAGAACCTGAGAACACAAAATGGCGGGACCTGGCATAATCGCACGACTCTGGTGTCGGATGTCGACTTCGACATTCTCGCGTTCCAAAGCAGCTCGCCAGTCGATTCCCTACAGGCCCCCCGTAGTCGCCTATTAAAAATCGCGGCCAAAGGGATATTTGAGCAGTTACTGAATTACGTCGAATCGCGTTAGGTCCGCCGATCCCTTACCATGTATTTCATGAAATCCTCACTTCTATTCCTGATCGTACTCCTGTTTGCTCCTGTAGCTCAGCTCCACGCCGCTGAAGTGGAGGCCAAGAAACCCAACGTCGTCTTCATTCTCGCCGACGATCTCGGCTGGGCTGATACGACGCTGTACGGTCACACCAAGTTTTACAAGACGCCGAACATCGAGCGCCTCGCGAAACGCGGCATGATTTTTGAGCGGGCTTATTCTGCGAGTCCCCTCTGTTCGCCCACTCGCTCGGCCATTCTCACGGGGCTGAGCCCTGCGCGCACGGGCATCACCACGCCGAATTGCCATGTGCCGCAGGTCGTGCTGGAGGCGAAGACGGGCAAACAAGCGCCGCCTAATCAGAAGGCGATCCAGCCCACGCCGGTCACGCGCTTGAAGACAGAGTATCGCACGCTGGCCGAGTCGTTAAAGGAAGCGGGCTATGCAACGGGGCACTTTGGCAAATGGCATCTCGGGTCAGAGCCGTATTCGCCATTACAGCAGGGATTCGATGTCGATCTCCCACACACGTCCGGTCCCGGTCCGGCGGGCAGTTATGTCGCGCCCTGGAAATTCAAGGACTTCGACGCCGATCCGGGCGAGCCGAATCAGCACATCGAGGATCGTATGGCAAAGGAAGCCATGGCGTTCATCGAGAAGCATCGGGCGGGGCCTTTCTATCTCAACTACTGGATGTTCAGCGTGCACGCGCCGTTCGATGCCAAGCAGCCGCTCATCGAAAAATATCGCGCAAGCGCCAACCCGAAAGATCCGCAGCGCAGCCCCACCTATGCGGCAATGATCGAGAGCATGGACGACGCGGTCGGCACATTACTCGATACCCTGGACCGGCTGAATATTGCTGACCATACAATCATCATTTTCACCTCGGACAACGGGGGGAACATGTACAACGAAGTCGATGGCACCACGCCCACGAGCAATGCGCCGCTGCGCGGCGGCAAGGCCTGTGTCTATGAGGGCGGGACACGCGTCCCGTGTGTCGTCGCCTGGCCTGGTATCACGACCGCCGGCACGCGCAGCGATGCTATCGTGCAGAGCGAGGACTATTACCCCACGCTGCTCGCTGGCCTCGGTCTGAAGGCCGCCGCCGAGCAGCGCTTCGACGGCAGCAGCATCATCCCCGCCTTAAAAGGCGACGCTCTCGCGGACAAGGCCGTCTTTCAATACTTCCCGCACAGCCCCGGGGTGCCCGACTGGCTCCCGCCAGCGGTCTCCGTGCACCGCGGCGATTGGAAGCTCATCCGCGTCTTTCACGGCGGCGAGCAAGGGGCGCATCGCTACATGCTTTTTAATCTACGCGATGACTTGGGCGAGAAACACAATCTCGCTGAGCAGAAGCCCGCGCTGGTAAAAGAACTTGACTCGCTCATCACGAAATTCCTTGCCGATACGGGGGCTATTGTGCCCGTCCCAAATCCGGACTTCGATCCCGCGAAATATCAGCCCGAACTCGAAGGAATCCAGACAAACAAAGACAAGCCAAAGGCCAAGGCTGCCCAAAAGACACCAGCCAAGAACGCGGCAAAGGACGACAGCGATCCTACGTTGCAAGGCTGGAAAGCCCGAGCCTGCACTGCTTCTGTCAAAGACGGCATCGTGCAGATCACCAAACTCTCGGACGCCAGTTTCCTCGGGTTTTCTGCCGCCAAAATGAGCGGCCCGACCACCGTGAAAGTTCGCATCAAAGCCAGCGCAGGCAAATCGCATTGCGATTGGCTGCCCGACGGCGTGCAGGGCAAGGCGCAGAGCGTTGACTTAACCATCGCAGGCAACGACTGGCAGGAAGTCTCGATAACACTGCCAGCAACTGGCCCACTCGGCATCGTCCGCTTGTATTTGCCGAAGCAGGAACAACCTATCGAGATCGATTGGATCGAGATTGTCCCCCAGAGCGGCACACCCACAAAGACTAACTTTTAATTTTATGAAGCAATATTCACTCCTCGTCGCCGTTAGCAGCTTTCGCCTCAGCGGAGCACTCGTTTTGCTATTGGCACCGCTGGCGGTACTGCGTGCAGCAGACTCGCCGACACAAAAGCCGAACATCATTCTGATTTACTCGGATGATCATGGTTGGGCCGATCTTGGGGCTCAGGGAGCAGACAAGGACATCCGCACACCGAATCTCGATCAGTTGGCAAAAGACGGCGTGCGTTTCACGCGCGGCTATGTATCCGCTCCGCAGTGCGTGCCGTCTCGTGCGGGTGTGATCACCGGCCGTTATCAGCAGCGGTTCGGCGTGGAAGATAACAGCAAGGGGCCGCTCCCCTTGAATGAACTGACGATTGCCGAGCGTTTGAAGTCCGCCGGCTATCTCAGCGGTTGGGTGGGAAAATGCCACCTCGATCTGGGCAGTGAGAAAGGCGAAGGCAAAAAGTCGCGTGTCCTCCCTGACCATATGCCGCATCATCAGGGCTTCGAGGAATACTTCCGCGGAGAATTGCGGCAATATTACGCGTCACACGATCTGCAAGGCAAGCCCTTCGCCGATGCGCCTCACCTGGTGACTGATAATCGTTTCCGAGTCGTGGTGCAGACCGAAGCAGCACTCTCGTTTCTCGACAGGCGCAGTGCTAAACCCGATCAACCGTGGTTTTTGTATCTCGCGTGGTACGCGCCCCATGTGCCGTTGGAGTCACCCGAACCATGGTTCAGCCAAACATCCGACAAGCTACCGCTCAAGCGTCGCCAAGCTCTGGCGATGATTGCTGCGATGGATGATGGCCTTGGCCGTCTCCGTGCCAAGCTCAAGGAGATGCGTCAGGAGCAGAACACGCTCATCGTCTTTATCGGCGATAACGGCGCGCCGCTTGGTGAAGTATGGGACGGTTCGATAAATCTGCCGCTGGTGGGTCAGAAAGGAATGCTGGCCGAAGGCGGCATTCGGACCCCGTTTGTCGCGGCTTGGCCCAGTCGGTGGCCGACAGGGATTGTGTATGATCAGCCGGTCATCAACCTCGACGTGGCTGCCACTGCGGTGGCCGCTGCAGGCCTGCGACAGGATCCGGCACTCGATGGCGTCAATCTGACACCATTTGTCACGGGCGAGGACAAGAAACCGCCCCATGAACGATTGTTCTGGCGTTGGGGCTCGCAGGCGGCAGTCTTGGAGATGCCATATAAACTGATCAAACTAGGAAACCGCCCGGCGCTGCTGTTTGATGTTAGTAAACCTGATGGCGAGAACCAGGAACGGAATCTGGCAAAGAAGCAACCTGAGACCGTTGCTCGCTTGGAGCAAAAACTCCAAGCGTGGGCCGCAGATCTTCAGCCGCCTGGATTAAGCCAGGATGCTTCAGGATTCAGCCGTCACCATGAGGAGTTGTTCGCAGAGCATCGCATAACTGAGCCTGCGCGCCAGATTGCAGAACCGGGCGACGGCACGATCCAAGGCTGGCTTGCCCGTAACGGGAAGCTCACCGTAAAGGATGGGGCACTGGCGCTGACTCAGGATGCTGACACGCCAAAGAACTCGCTGTCTTTCATCACAAACTCCAAACTCGACCTAGCAGGTCCGGTCACGGCGAACCTGCGTCTGCGCGCAAAAGACGCTGGTCAGGGCAAAGCCAGCATCACATGGCGCACGAAAACCGAAAGTTTTGCGGCGCACCAGTCGGCGGAGTTTGCTTGGCCGACCGGTGCTGAATGGCAAGAAGTTCGGGTAGAGTTACCCGAGAAGTCCCGCATTCTCCACCTTCGCATCACGCCGCCCAAGGCCGCGACCGGAATTGAAATCCAGTCCATCGAATTCCGGGGCAGCCAAGGGAAGCCCAGCAGTTTTCGCTTTGAGCCCAAATAGGCACAGGCGTTTTTGCCAAGGTAGCCGCGCGACTTTCCTGATGAGAATCGTTCTCGAATGACAAGCTGTTGTGTTTAGGAAAAGTTGCTGGATCAGGTATTTGTGCGTTATGCTCAAACTTATGCAGGTATGAAGTTGCCAAGGCAATTCAAACGGTTAACTGGTTGCCTTGAGTAGTTGACTGAGGGAGACTCACGCTCCGCGTAATTCAATTGTTGTCCCGCTCTTGATGAAGTGTGGTTATTATTATGGTTCGCCCTGTTGTCGTCTTCTGGTTGATCCTGATCCTCGCCGGCGCAGCAACGATTGCTCGTGCCGAAGGGGAGAAGGTCCGCTTCGACCGTGATGTTCGGCCGATCCTGGCACAACACTGTTTTGCGTGCCATGGCCCGGATGCCGAAGCCCTGCAAGGCGAGCTGAAATTGAGCGATCGGGACGATGCCCTGCTGCCAGCCGAGAGTGGCAAACGTGCAATTGTGCCAGGAGATGCCGCGGGCAGTGAGCTTGTGCGCCGCATCTTTGCCGCTGCGGCGGACGAACGAATGCCGCCGCCCGAGTTCAAAAAGCCGCTCACCGAGGCGCAGCGTCGGGTACTCAAGCAATGGATTGACCAAGGTGCCGAGTACACGCCCCATTGGTCGTTTGTCGCGCCGGTGAAAGCCCCGATCCCCGCGATCGCTGATGATCACGAGTCCCTGCGCCCGATCGACCGTTATGTGCGCGCGCGGTTGGCAGCCGCGGGAAAGCAGCCGAGTCCGCCGGCCGATCGCGCCACGCTCCTCCGTCGGGTCTCCCTGGATCTGATTGGGATTCCGCCGACGCCCGACGAGGTCCAAGCGTTTCTGGAGGACAAGTCCCCCCGTGCGTACGAGACCGTGGTTGACCGTTTGCTCAATGATCCGCGTTTTGGCGAAAAATGGGCCCGGCAATGGCTGGATCTGGCGCGGTATGCCGATTCCAACGGCTTTCAGCGCGATGGGTTTCGTCAGGTCTGGGCCTATCGCGATTGGGTCATCCGCGCGCTCAACGCGGACAAACCCTACGATCAATTTGTGATCGAGCAACTCGCCGGGGATTTGCTGCCGAATGCAACCACGGAACAGCAAATCGCCACAGGATTTCATCGGCAAGTGACCATCAATGTCGAAGCGGGCACGAACCCCGAGGCCGATCGTGTGAATCAAGTCATGGATCGCGTTGCGACAACCGGCACGGTGTTTTTGGGGCTAACAATTGAATGCGCGCAGTGCCACAGTCATAAGTACGACCCCATCAGCCAGCGTGACTATTACTCATTGTTGGCCTATTTCAATAACACACCGCTGGAATCAAAATACCGCGGCAAAGGCATGGCGGCGTTGGACTTCATCGACGCGCCGGCGATTGCGATCGAAGGCACCGAAAGTCAGCTAGCCGAGTGGCAGCAACTCCAAAATCAATACAACAAGCTCCTGGGGGATTGCGACGAAGAGCCAACTCCCGCGCAAAAGAAGGAACTCGCCGAGCTGAAGAAACAGATCGCAAAACTCAACATTCAGCGCACGCTCGTCATGAGCGAATTGCCTGAGCCGCGCAAGACCCATGTGATGTTGCGCGGCCAATGGGATCACCCCGGTGAAGAGGTGACTCCCGCCGTGCTGAAAGCCCTCGGATCGCCGCCAGCCGATGCGCCGCCGAATCGGCTGGGACTGGCTCGTTGGATTGCTTCGCGGAACAATCCGCTGACGGCCCGCGTCGCGGTGAATCGTTGGTGGCTGGAACTATTCGGCCGAGGCTTGGTCGCGACTCCGGAGGATTTCGGAACTCAGGGCGAACCGCCCACTCATCCCGAATTGCTGGACTGGCTGGCGGTCGAGTTGATGGACAGCGGCTGGTCGATGAAACATATCATCCGCGAGATCGTGACCAGCGCCACCTATCGGCAATCATCGCGTGTGTCTCCCAAGCTCGCGGCCGCGGACCCCGACAACGCGCTGCTCGCCCGGGGCCCGCGGTTTCGCTTGCCCTCGGAGACGATCCGTGACAATGCGCTGGCGATCTCCGGGCTGCTCTCTCCGAAGATGTACGGAGTGCCGGTCTATCCTCCGCAGCCATCGGGAATCTGGCGCGTGACGGGGCAAGTGGACAATACGTATCGCACAAGTAAGGACGAGGATCGCTACCGACGCGGGATCTATACGATCTGGCGGCGCAGCGGACACTATCCGAGCTTCGCGAACTTTGATGCCCCGAATCGCGGAGCGTGTGTCGCCAATCGGCCGCGCTCCAACACGCCGCTGCAAGCATTGACGTTGCTCAATGACGAGGTTTACGTCGAAGCGGCAACCGCTTTGGCGGCGCGCATCATCAAGGATCGCCCGGAGGGCTCACTGCAAGACCGCGTCAATTATGCTTTTCGCTTAGCCGTCTCGCGCGCTCCGACCGCAGACGAGGCACAGTATCTGGCGACTGTTTTTGAGCAAGAGCTGAAGCGTTATGCGGACCAACCGAAACTCGCGCTGCCGGCGGGTACGAAAGACGCGACTCAGGCAGGCTGGTTTTATGTGGCGACGATTTTATTAAACCTGGACGAAACGATTACCAAGGAATAATGATGCCGATCCCGAACGATCCGTTGGTCGCGCTACAGCGCCGCACGTTCTTGCGGGGAGCTGTCGGGTCGGCTGCGCTCGCCTCCCTGTTGAAGCCCGCGAACTTGGGTGCCGCGCCAACTCGGTCCGCGGAGGCAACGTCCGCGAAGCAGCCCCACTTTCCGCCTCGCGCGAAGAGTGTCATTTACATCCACCTTGTCGGCGCGCCCTCGCAGCTTGATCTGTTCGACCCCAAGCCGGTACTCGTTGAAAACAACGGCAAGCCTTGCCCCGAGAAGTATTTGACCGAGGGACAGCAGTTTGCCTTTATTCGCGGTAAACCAAGCTTGCTTGGCTCGAAGTACAAATTTCAGCAACATGGCCAAAGCGGTCTGTGGCTGAGCGAACTGCTCCCGCATCTGGCTGGCGTCGCCGATCACCTGTGCATGATCAAGTCGCTCCATACCGAGCAGATCAATCATGGTCCGGCACAACTGATGATGATGAGCGGCCATCCGCGCATGGGCCGGCCGAGCGTCGGCTCGTGGGTCAACTACGGCTTGGGTTCGGAAAACGCCGATCTTCCGGCCTTCGTCGTGCTCAACAGCGGAGGCAATATCGCCGGAGCGGGCAGCGCTCTTTGGAATGCCGGGTTTCTGCCAAGTGCGTACCAAGGTGTTGAGTTCCGGAGCGCGGGCGATCCCGTGCTGTTCTTGTCCGATCCCCAGGGGATTACACGCGATGATCGGCGCAGGATCATTGACTCGGTCAATCATCTCAACACGAAGCACTTCGCCGATGTAGGCGATCCGGAGATTACCGCGCGAATCTCGCAGTATGAATTAGCATTTCGGATGCAGACGGCGGTGCCTGAGCTGATGGATATTCGCAGCGAGTCGAAAAAAACTCTGGAGCTGTACGGGGTGAAGCCCGGCAAAGCGAGCTTTGCCAACAATGCCCTGCTCGCGCGGCGGTTGGTAGAACGAGGAGTGCGTTTTGTGCAGCTATTTGATAGCGATTGGGATCATCATGCCAATTTGTCGAAACGGCTGCCGGCCAAGTGCAAAGAGGTTGACCAACCAATTGCGGCGCTCCTTACGGACTTGCAGCAACGCGGTTTACTCGATGAAACACTGGTCGTCTGGGGAGCCGAGTTTGGACGGACACCCGTCAAGCAGAGTGACGATGGACGGGATCATCATATCGAGGCGTTTTGCGCCTGGATGGCTGGCGGTGGGGTGAAGGCCGGTCATGTGTACGGAGCCAGCGACGACATCGGTTTCAAGATCGTCCAAGACCCGATGCACGTCAATGATTTTCATGCCACGATGCTGCATCTGCTGGGGATCGACCATGAACGGCTAACGTATCACTACCAAGGCCGAGATTTTCGCCTGACGGATGTAGCCGGCAAAGTTGCCCGCGGCATTTTGGAAAACGGTTGATGCTGCTTTTTACACTGCTCGTGGATGTGCCGAGACTGCGTCACAATCTTGCTCGGTGATGGTTTGGTTTTGCGGTTTGAGCAACAAAGTGAAATTGATCATCAGAAAATCCTACGGCTTCCGCACCGCAAAAGTCGTAAAACTCGCCCTCTTAAAAACCTCGGAAGAGTCCCCGAACAAAATTCACCCATGAAATCTGCTGAGAAGGCGTAATTAGTTGCTCCAGCAAATCCGTGTTAGAATCACGTTGTCCTCCCACCGCAAGTCGAGCAACCTCCCCCGTGTGTGATCGTATGCGTCGTATCGCTTGTCACCGCAACGCTCTCATTGCTTTGCTGGGCTCGGTGTGCTTGTTGGCGGCTGGCAGGATAGGGATTGCAGCGCCGCTGAGTGATGCTGCGTTCAAGGGAGAGATCGTCCGGCAGTGCACGGACTGCCATGACGCCACGCAAAAAATCGGCGCTCTCGATCTAGGGACGCTCGTCACCGAGGACTTCGCCCGCAACAACTCGGCCTGGGAGAAAGTTCTGCGCCTAGTCGCTGCGCGGCAGATGCCGCCGCTCGGTGAGCAGCGGCCAACGGACGCGGAATACGTCGCCCTTGAAAGCTACCTTGCGAGCAAGCTCGATGCGGCTGCGGGGGCAAACCCCAACCCCGGGCGTGTTGATACTTTTCGGCGGCTCAATCGCACGGAGTATCAAAATGCGATCCGCGATCTATTGGCCATCGATGTCGATGTGGCTGCCCTCTTGCCGCCGGACGAATCGAGTCACGGCTTCGATCATATTACCGTCGGCGATCTCTCACCTGGCTTGCTGACGCGGTATGTTCAAGCGGCGCAAAAACTGAGCCGGCTGGCTGTCGGAACTCCGTTGAAGCACCCTGACGGCACAACCTACCGCATCAAGGCCGATACAACGCAAGAGGATCATGTCCCGGGTTTGCCCCTGGGCACTCGCGGCGGGGGTGTGTTTCGCCATTCATTTCCGAACGCGGGCGAATACGAGATTCAGATCCGGCTCACGCGCGATCGCAATGATGATGTCGAGGGTCTGCACGGATCGCATCAGCTTGAGATTCTATTGGACAAGGAACGCCTCGCCGGTTTTGAGGTGGCACTTCCCAAGGGGACGCGCGCAGCCGACTACGACGATACGAAACTTCGAACGCGCGTCAAAGTCTCCGCGGGGCCACATGACCTGGGGGTGACATTTATTCGCAATGGGAATTCGATTGAAGAGACCACGCGTCAGCCGCTCCATGTGCACTTCAATTTGCATCGGCACCCGCGGTTGTCCCCGGCGATCTATCAAGTTTCGATCACCGGTCCGTTTGCGAGCGATGATGCATCAATTGCAGTCAACGAGACGCCGAGCCGGCAGCGGATCTTCACCGCACGCCCCGCCAAGGGAGAAACCCCCGACGCCGCGGCGGAAAAGATCTTGGCGAAGCTCGCCCGCGCGGCGTATCGCCGGCCGTTGGACGAGGCCGACCTCGTTAGACTGCTGGAGTTTTTCCGCGAAGCCCATAAGCAAGATGGATTCGAAGCGGGAATCGAAGCGGCACTCGGTGCGATTCTGACCAGCCCCTCCTTCCTATTCAAGATCGAGCATCAGCCAGCGGATGCGACGAAAGGAAAACCTTACCAAATCAGCAGCGTCGAACTCGCTTCGCGGCTGTCGTTCTTTTTGTGGAGTTCGATCCCTGATGAGGAACTACTCGCGCTAGCCGAAGCGGATAAACTTCGAGAGCCAGCGGTACTCGCGGCGCAAGTTAAACGGATGCTGGCCGACAAGAAGTCATCGTCATTGGCGACCAACTTTGCGAGCCAATGGCTGCATCTGCGAAACCTCGATTCGATCACCCCCGATGGACGACTCTATCCCGACTTTGACGACAATCTTCGTCAGGCGATGCGTCAGGAGACTGAGCTACATGTCCAGCGGCTGCTGGCCGCGGACCGCAATGTGCTATCGTTGATTCAGTCCAAGCAGACTTTCCTGAACGAGCGGCTTGCCAAGCACTATGGAATCCCGCACATCTACGGCAACCGCTTTCGCCAGGTCGAGCTACCCCCGGATAGTCAGCGCGGCGGACTACTGCGGCAAGGAAGCATCCTCACCGTAACGTCCTACGCCACGCGAACTTCGCCGGTGATTCGGGGAAACTGGATTCTGGAAAACATGCTTGGTGCCCCCGCTCCGCCGCCGCCGCAGAACGTGCCGGCGCTCGATGAAACGGTGATTTCCGAAAGCTTGACCGTGCGCGAACGGCTAACCAAGCATCGCGCAGACGCCGCGTGTGCGCGATGTCATAATCTAATGGATCCCGTCGGATTCGCGTTGGAAAATTTCGATGCGGTGGGGCGCTGGCGCGAGTTGGAAGCGGGACGACCTGTTGATGCGGCTGGCGGATTGCCCGATGGCAGTAGCTTTGTGGGAGTGGCGGGGTTGGAGACGGCGATCTTGAAACGGCCCGAGGTTTTTGTCACCGCCCTAACCGAAAGTCTCGCCACGTTTGCCCTCGGTCGGGGCCTTGAACTGTATGATGGACCTGCGATTCGGCAAGTCGTTCGGAAAGCGGCCAAGCAAGACTATCGAATCTCGGCCGTCATCCTCGGCATCGTTAGCAGCGGACCTTTTCAAATGAGGAACTCGCAATGAATTTCATCACTCGCAAATCACTATCACGCCGCGCGCTGCTCCGCGGTGTCGGCGCGGCGATCAGTCTCCCGCTGCTCGATGCGATGATTCCCGCGGCGACGGCGCAAGCCAAGACCCCTGCTAAGTCGGTCAAACGCCTGAGCTATGTCTTTATGCCGATGGGCTGCGATCATAGTCGTTGGACGCCCCAGGGGGACTCGCTAGACGAGTTGCCCATGATTCTGGAATCGCTCGCGCCCGTCCGTAATCAGGTCAACATCATCAGCAACCTGGAACTGGCCAATGCCTACCCTGGTTCGCATGCAACGTCCAATGCCGCGTTCCTCAGCTGCGCGCGGGCCAAGCACACCGAAAGCACCGACTACCGCTTGGGCACCACGGCCGATCAAATCGCTGCCCAACACATCGGCCAAGCGACCAAGTTGCCATCGCTCGAATTGTCGATGGATTTAATGAAGGTCGTCGGCCAGTGCGACAACGGTTACGCTTGTGTCTATCAGAACAATCTATCGTGGTCGTCCCCGACGACACCGCTTCCCTCCGAAGCACATCCGCGGCTCGTTTTTGAGAGTATGTTCGGTGAAGGCGGCTCGGCCGTGGAACGTCAAGCGGTCTTACGCAAGCAGGCAAGTCTGCTCGATTCGATGGCCGCCGAAATCGGCCGTTTGAAGCGTGACGTCGGCGAGTCTGACCGCCGCAAGATCGATCAATACCTAGAGTCCGTTCGTGAAGTCGAGCGGCGCATCAAGCAGGCCGATGCCCAGGCGAACAAGGCGGAATTGAAAGACCTCGAACGTCCGCTCGGCGTGCCAGCGTCGTATGCCGATCATGCGCGGCTGATGTTCGATTTGCAGGTATTGGCCATGCAGGGCGACATCACGCGCGTGATGACTTTTCAACTAGCGCGGGAAACATCGAACCGCAGTTATCCGGAACTTGGCGTGCCCGATTCACATCACCCGCTGTCGCATCATGGCAACGACCCGGAAAAAATCGCCAAGATGGCCAAGATCAATCAATTTCATGTGTCGCTTTTCGCGTACTTTCTCAAGAAGCTGCAGGAAACACCCGAGGGGGATGGCACACTGCTCGACAATACGCTTTGCTTGTATGGCAGCGGTATGGGGAATCCCAACAAGCACGATCATACGAATTTGCCAACGATCGTCGCCGGGGGATCGGCCGCGGGGATGAAGGGAGGACGCCACATCCGTTACCAAGAGGTGACGCCGCTGGCCAATATCCATCTGGCGTTGCTCGACAAAGTCGGCGTGGACCTGGAACGATTCGCGGACTCCACCGGCATGGCGCCGGAATTATTCGAACCCTCGAAAATCTAGGTATCACAATTTTCGTCATGACCGTGCTACTTCCCACAGCAATACGGCTCAATGCGCTCCTGATCTGCCTCGTGTGTTCGATCATGGTCGCCGCGCGCGCCGAGGCGAAGCCGCCCGCGCTGCTTGCGGATGCTGTCGAACAGCGCAACACCACGGATGTCGCGCGGCTATTGAAAGAGGGAGCCGATCCCGATGCCGCCCAGTCCGACGGCATGACGGCCCTCATCTGGGCAGCATATCACGATGATCTTGGCATGGTAAAGCAACTTATCGCTGCCGGAGCGAGTGTCAAAGCCGAGAATCGCTACGGCGTCACCGCGTTGTCCCAGGCCTGCGTCAATGGCAACGGCGCGCTGGTCAAGCTGCTGCTGGATCATGGCGCCGATCCCAACACGACGCTGCGTGGCGGCGAGACCGTGCTCATGACTGCGGCGCGCACCGGGCGACTCGCTGCCGTCACGGCGTTGCTCGACAAAGGAGCCGATCATGCCGCCAAAGAAAAACAGGGCCAAACCGCGTTGATGTGGGCTGCAGCCGAAGGACATACGGACGTCATCGATGCGTTGATCAAAGCCGGCGCCGATTTCAAGACTCCGCTAAAATCCGGATTCACGCCGCTTTCATTTGCCGTTCGCAGCGGCCACATCGCGGCGACAAAACGGCTGCTCGAAGCCGGAGTCGATGTGAACGAAGCGATGTCCGAAGCACGCGGCGGCAGAAACATGCCCGTGAAAAACACGACGCCATTGCTCTTGGCGATGGAGAACGGGCACTTCGAACTAGCTGCGGTCTTGCTCGAGGCCGGTGCTAATCCGAACGACGATCGCACGGGTTTCGCACCGCTGCACGCGCTGTCCTGGATTCGCAAGCCCGAAAAAGGGGACAACGAATCGGGCACACCCCCGCCGCGCGGATCGGGCAAGCTCACGAGCCTGGACTTTGTCAAAACTCTCGTCAAGCACGGGGCCGATGTCAACTTTCGCAAGAAAAGCAACGGCGGTGGCCGGCTGCGAATTTCGGTTAAGGACACCACGCCGTTCTTGTGTGCCGCAAGCACCGCGGATGTGGATTACATGAAGACACTGTTGGAGTTGGGGGCCGATCCGAAAGCGCTCAACGCCTCGAATCAGACGGCGCTAATGATGGCAGCAGGGATCGATGAAAAACCCGAAGGGGACGGCCCTGGCACTCCGGATGAACACTTGGCCGCGGTCAAGTTCATGTTGGAACTCGGCGCTGATGTCAACGCGGTGGATAAGAACGGCGAAACGGCCATGCACGGCGCCGCTTACAAAAGCCTGCCAGAAGTTGTGCAACTGCTCGCGGACCGCGGAGCTGACATTCAAATTTGGTCACGCAAAACCAAGCAGGGCCGAACGCCGTTATCGATTGCCGAGGGTCATCGTCCTGGCAATTTCAAGCCTTCGTTCGAGACCGTTGCGGCGATCAAAAAAGTCATGCTCGCCGCAGGCGTGACGCCGCCTTAGCTTTGTCGGAATTGGAATAAGAAAGGATGTTTAGCTGCCATCTTCATCGTGCGATGAAATCTTGACTCTTCATGCGACTTCGAAATTCAGGTACTTCCATGACTGTCCGACGCGTCGTCACGGGGCACACCGCTGCTGGTAAAGCGACGGTGGCGAGCGATACCGAGGTCACAGCCATCACACTGGGCCTCTTGCCCGGAACAGAGTTTCATCATCTCTGGGGCGGCGACGAACCGCCGACATTTCCTGGTGATGGATCACCTCGAAGCGCGCCAACCTATTATCCGCCAGTGGGTGGATTTCGGTTTGGTCTTTTTACGGTCGCGCCACATTCGGTGTCGGTTCCCCAGAACGTCGATATTCCACTCGCCCTGGCGGAAATGGAGCAGAAATTGCTAGGCTTGGCCGCCCATTTGGAGGTCGACAATCCCGGCATGCACACTACGAACACGATCGACTTTGAATACGTTCTTACCGGCGAGGTCTGGCTGGAGTTGGACGACGGGAAAGAGGTTCACCTGCGTGCGGGCGACACGGTGGTGCAGAACGGAACTCGGCACGCACGGCGTAATAAGAGCACCGAACCATGTCGATTGCTGCTTTGTAGTGTAGGTGCGCACCGTCGCTTCATCGGCAGAACGGAAATAAATCCTGGATCAAACTCTTGACAATTCTGATGCCGAGTATATTGACTTGCATGTTGTTGACGTGCGGCATGCAGGTCGAAATGTCATCTCGCCGCTTGGCCCCGATGGTAAACGCATCGTTAGTCGCGGAGGCAAATTTAGTTCGCACGGAAAGTTGATCTTCGCAATCTACTCAAACGACTAGGAATCAGCGGCGACAACCGCCCTTGAGGTCGGGGATATTGTTAGCGTAGAGGTGGTGCAGCGAGGTAACCAATGACGGCTCAACGACATGATTTTCTGTTTGTCGACGGCGAACGACACCCAATCACCGCCGCTGCTCCGATGCCGTTTTCGCCTGCGGAGTATCATCTTCGGCTATACGGGCTGCTATCGACAAACTGCTATCGCAATTTCTGGGCGCACTACGAAGTTGTCGATCGGAGTTTTCGTGTCAAAGAATTGCAGCTGGCGGTCCACCCCGACGATCTTCCATCGCTGGTCAATCGGAAATTGTTTGAGCTTAGCCCCAATGAAATCGTGGGTAACTCGGTTGTTTATTGGGATATTCCTCTCGCGTATTCTGGTAGTCTCGTGATCAGAATTAGCCGAGTGGGTGCAGCCGACATGCATGAACAGATTACGTTTCGCTCTGGTCAACTAATACAACGAGAACGACGGCACTTGAATGAACTGCCCGATGGCTTTATGCCGTCGTCCTACTGGGTTGATTTTGGATTCATATTTTGGATTTTGCCTGACGATCTCCAATCCGAGCTTCACTCGTGAAGCGCTCTACTTAGTTACCGCAGCCATTGCGCCGACTTTGATCAGCATCGCAAACGGCCAACTGCTTAGCACGCGGGGCACTGACATCGTCATCCAGTCGCCGCACTTGTAAGCAAAATCAGTTAATCATTCATGCGATTCCCGGCATCGAGTGCTTTGATTCGCCGTATCCCAACTCTGAATCAACTTTCGCAAGGATTGCGGAGCGAGGCGACGACCACCTGAGCTAACTCCATAAAAGCAGATTTCGATCGTCGGCAGAACCAAATGCAGATCGGCCAGGGCAGCGTCCAGTCGCTCAGCCTGGCGCAGGATACGCAGCAAAATCCGCTGCTCGTCGGGGTCGAGGCGAAGGTATTGCTCTTGAATAGCGACAATCGCAGAATCGGATGCTGGGAAAACAATGCCTGACGATTGATCGAGCTGTTTCTGAAATGTTCGTTTCATGTTGTTCGTTTCTTTGTGGAGTTCGCTTTCAAAGTTACTTGGCCGCCACTGCGATTTCTCTTGCAGGTGAGTTCTCATAAATGTTGGTGGCTTGAGTCGACACCGGTCGCACGCGCGGCAGTTGTTCCTCCGAGAGCAAGCCGTCCATCGTCACGAGAGCTTGAAAGTGCCCTGAGCGCCGCTGTGGTAGGGACTTGTCCATGTGCAGCCATGAATTGTCGCCTGCTTCCAGGCGAGCAGACAGCCAATGAATCCCTGCGACGTGCTGCTCCCAATGACCAACCCGAGCAGGCGTCTCCAGCCAGAAGTCGCTCTCCGCGATTTCATTCGTCGTATCGAACATAGAATACGTGTGAAACGACCAGGAATGTTTGGCGTGCTTGCGAAGATCGGGCGGGGTATAGCCGCTCGATTCGTTTGCCGGATTCATTGCCAAAATTCCCTGGACTCCGCCGAGCTTATGTGCGATTCTTGCGTTGACCCAGTTGCCAAAGCTCTCGCCAATGAAAATGGTGCGCTGGGGATCGATCTGCTCTTGTTGCAAGAGCAGTGCTGCCTGATCGCCCACTTCGTCGATGCTAGCGGCGACCGTACAGAGATCGGGCAAGCCGTATTTTGTTGCCGAAGCCCGCTCGCTCCAATCGACGCGTAACACACAAGCATTGGGAAACGTCTTGGAAATGGCATTCGCCAACTTGTGAAAGCGATCACCGTCGGACGTGCCTCCCATCCCATGCGTGATGACGTAAGTTGGTTCTTTCCGCGGGCCAATCGACCAAACGCGAACGAGAGGATTCTGCTTGAGAGGCGTGATTTTCTTCCAGTCGCCATTGGAGGCAATCGGGTTGCTCGAACTATTAGACTTCTGAGTTGTCACCGCGGTCAACGCTTCGGCTGCAGACGACGCAGTCCAACCAATGGCAAGGCTCAGTGATAGTGTGCAGCACAGGAGTAACGAGGCACGCATGGCTTGGCGTTGGAAGTTAATGGGCATCGACTGGTTCCTTGTTGCGGGGGAGGAGTTTGTTGCTCTACGACTCCAGGCCGCGCAACGGACCAATCAGGGCGCGTCACCCGCAATAAATCGCTTAAAAGTCTGATCGCAACTGGTCAGCACACCGCAACCGCGGAATTTTGTGAATTTCATTGCAGCAGCGCGCCCGGTTTGCTCTCTGAGCGTGCCTAGCAAGGAAGGATCCCTTACTCTGAAGACAATTTTCTTGAAAACGCTAATCGCATCGGCAATAGTAAATCGTTCCATGCGGGTTAAGTGTCCGAGTACACAAGAGTGATCCATGACAGCCAATTCACCGCCCGACTTAGATCGCTTTCGTCATCGCCTTCATCTACTCGCCGCGATTGAGCTAAGTCCTCTTTTGAAAGTGAAAGAAGATGCCTCAGACATCGTGCAACAGTCATTGTTAGAAGCCCATCGTGATTTGCCCGCTTATCGCGGCCAGACCGAGGCCGAATTGTACGGCTGGCTGAAAACGATCTTGGCTCGCAATCTGATCAATGCCGCTCGGCATTACCGCACCCAAAAATGTGATGTGCGACGTGAGCAACACGTGGCCGAGCGCCTTGAGCAATCATCGATGCAAATCGAGAAGTTCTTAGCGAGCGAGCAAACCTCGCCCAGCCAACAAGCGGTGCAAAACGAACAGGTCGAGCAATTGGCGGATGGCTTGGCCCAACTGCTGGAAGGCGAACGAACCGCTATCGTGCTCAAGCATTTTCAAGGCTGGTCGCTGTCTCAGATTAGCGAGCAGATGGGCCGTCCCCCGGACGCGATCGCGGGACTCCTCAAACGCGGTCTCAAGAAGCTGCGGTCATCCCTTCAAGTGAACATCGAGTAACCCATGTCAGAATCCTCTAGCGAACGAAGTCCACGCGATCGACAAGTCGACGCGCTGATCGCTGAGTTTGAATTGGCCGCCGAGCAGGGTCGCCCTCTCAACCGAGAGGAATTCCTAAAACAGCATGCCGAATATGCACTCGAATTGCGCGAGTATCTGGATGACATCAGTTGCTTGCGTGCCGCAGTCAAGCCGATTCAACCAGAGCCTGAGGAAACCGAGCTATTCTCCGGTTCTGCGCCGGGGACGCTGCAGCCGGGAATGCAGGTGCGATACTTTGGCGACTACGAAATCCTGGAAGTACTGGGTGCTGGCGGGATGGGGGTCGTCTATAAAGCCCGCCAGACGAAGCTCAAGCGGCTTGTCGCTTTGAAGATGATCAAGCGGGGGCAGTTCGCCTCGGCAGAAGAAGTCGGCCGGTTCCAGGCCGAAGCTCGCGCCGCGGCGAAACTGGATCATCCCGGCATTGTGGGCGTGATAGAGGTGGGCCTGCATCATGGCGAACACTACTACGCGATGGACTTCGTGGCAGGCGGCAGCCTCTCCATGCTCTATCGCGAGCAAGCGGTGGCAGTTCGACACGCCGCTGAACTCGTCAAAAAGCTGGCGGAAGCCATGAACTACGCCCACGACCAAGGCATCGTTCACCGCGACCTGAAACCGGCGAACGTCCTCCTGAACACCCAGGGCGATCCGCGGATCACTGACTTCGGCCTCGCCAAACGCCTTTGGTCCAACGACGACTCCGAGGGTGTCAACGTGACCGAAACGGGGCAGGTTCTTGGCACCGCCGGTTATATGTCCCCGGAACAGGCTTCAGGCAAGACTCGATTGGTCGGGCCACCGGCCGATATCTATGCGCTCGGCGCGATACTCTACGCGATGCTCACGACCCGCGCGCCGTTCGTCGGCGAATCGCAGGCCGACACCATCCTGCAAGTGATTCAAAAGGAGCCCATCTCTCCGCGTACCCTGAACCCGAGCGTTCCTCGCGATTTGGAAACCATCTGTATCAAGTGCTTAGAGAAGGAACCGCACAAACGGTATGGGACGGCGCAATTGCTGGCGGATGACTTGGGCAGATTTCTCGAAGGTCGGCCCGTGATTGCCCGTCCAATCAGCAGCCCCGCACGCGCATGGCGCTGGTGTCGACGCAAGCCGGCGCTGGCCGGACTTTGGGCGACTGCGGCGCTGCTTGCGTTAACATTTGCACTTGGCGGACCGATCGTGGCGGCAATCGTTGCGAGTAAGAATTCGGAACTTACCAGTACCAATTCAGCTTTAAAAGATGCAACCGCCATCTCGAACCGCAGACGCATCGAAGCAGAAGCCGCCCAGAAGTTAGCGAGTAGCAAACGAATCGAAGCCGAAACCGCGACAGAAAAGGAACGACTGGCCAATCTTCAAACTCAAAAACGACTGGCTCAGCTCAAAAAAGCGAATGAGCTTTTGCGAGCTATTTTCTATGATCTCGATCCTAGATCCAAAGAACATGAAACCCTTTCGTTGCGCGTAATATTGGGACGACGACTCATAAGAGTTGCTGATGACATGGAAAAGGATGACATCGGCGATCCGTTGGTAGTCGCCGAGATGCAACAGAATTTGTCCAGTTCATTGTACGCACTGGGATTTCCAGCCGAATCCAAACGATTGCAGGAAAAAGCATACAAAACACGCCTGTTGCAATTGGGTGCGAAACATGAAGACACGCTACTGTCGATGACCTGTCTCGCGGATTCCTACTTCTCCTCCGGTCAGGCACAAAAAGGGATGGAATTGCAAGAGCAGGCCCTCACCATAATGCGCGAGGTGTTGCCGCTAGATCATCCCAATCGAACTTCAGCATTGAACAATCTGGCTCGAGTTTATTCCGCCATGGATCGCATTCCCGAGGCAATCGTGCTGTTGGAAGAGTGTTTCGAGGTTCACAAGAAAAGTTTGGGTCCTAACCATCTTGACACCCTTGCTACTCAGAGCAATCTGGCTGAGCTTTACACGATTGCCGGTGAGTTCGACAAATCTCTGGCATTGCAGCAAGCCGCCGTCAGGAGCATGCAGCATACGCTGCCCAAAGATCATCCCAGTTTGCTCGCGGCGTTAGGCAATCTCGCCCGGGCGTATGTTGCTGCAAAACGGTTTGCTGAAGGAATCAATTTATATCGAGAAACGCTGCCGATGATGGACCAAAAGTGGGGGCCCACACACGTTCAAACAGTTCGCTACATGTTTAATCTCGGTTCGTCCTACAGGTCGGCAGGGCAGCAAGACGAGGGAATTTTGGCTTACGAGGAAACTCTGCGGAGAATGTCTCGCAACTTAAATCAGAACCCTGCGGATCGAATTGAGGTCATGCGCGAGCTCGCCAAAACTTACATTGCTGCCGGGCGCGAGAACGAAGCGATGTCGCTGTACGAGAAAATGCTTGACGAAGCCCGCAGTTTGCCCGTCGAAATGCTTTCCGCTCGACTGGAAATCCTCGGCAGTGTGGCCCGGGCTTATCTCAAGTCAGGTAGGGTCGAACCGGCCCTGAAGCTAATCGACGAGTACCGAGCGAGCGGCGATCCAAGCGATGTCCGATCTCAGCGAGTCCTGCGGGTCTTCTACATCGAACTTGGCGATGAGCATCGCAACTTGGGACAAGCGCCCCTGCAGTTGGCAGCCTATCAGAAGGCGCTGGAAATTTGTAAGAAAGTGGTTGAGGCCGATCCTGGCAGCGTACAGGACAAACGCGAGTTGTATGTGAACTACCACAGAATCGCGGTGGTGTATGAGAACGAGAAGGAGTATAAGTCCGCGATCGAGATGTATGGCCTCTGCCTGCAAATGCTCCAGCAACTGCATCAACAGCAGCAGCTTCAACCGGCGAGCCAGTCATTTATGAGAAAGGTGGAATCGGACATTCAGCGCTGTCAGCTATCGCTGACGGCCCTTGGTGAATGGGAGACGTTGCTCAAGCAACCGCCAGCATTGTTGCCCAAGTTACTAAACATCCGCTGCATACTTTCCTTTGAACTTGGTCGCGTCCCCGATGCCTTGCAGTCTGCCGCGAAGCTGCGCCAACAGAAAACAGCCAACGGAGTTCAACTCTATAATGCGGCTTGTACCTATAGTCTGTGTGCGGCCAGCATCAAGGCGAAAGACAAGGAACTCACCGCTGAGCAGTCCGCATCGAGACAAAAGCATATCAATGATGCGTTAGCGACCCTGCGAGAGGCAATTGCCGCCGGATTTAACGAGTACGACACCTTGGAGAACGATCCCAACCTAGCTCCGCTCCGTGACTTGCCCGAATTCCAGAAACTGTTGCCGGCCAATTAGCCGTGGCGTTCGTCGAAGGAACTCCAATATACTTTTGAGATTCGTAGGCTGAGCGCGCCTTATCCGTTAATAATTCGTGCATGAGTTGAGAAGGTGCGCGCCTTCTCACTCCTCCCTCTTGCTTGTGACGTTGTTATGAAATCGTGCAATATTCCTTTCGTCGTTGCCGTCTTGGCCCTGACCTGGTTTATGTCCGGCGAGAGAGCGCTGGCCCAACCCGCTGCGCCGCGATTTAAGTTGGTCGCCGATTTCAAGGTTCACGAGAAGTCGATGGCTGCCGCGGCGTTCTCACCCAATGGCGAATTGATCGCCACGACCAGCATCGACCAGACCGTTCGCATCAGCGATTGGCGAACGGGAAAAACGCTGATGACATTGGAAGGGTTCTCTCCCGGCGAGGAAGGAACTTGGGACCGATCGGTCTTGTTCCTGAAGGATGGCGAACGACTGCTCACCGCGAATAGCGCCGCCAGCCTTGAATTGTGGGATTGGAAAGCCAAAAAGCGTTTGTGGAAGCAAGATGTTGGCGCTCGTTCGCTGGCGTTATCACCCGACGAGACCCAACTCATCACCGCGGATTGGGAAGATCCCTCAGTTCGAGTTTGGGAACTCGCGACCGGGAAACCGCTCCATCAACTGAAGGGTGTTGATGTTCCCTTAATGACCGGAAGTTGGTCGCAGGGTAACGTCGCCTATGCTCCCTCGGGCAAGTTATTCGCATCGGCGGTGGGAGGAACTCAAGATCCTTCGGCGCCGCAAATGACATTGACGATCTGGAACGCCGAAACGCGCAAGCCGTTAACACAATTGCAGCCCAACAAACGGACTCATGCGCTCACTTGGTCACCCAACGGCGATCAGTTGGCAGGAGGCGGGGTCGAAGGCGCCGTCTTCACTTTGAAACTCTCGAGTGTTAAAGCGCCCGTCGCGGACGGCGCGAAAGTTAAATTGCTACTTAAGCAACTTGATGACGAAAATTTCGAGGTCCGTGACAAGGCTCATGGGGAGTTAGAATCCCTAGGATCTGCTATTCAGCGCGATTTGGAGCAAGCGTTGGAAGGCAAGAATTCCGTCGAGGTCCGCTTGCGCGTGGAGGCACTACTGAGAAAGGCATGGGGCGTTGCCGCAGAGGTGAAATTCCTCCCAAAGCAGCACGATGGCACGATAATGGGACTAGCCTATTCCCCCGATAGCCGATTGTTAGCTTCCGTCAGTCGTGTATACCAGAAAGAACAGGGGCGATTGGTGGTTTGGGACTCGCGCAGCACCGAGAAACCAATCTTCAGTTGGGATGGGCCTGGATTGACCTCCGTGAGCTTCTCACGCGACGGCAAGCGGTTGCTGACATCCAGCCAAGACGGCAGAGTGCGAATCTGGGAAATCAAACCCGGGGTCGATGTTGAAGTCAAGCCGATGCCTTGAATCTAGCAATAACGCTGAGCATGCTGCTCAACTTGCTATCGGGCTTGGCCGATTACTTCGACCCCTGGGGTTTATTTTGTAATTCGCGGATCGCCTTATTCTTCTCTGACTGCTTGCGTTCCTTTATCGCTTTTTGTTCTTGGAGCAATCTTTTGTTTAGATCCTCAATCAAATCTATTTCCGACTTGAAAAAATCATCGATCGGGACGAAGCCTGTTTTTCCATCTTTATTCTTCAACTTAACCATTGAGCCCGGTTTACTTAGAAAGTTAGACCGCTGTGGAAAATAATTAGAGTTCTTATCGAGCCATTTTCGACCGCCTTCGATCCAGTCGATATCCTCGTCGCTGAAATCCAGCAAAGGAAGGAGCACTGAACCACCACTTACAGTCTTTAGTAGCACAAGGGAAACGCCGTTATCTATTTCTAGTTTGCCGCGAAACTCTGCCCATAGCCGTGGCTTGTCCGCTTGTTTCCACTTCCACACCCGCCAGTTTTCATCCTTCTCTGCGGCTTTGACGCGGCTATCGGTCAAACTCCGCTGGTTTGCCACTTCAGGAGCGACGACGCCTAGCGGGCTCGGTGCGCCGGCAACTTGGCGATGCTTCAGCGTGGCGGTCAGTTCGAAAAGGTTCTGCATTTTGAAGACAACCGAACTAAAATCGAAAGGCAATTTCCGACTGCGTGAAATGTTGTAGGACAATGTTAGGCCTTCCAATTCCGGGACGGTCCACTCTTCCCCCGTGAGCGACTCGTTAGCGAATAACTGAAGATCGTCTTTAAACGACATCGTTGCAGCTAGCCCCGCATCCTTTAGCTTTGTTGCAACCAATCCCCGTAACTTGCTAATATCCCTCGCACGTGGATCCGCCAACTTGGCATCAAAAAGCAGCGTGAGCACGTCGTGAATCGTCAACACGCTCGCTATCGGTTGCTTTCCCAGCTTCAAAAGGCCCGATTGAAAAGACTCTCGATCGCCAGTGGGATCAAACGGGAAGATCTCTCCTTGGTTGCGGATCTTGCCCTCTTGTTGGCGGATCCAGCCCTGTTGAACGACAAAAGCTCCGCCAATCTCGCGCTGATCCAGTACTTGCAGTTGCGCCTCTTCCGTGAACTCATCCCCATCGGTGACGACCACTTCCAACAAGCGGCTTGGTTCATTTGGTTTCCGTTCGTCGGCCATCCGCAAGCTCACGGTAAAAACTTTTTCCGGCAGCGAGCCGCGTTTGACTTTGACATGGTAAGTGGCTGCGGCACCCAGTTTTTCGGGAAGGGTCGCCTCGTCGAATCGAACCCAGGGACGCTTGAGCTCTTTGGTCTCCGCCACTAGGGTCTCGATTTGTTTTATTCCTTGGGGAACTTTTCCATTGGATCCGTATTTGGTGAGCTTAAATCCCGCTTGAAAATCCTTTAAGATCACGTCGATTTGCACCAAGCTAAAAGGGACCCCTTCATGACGATAAAAGCAGTATCCCTCGCGTTCTTCCGCAGGCTTAAACGTCGGATCGGATTTCACCGTCCAGCAATAAAGGTCGCCGTTTGGTCCGCCAGTAACAATTTCTCGGGATGCTTTCCGTTCGCTATCCTTGGCCAATAGCGAACGCACTCCCTGGACCAGCGGCGAGTCGGATTCGAAGCCGCTGCCGAATAACAAATTCAAGGCATGCTGGACGCTGATTCGCTCTTGGGGAAGTTTCATTGCCAGCTTAATTGCCGTTTCGGCAAGAGCATCTTTGGATTCGTTGAATTCGACGGCCAGTTTGAGTGGCGGCAATGCTTTATCAGACAAATACTCCAGGCGTTTCGCGATGCTTTTACTGCCGCCGGTAACCCAACCGCGCTTCACGATCAATCGATGCTGCTGGCTGTAAGCGTCGGTATCGATAAGCAGTCTTCCCGTCTCGGTGTATTCGCCCGCGAGCCCTTTGGTTGTCACCAGCACATCTAGCCATTGGCAAGCAACTTCCTTTCCATTGTCATCGAATACATTCTGCTTTTCACCCATCGTGAGTTGCAAGTCATAAGGTAAATGCCAGCGTTTGCCTTTTTCGTCAAACATCCCTTTCTTCCAGAGCGTCCCTGTCGCCTGGATATAGCCCCCTGCCTGATCAGGCAGGCGTGGGATGAGCCACGCTACATGCGGCAGCGAATTGACTTTGATTGTTCTGGCGATTCCAAGTTGAACGGAAACCACTTCGGGCTCAATCAACCGATCCGGGTGATCGGAAATAAAATAATAACTCCCGGGAAGTAATTGATTGTCGCCGCGTGTTAGCAGAATTTTTTCTTGTTTGCCGTCCTTTGGAATGGCAAATATAACGGGAAGGTCCGCGTCGGGGTTATCGACAGCCAGGGTGACGGTACCCGTTGTTACTGGAGGATCTTCACCCTTTGTCACAGTACGAACAGGGATAGTATCGTCTGGCGGCGGTACAACCGGGGCCTGATTCCCAAACAGCACCAACGCGAAGATCGCCAACGCGGCCGAGACCGTGGTTATCGCGACTGCTTTGGTAACCGTGGTCAAATTTTGCCAACGCCAGCGAGACGGTATCGGCGCAGAGGTGGTGGACAAGGTCGCGGTCCGCGCGTTTTGAAGCGGAGGCGGAAATTGAAACACCGGCGGAATGGTTTTCGTTTCGTAGGCCATGCTCGCATAAGATTGCGTGGCATCACTGGTGGTGGAAGAGAGCGGGGGCGGTTGGTTCAAGGATGATTGGATGGCCGCAATGTAACAGGCACCTTGAGTTTGGTACGCTTGCAGCGCACCAGCCACTTCCGACATCTTCTGAATACGGTCCGGTGGACTGGGCGCGAGCATCTTGCCCAATAGCGCCTGCAGATCAGGCGGCACATCGGACCGCAGCGTAGCAATCGGCGGCAAATGAATTGCCGACTGACCGAAACGCAGAGGCAATTCGCCCACCAATAAATTGTAGAGTGTGACGCCCAAACTGAAGATGTCTGAGCGTGCATCCACCTGCCGACCAGCGAAGACTTGTTCCGGCGCCATGTACCGCCAGGTGCCCACAATTTCGCCAGCGCGCGTCATCTCATCCGAATCTTCGGGCTTCACTTGGAGTTGAGCAAGTCCCAGATCGAGTACCTTGACCTGCCCCGTGGCCGAAAGCATCAGATTCGATGGCTTGACATCGCGGTGCACCAGGTTGTGATCGTGTGCATGCTGGAGGCCCAACGCAGCTTGGTGAATAAGTTCGCAGGCGAGCGGCACTTCTAGGCGGCCTTTGGTTTTGAGCAACCGCCCCAAATCCCAGCCTTGCAAAAACTCCATCACCAGAAAGTAAGTTCCCCCTTCATCTCCCGCATCCAAAGCCCGCACGATGTGTGGGTGCTCCAGTTTGCCCACCGACTTCATCTCGCGTTCGAACCGAGCGATCGACGTGGAGTCGCGTTTCCGATCAGCCTTCAGGATTTTCAAAGCCACTGTTTTTTCTAGACGCAGATGCATGGCAAGGTAGACGGTTCCCATGCCACCGGTCCCAATTTGGCTCAGCAGGCGATAGTCTCGTATCTTGAGCAACACCGAGCCAATTGTCGCCGACAAATTTCCAGAGTGCTTGCCTAGCGCTGCCTGCAATCTTCCGGCATCATCCAGTACTCGCGCAATTCGGTGGCAAACTCGGGATGCTGCCGCAGGAAGTCTGCTTGATCCACAGAGTGGCCTTGCTCGACCGCCTCGTAATACTTAGCGATGAGCGCATCGAGTTGTTGTTCCTGGGGACTGCGGACACAGGTGGAAACGTTCATCGTTTACTCCGCTGCTTGCAAATGGGTTCGAAGCTTCTTGAGTCCGCGTTTAAGCAACCCCGCGACGGCGTCGGTAGGGCGGCCCAAGTGAACGCTAATCTGGGACAGTGTCCAGCCCTGAAAATGCTTCAGCACAATCGCCGTTCGTTCGCCGTCCAACAGACGGGCAAGGCCCTCCGAGAGTTGGATAATCTGTTCGTTGAGCATCGCTTGATGGCTGGGCGACGACTGTTCACTAGCCAGAAAGTTCTCGATCCGAACGGTCGATTGGTCCAGCCGCTTGCCCAAGGGCTGCTCTCGCGCAACATCGCATTTTTGAGTACCGTAACGCCGCGCGACATTCAAAAGATTGCGCGCCAGGATGGTCTTCAGCCAGCCGACCAGTTCGCCTTCGGTCTGGCCACGATAGTTCGGCAAGTCGCGATGCGCTTCCAGCAGTGATTGCTGCACAATATCGGAGGCATCCTCCTTCACCCGCAAGAGTGGACTGAGTTCAATCTCCGCCAGCAACCGCAGATAATTGCGGAAGCGTTCCAGAGGTGGTGGTGAAATGTCAGTCATGTATTGCCTGAGAAAGTTTGCCCAATCTGCTCGGCACAACAGATGCCATTGTTCTTACCAGATTGGCCGTAGATCGCAAGAAAAATCTGATACCCGGCGGCGAGATTTGAAGCCAAGGAGGGAAGGAAGACACCAATCAACAGACCGCTCTGACCTAGTGGCCGGTTATGCGCTCAAACGCCGCTTTGAAGCGCGTTTCTGCCACCCATGCCCCAGCAAGCCAAGCATCCCGATCCCTATGATTAGGACAACGGACGGCTCGGGCACCGCCTGGGTGAGAGCGCCGGCAATGACGCTATAGCCGGCTTGGTTCGGATGAACGTCGCCTGTGGCGATGTTGGTCAGTTCCAACTCACGCCCCGCGAACAATGGTCCCAAGTCGACGAATGTCGCGCCGAAGGCCGCCGCATCCGCCTGGACCAGGGGGCGGAACCCGTCGAGGATCGAATTGTAGAAGCCGTGCTCCGGAGCAAATGCGGGAAAAGGGTTGTAGTAGAACGGCAAGATGATGTTGGCCTCCGGGGCTAGCGTCGTCAACGTGGTCAAGGCCGTGACGTAGTTGGTCTGCATGGTGCCGATGGTGGCTCCAATCATCGCCTGTTGGTCGAGGGGCGAAGCAGCTTGGAACGCAGGGGTACCGGCCAAGTAGAAGATGTCGTTCGCGCCGAACATGAGACTCGCATAGCCGACCGAGTTTCCCCCTGCGTGGATGGCGTTGATCGACGAGGTCATTAAGCTGTTCTGGGGAGTGGTCCCGTTGGGATAGTTCAAGTTGAGTTGCGGGACGCGCGACGTCCAACCAGGAGGTGACGCCGCGGTGAAGAAGCTTGTCGAAAGCTCGCCAGCGATTGCCAAGTTGAGCACCGTCGGCCGAACACCCCCGTTTGCCGCTGCCAGGGAGTCGGCGAACGGACGCACAAAACCCTGGTCGCCGAAGGAGGGGATCTGCGCGGCGGGCGTGGATGGGTCGATCCCAAAGGTGACCGAGTCGCCCAGGGAGAGATAAAACATCTCGGCCCGGCAACAATCGGTCACGAAATGGGTCGAGACCAGGGCCAGGGCGACGCAGATGTTACGCAATGCTGAGAATCGCATGAAACTTCCTTAGGATGAGTGCTGGAGGATCGTTTGGGAAAGTTTGGCCACCGCACCAGCAATGCGCGTGACGACGAAAGCCGACGACTTCAAGAATTATTTTGATGCCCAGAGGGAAGGGCGACTCCAACGAGCAGCCCGCTCCTATAACAGGCACGAACGCCCGTTAAACAGGGCGCGCTTCCGCCATAAAATCCAAAAAAGGGGGGCAGTCGGATCGCTCTTCTTGATTCAGCAGAGGTAGAGAATAGATCCCCCAGGAGGCGAGCGACCGACGCAAGACGGCTTGGAAGCACGTTGCGATGATCGGCCAGCGATGTCTCGCCATCCGATCAAATAGCGCGATTTGCCTATACTACACAGGGCTCTTGCGAGCATCTGTGCGACACGTCGCGGATTCTTATTCTGCCACACTGATTGAAATGAAAAAAAGCCCTTCGGCATGCTGCCGAAGGGCTTTCTTTATGATTATCAATTCTGCGGATTGGCGGAATGATTGTTCTAATGACACTGTTATGTGTCCCAAGAACGACTGATTAACGAACTCCAGCTTCTGAAACCGAGCGGCGTTTCCGCAGTCCCACGCCGGCGAAGCCGAGCAGGGCAAGTCCGCCGAGGACGAAGGTCGATGGCTCCGGCACCGCTTGAACCAGATTCCCGCCGCCGCCAGCGGTTAGCAAGGGGCTGCCTTGGCTGGTGAGGCCCGTGATGTACAAGTCGAAGTCAGTCGCTGAATCGACTGTGCCACTGTAGTCGAAGTCACCGAAGAGCCAACCGCCAAGGCTGCCGCCGCTCGTGAGCCCAGTGATGTACAAGTCGAAGTCGGT
>JBGSSS010000123.1:0-43627 GCA_041736895.1 Pirellulales bacterium
CACCGCCGGCACTCAGATCGACGCCGCCAGCAAACGTCAGGTTGCCCGCGCTGTTGCCCGGCGCGACGATGCCCGTGCTCGCGACGGTCGTCAAACCGCCGACCGTGCCGCTGCCGCCGAGGGTCCCGAGAGCGCTGACGCTGACAGCCCCGGTACCTGTGCCGGATCCCGTAATATTATTAACGAGTAGTCGACCTGCGGCCACTGTAACGTTGCCAGAGTTGGTATTGTTGCCGGTAAGCGTAAGAGTTCCGGTCCCTTGCTTAACTAACAAACCGCTGCCAAAGATTTGGCCTGGAATCGTCCCATTAAAGGCCTGGGTATTAATCGGATTGTTGCTGTTGACCAACTCGATTTCCATCGTGGCGGGGGTGGTGATGTTATCCGCATCAAAGCGAATCGAACCATTAAGATTCTCCGAGTAGTGGCGAATCCGCTGCAAGTTCCCCAAAGCCCCAGCACTCGTAAAGCCCAACGTTCCACGCCATATTTCAAAAATACCGGTCATGGTATTGTTCGGATTATCGAGCACGACGGCATGATTATGATTGCCGCCTTGGTCGGAATCGACAAAGCGATAATTCGTATCGGTCGTGCCGCCGCTGATGACACCCGTGATGCGAAGCGTCGTTCCCGCGGTCGGTGTGCCATCACCAGTCCGAAGGAGCGTGGCGTCACTGCCGGTGGCTGGCAGGACGAAACTCGTTGGGACGTTCCAAGTTTGTCCATCCGGGACGAGCATATTCAAGCGGTTGTAATCATTCCACACGAAGTTCCCGGTTCCCAAACCAGCTTGATCGGCAACGGCAATTGTCCCACCGGTCGCATTATGTATCACCCCGCCAGTGAATGTGCTAGCGCCGCCAAACGTTACTAGCCCCGTGTCATTGACGGCAATGCTTCCAGCACCGCTAATTGGGTTATTAAAGGTCAGTGCGCTGGTCCCCTGATTGAGGGTCAACGTCCCGGAACCAATTTGCATCCCGCGCGTAGGACTTATTGTCACTGGAGTCGGGCCGGTGACTTTCAGTGTCGTACCGCCCGAAAAACTTAGATGATCAGCTACCACCGTGCCAGGTGCCATGCCAAGAGAACTGTCGGCTACGATTTCTATTGTTCCGGCAGTGACAGCGGTTTTTCCGGTATAGTCATTCGTGCTGCTCAGCACCAAAGTCCCGATGCCAGCCTGGGTCACGGTTCCTGAGCCACTAATTGTTCCGGGGACATTCACGACATCGGAACGATTATAGGTCAGTTGAGCATTGTTTGTGATGTTTCCGGAGATCGTCCCGGTTGTGCCCCCATTGCCAACTTGCAACGTACCCGCGTTGACAACGGTTGTTCCCGTCGTGTTGTTATTGACTTCCAGGATGAGTGTCCCGGTCCCAGATTTGGTAAAGGTACCAGTTCCGCCAATCGACCCGGTGCCAGTAAAGCGATAATCCTGAGCCGCATCGACTGTTACCGCCCCAGGATTCACCGTTTGATCCAGGGTCACAGCGGTTGAACCGCCGACACCAGAATTAGTAAATGTGACACTATCGAGTTCGTAGAAACGGTTGTCTGGCATTGGCCCCGTAGCACCGGTCCAATTTGGAGTAGTAACTAGATCCCAGACGTTGTTCATTGAATCTCCCGTCCAGGTCAAGTTGGCACTGCTCCCAGTGACATTCAACAAGACCGAGCCAGGCGTCGATGTGGTGTCAAAACCAAATGTTTGGCGAGTCGTACCCAAAGTGTTCAATGCCAAATTAGTTTCGTCACCTGTCAATGCCCCGCTGTATTGCAACAGCGTATAGTTTCCAGCGGCAAGCGACGTCCCAAGTCGTGTGATATTAACAGTCGTTGTTCCGCTCAAATTCAGATTGCCGGTAACGGAGATCAAGTCATTGACACCCGCGCCTACTATTGTGACGCTCGCCAAATCGATGGCTAGCGTCCCGCCAGACAAAGCCAAATCGCCGGTCATCGACAAGGTACGAGCATTGTTGCTGGTGCCGACATTCAAGACGCCGCCTGTCGTGACATTTAATCCGCCCGACACATCCATTGCCGGAGTGCCAGTTCGGCCAACGTTGAGTGTCTTGCCTGTATCGATCACAAAACCAGCACTTGTGGCGGTTGAATCGAGCAGACCGCCACTGGCAATGTTCAAATTCACTGTTGGGGCAAAACCTGCCCCATCGGCGACTTTCAGCGTGCCGCCACTAGCGACATTGAGCACCGGGGCAGCAATCGAACCGCCGGAAATAATCGAAAGCGTTGCTCCAGGATTAATCACCGGCGATTGAATCGTCGCATTGGAGTTCGCGAGTTCCAAGGTGCCAGAGTTCACCGTGTAAACACCGCTTGCGGTATTAACCCCCGACAAAGTGGTGGTGCCTGTGCCGTTATTGATGATTGGTCCTGACGTGGCAAGAACAGAGCTAACGTTATGAGCATCCGAACGATCAAAGATCAAGGTCCCGACGCCTGTGACAGACCCCGTGCCTAGCGTCCCGCTGATACCGCCATCCCCGATCTGCAGCGTGCCTGCGTTGATTTGGGTAGCGTTGTAGGCGTTAGTGCCGGTCAAGGTGAGCGTTCCAGTGCCCACTTTGCGAAGTGTTCCGCCGCCGTTAATTGTCGAAGTGACTTTGGTGTTGAAGGCTTGTGTATTGAGGACTTCATTGCCAACCAATGTAATTGTGCGGGTCGCTGCCAGCGTGATGTTATCGGCATCAAATCGAACGCCGCCATTGAACCCGCCACAATTCACCTCGAGTATGTTGTTGACATCGCCAAGTGAACCATCGGCCACCAGGGCCAAGACACCGCGCCACATCTGGTATTGACCAGAAAAGGTGTTGTTGGGATTAGCTAAAACGACAGTAAAGGCGTGATTTCCACTTTGATCCGAATCGTTCAAGCGATAGACCTGATCGCTTTGGCCGCCGCTAATCACACCGGTCAGGTTCAAGGTTGTTCCCGCAGTCGGGCTACCATCGCCAGTACGCAACAATGCACCGTTACCGCCAAAATCTGGCAATACCATGTTGTTGGCCACGGTCCAAGATTGAGCATCTGGAACCGAGAGATTCAAGCGATTGTACGCTCCAAAAGTGAATGTCCCTGTCCCGAGCGAGGTCGGAGTCGTTGCGGTGATCGTGCCTTGATTGTGTGTAATACCACCGTCAAAGGTATTGGCCGCATTTAGTGTCAAAGTTCCGGCACCGGTCTTGGTGATACTACCAGTTCCACTGACTACGCCATTCAACGTGGTTGTGGACGCACCAGCCACTTCTACAGTTCCTGTTGTCAAAGCAATCGTCGAACTCACGGTAGTTGCTGCATTCCCGCCGAAATTGAGTGAGCCACTATTGACGGTGATGGGACCACTCAAGGTTGTGGCACCGGTTCCATTCAAAGCCAGGCTGCCAGAGCTATTGATGCTGATCTCACTCGTATAAGTAGCTGCGTTTGCTCCGGCAAAAGTAACAGTTCCACCGTTGACCGTGGTGTTCCCGGCATAACCGAGATTATTGGCGATGCTCAACGCCCCGGCCCCTTCTTTGGTCAAACTGCCAGTTCCGGTGACATTTCCCAGTGTCAAATCGGTAGAGCGATTCACGATGAGTGCCCCGTCATTCGTTACGTTTCCAGCGACTGAGCCAGTCGTCCCACCTGTACCAAGTTGCAACGTCCCAGCATTAATCGTGGTGCCGCCAGTTGCCGTGCTGTCGACATCTAATGTTAGTTTTCCACTGCCGCTTTTTGTCAGGCCACCAATACCGCCGATGCTTCCTGTTCCGCTGATAGTGTAGTCTTGGGTTGCATTTACCGTGACACTCGTCGGAACGATCGCTTGATCAAGCGTGACTGGCGTAGAACCACCAACACCTGAATCAGTAAAAGTCACAGTATCTAAATTATAAAATCGATTGTCTGGCGATGGTCCGGTTGCTCCGGTCCAATTGACCGTGTTCACCAAATCCCACACGTTATTCGACCCATTCCCCACCCAGGTCAGGTTTGCTGGTGAACCTGTGATATTAAGCAGGACCGAACCAGGTGTCGCAGTATTAAAATCATAAGTTCGTCGAGTTTGACCGCCAGCAATCGACGAAAGGTTTGTCCCATCACCGGATAATGCGCCGGTGTATTGGATGAGTGTGTAGCTGCCATTTGCTAAACCACCGCCTAATTCATTGATATTAACTGATGTAACACCCGACAAATTCAGATTACCATTGACGACGATTAAATCGTTGACTCCTGCCCCTACGGTCGTGGTGTTAGCCATGTCAATCGCCAAGGTACCACCGGAAAAGTTAAGATCTCCGCCAAAAGTTGCGGAAGCCGCGGTATTCGTGCCGCCGACATTCAGGATGCCGCCGGTGACCAGATTCACTTGACCTGTAACGTCCGTCGCAGGTGCAGTCGGTCGACCGACCGTCAGAGTCCTGCCCGTGTTGATATCAAAGCCGCTGGCCGTGGCTGTCGTATTGAATTGACCGCCTGGCGTGATATTAAAATTCACCGTTGGGGCAAAACTGGCTCCATCAGCCACGGCGATTGTACCGCCACTGTTGGCCGTAATCGTCGGGGCAGCCAGAGAACCGCCACTGATGATGCTCAGCGTGCCACCGCTATTAGCAACTGGTGTTGCCAGGGAAGCATTTGAACCGGCGATTTCGAGAACGCCCGCATTGACGCTGTAGACACCGGTGCTGGTATTTGCGCCAGCCAGGGTGGTTGTGCCACTGCCCGTTTGTGTAACAGTGCCCGCGCCGGAAATAGTATTGCTAACAAAACTCGCATCCGAACGATTAAATGACAGAACCGAGCTGTTGGTTACAGCGCCAGTTCCGAGATTTCCAGTCGTTCCGCCATCGCCGATTTCCAACGTACCCTGGGTTATCAGCGTTGTCCCGGTGTAGGTATTCGCGCCGGTGAAAGTCAACTTTCCGGAACCAAGTTTACGCATTCCCGCGCCCGACTGCACACCACTAAGCACCACATCGTTGGCATTTGTGCTGATTGGGGCATTGCCAATCACATACTGAATTGGATTCGCAAAGATGCCGCCGATTTCAAATCGGAGATCGCCAAGTGTCGTATTATTGTTACTGTTGATGCGCAGCAAGTTTGTAGGGTCACCCAGGGCCGTTGGGCTCGCGATCACCACACCGCCGCGCCACATTTCCATCTGTGCGGTAAAGGTGTTATTTCCGGCCAAACGGAACGTGGTTGTATTATCACCGCTGGTCGATGTTTGGAAAAAAATCTTGACATTGGAACTACCGCCACTGATGTCACCCGTCAGATTCAATTGTCCGCCGCTAGCTGTTTTTTGCAGGGTAAAGGTTTGCGACGAAGCCGAAGCAGGAAAGACAATGGAATTCGACAATGTTGTTGCCGCACTGGTTGTGTTGTTCAGGACCGCAGTGCTAGGACTACCCGCGATACTCGCTTGCGAAACTGCGGTGTCGGCAATCGTAATCGGACCGGTACCAAAGGCGCTGCTAGAATTGAACGCCACACTTCCCCCAGAGATAAGAGTACCTCCTGAAAACGTATTAGCCCCGTTTAGGGTAAGCACCCCGGTCCCCGTTTTTGCCAGTCCTTTCCCCGTGCCATTCTCCGTTATATTAGCCGAAATAGTGATCGAGCCCGTGTTTTCCACAGTACTCGTGGCTGCATTCAACATGAGTGTCATCGGGCCGCCCGTACCACTTTGCTGGGCCACAATGTTCAGTGCCGTAGTAGCGGCATTTCTGATGATCAGGTTGCTGGACCCTGTACCATTGAGTTGTAGGATCCCTGGCGTTCCTGCGTTGGAACCTAAAGTTTTGGTGGGAGTACCAGCTAAAATGTCAATTGTGCCGACATAGTATGGCGTTCCGAGATTGCCAAAATTCAACTGGATCGTCCCACCTGTGCTAGCGGAATCCCAGGTTGCGATGTCATCGTTGGTCGTTAAAGAATTCGACCCAGCTGCGACGCCACCTACCCAGTTCGCACCTGTTGCCCACGCGGTGCCGGCATTCGCCCCCCAATTAAAAACCGTTTGAGCCTGGGCGGAGCCAAAGAGAGCGCTAGCAACCAAGCCGGCTAGCAAACTACGGCGAACGATCTTTGAAGCCTTGTTATTCTGGTTGTGATATCGCGGACGCAGCGTAGCGGACATAATGACAACTCCAGGAGAATGAACAATTCCGTCGAGATAGACGTTTTTATAAGGCGTAGATATTAAGGACCCGCCTGCGGAGTGTGTCTTTTTATTGAATATGTTATTTAGTATTGGAAAGGATTGTATTTATAAACCTTAACGAAACAACGCATAACTATTCACTTATGTCCCGTTTGTTTCTGGTCCCCATGCTGCTAAATATTTTTTGATCAAGCTCGTTCCCCAAAAATTGAACTGAAGCATCTCCAAACAGCATATGAGCACTTCCGCCGCCAGCATGGGCGCTGCCGTAGCCAAATTCATACTCTGCCCAGGAACTATGATCCTTGGTCAATCCGATCGGCACTGCGGTCGTTCCCCAGCATTCAGACCAGTCATCGCTGTCATCAGCATCATCTCCGCCGATGATCCAATGATCTTTTTGAGCAGCACTTAAGTCCGTGCCATTCGGATTTGGTCGACTGTTTTGTAAATTTTCGGTATTCCCCGGAGCACTGTCAAAAGGCTGCGGCAATGCTTCGCCCACCATGATGGTTTTGCTCAAACCGTCCGAAACTTCGCGAACTCGCGTTTTGCTCCCGACATAGAACATGCCATCCGTTTTAAGCCACATGGCACGGTTATTACCTGGTGGATAATCATTCTTGATCAGCCCTGAGCAATTTGCCAAATAAGAAGCCGGTACGCGCCGCTGCACAACCCACCCGCCGGCTTCATAACAAGACAAGTTGAAATAAGAATCTTGCAAGCCCATCGAAGGACAGCGAAACACACTGATCGCTGTTTCAAGGGCCGCGACATTGCGTTCCGTGCCATTGGAGCTATTCGTCGAGGGATTCCCGAACCCGCTCCCCCCAGCACTCCAATCGCCTGGAGCCTCTGCTTTAGAAAGATAGCCAAATTCTAGACTGCGATATAAATTCCGCTCTTCTAAAAAGGGCAATAACTGGGCGCTCCAATGCGAGCCATACGAGTAGTTGTTCACCGGCTTACCAGCGGCATCCAGCTTGATATCCGCGCCCCAAGGAAAGTGTTTATTCGCATCCAAATAATTATGCATGGCAACTCCGATTTGGTGCATGTTGTTCTGGCAACTTGCACGTCGGCCAGCCTCGCGCGCGGCTTGAATCGCCGGCAACAAAAGCGCAATGAGGATTCCAATGATCGCGATCACGACCAATAACTCGACCAACGTAAAGCCCTGCGCAGCGCGCGGCGTGCGCCCGTTGGCCCGTTGCTTGAAATATGGCTTCATCGACCCGTGACTTTCAAAATAATGGGTTCACTGCTGGAGCCGACAACCGCTCGTAATGGCGTTTCTTGCAGCACTGTAAATTTTTTCGCGATCGATTGCTGGCCGCCAAACTCTTGCGCTTTAACATCGCTTGGCAATACTTTTCCATCAGCGGTGACAAAGCGTGAGCATGTCACTCGATAGTTACCCGCGGGCAATCCTTCGGTCTGCAATTTGTTGACAATGATGAACTCCCCATTTTCATTGGTATTGCCCGTGCCAAAGGTGCTTGTCTGCGGATCAGCATCCACGGGGTAGAAGAACACAAACACGCCCGCCAAAGGCTGGTCATTCATCAGCACGACTCCCTTGACGGAAATCGGTTCGGAATTCCCACAGCCGATGAGCGGGAGCAGCAGCAAAAGCAAAAGATTTTTGGCAAGCATAAGCATTTTTCAGACATCTCTATAGGTGGAAAACGGCGTCGATTTTAGAGTACGATTCTTACGAGATGCTATGAAGAATGTGTGATTTTCGTGAATTAAGAAGAAGATTGAGCAGCAAAATAAAGCGGATTCGCAAATGCCTAAGTATTTTTTGAAATAAAGCAAAGCTTTTCTTATTGACATGTCGTTAGGTTCCGATATATTTGAATAAGGAGATCAAGCTCATGCCTGTTAAAGCGAAAACCAAGTTGACTAGCTTAGAGGCACTCGCCGCTGCGGCCGAGTGTCTCAAAACGCTGGCGCATCCTCATCGTTTGCGGATGGTGCAGCTCTTGCTACAGGGGCAATACACCGTCGGCGAATTGGCCGAGTCGTGCGAGATCCCCAGCCACATGGCGTCGGAGCACTTGCGGCTGATGCAGCGCTGCGGTTTTTTGAATGCCGATAAACAAGGGCGTTGCGTGTACTACACAATTGCCGAGCCGCATTTGGCCAACATCATGTCGTGCATCGAAGCACGCTTCGGCGTTGGCACAGCCCGATAATTTTTACTGCATCAATTATGTCGTTTTGTTACGATATTACAACATTTCCTGCACGCTCGGAGTCCCTCATGATCCAAACAATCACGCCCGCCGAATTGCAACACCTCTTCCACGCGGGCCAGACGCTCGACCTGATCGATGTACGCACCCCCGCTGAGTTTCGCGAAGTGCATGTCGAGGGCGCACGCAACGTTCCCCTTGATCGGCTCAATCCGCCCGCTATCCAAGCGCAGCGCAGCGGTAACCCCGAGCAGCCGCTCTATGTGATCTGCCGCTCGGGCAGCCGCGGCAAGCAAGCGTGCGAAAAACTCCTCGCCGCCGGGTTGCCCAACGTGGTCAACGTCGAAGGCGGCACGCTCGCCTGTGAAACCGCAGGCTTGCCGGTCAAGCGCGGCAAAAAGACGATTTCACTCGAACGCCAAGTGCGAATCGCTGCGGGCTTCTTAGCCCTCCTCGGCGGCGTACTGGCGATTGTCGTACACCCTTACTTCGCCGGGCTATCAGCGTTCGTAGGTGCTGGGCTGATGTTTGCTGGAATCACCGACACCTGCGGCATGGCGATGATCTTGGCGCGGATGCCCTGGAATCAGGTGCCAAACAGTTCCAACACAACCGGTGCCGCTTGTCGGACTGGCGCGGTGCTGCTGGCCGCTTCGATGCTTGGGCAAGCAGCCCTTGTAGCGGCCGAGCCCCACACCAAGGATTCGCTCGCGACGGTTCAACGAGGAGTGGCGGAGCAAAAGGCCGTGCTCGTCGATGTGCGGGAAAAAGACGAATGGGAAGATGGCCACTTGCAAGATGCGCGCTTGCTCCCGCTGAGCAACCTGGAAAAAGGCATTCCCCAGGATGAGCTGGCAAAATTTTTGCCGCAGGGAAAAGTCGTCTACCTGCATTGTGCCGCCGGCGGGCGCTGCGTGCAGGCGGCATCGATTCTCAAGAAACAAGGCTACGATGTGCGGCCACTCAAACCGGGATACGATGCACTCATCGAAGCAGGCTTCCCCGCAGCCAAACGTTAAGACAAACCGTACTCATCGCATTTTGCGTTTGCTACAAACTTTCCGGAGTCTCCTGCCATGCAACTCAAGCAATACTATCTCGGTTGTCTCTCGCACGCTTCTTATCTGATTACCGATGAGAAGACAAACACCGCGGTCGTTGTCGATCCGCAGCGCGATGTCGAGCAGTACATTGCCGACGCCGCGGCTGTATGCTGCGAGGTCAAGTATGTGTTTCTGACGCACTTTCATGCGGACTTTCTCGCCGGACACATTGAGCTGCGGGACAAGTGCGGCGCGAAAATCTATCTTGGCCAACATGCTCAGGCGGAGTTCGAAGTAACCAAAGTCAAGGACGGTGATCGAATCGAATTTGGCGATGTACGGCTCGAGATTCTGGAAACGCCCGGCCACACTCCGGAGGGGATCTCGATCTTGGTGTACGACTTGGCCAAGAATCGGGAGCAGCCGCTCGCCGTGCTGACGGGCGACACACTGTTTATCGGCGATGTCGGCCGGCCCGACTTGCTGGCTTCGATCGGTGTTACCGCGGATGAACTGTCGGACATGCTCTATGACTCGCTGACCAACAAATTGATGAAGCTGCCCGATGCGACGCTCGTCTATCCGGCGCACGGCGCCGGCTCGATGTGCGGCAAGAATCTCAGCAAAGAAACCGTTTCGACGATCGGCGAGCAAAAGAAATTTAACTACGCCCTCCAGCCGATGACGCGCGCGGAGTTCAAACGCATGGTCACGGCCGAACAACCCGAGGCCCCGGCGTATTTCGTGCACGATGCGATTCTGAATCGGCAAGACCGGCCAAATTTGGAGGCGACATTGTCCGAGTCGTTGAACGCTCTCTCGCTAGATGAAGTTCTGCGGCTGAAAAATCAAGGGGCGCAGCTTCTCGACGTGCGCGAGGCGATCGATTTCGAGGGCGCGCACTTGGTTGATTCGATCAACATCGGCATCCAGGGCAAGTACGCGACCTGGTGCGGCACCGTGCTGAATCATGATCACCCCATCGTCGTGGTGGCCGAAGCGGGCCAAGAAACCGAAGCCGTGATGCGCTTGGGACGAATCGGTTTTGACAATGTTGCGGGCTACCTGCGCGATGGCATGGATGCGCTGCGCGATCGGCCGGAACTTGTCGCCAAGATCGAACGCATCACGGCCGTGGCGCTTGCGGAACAACTGAAATCCAGTGCCACACCAACCGTTGTCGATGTGCGCAGCGAAAAAGAGTGGGCCGCCGGACATATCGCCGGCAGTGTGAATATCCCGTTGAATCACTTGCACGATCGAGCCGGCGAGATTGCCAAAGATCGGCCGGTCGTCGTTCATTGCGAAGGAGGATATCGCTCGGCGATCGCGGCGAGTCTTCTCGCTCAAGCTGGCCGTCCCGATGTCCTCGACATGGTCGGCGGCTTTAAAGCCTGGGCAGCCTCGAAGCTGCCTGTGGAAGTAGAAACGTCAGTTGGCACAGGGGCGTAGTCGCCAGTAAATAATTCGCGTTCACTCCCTCTCACATTTAGGAAATTCCCATGATTACGGAAACCCTCAACGGCTTGGCGGCTCGAATTCGCCAAGCAGCACCGCATAAATCGTCGTTTAGTGCACTGGCCGTGCTGGCTGGTGCTGCCCTAGGCGGGTTCTTAGGCGGGTTAATTGCGCTGATTGCAATGTCTTTTGCTGGGACGGAGTGGTCGCTGCGGCTTGTCTTGGCTCTTCAGATTGCTCTGAATTTCGCCATCATGGGAGCATGGATTGCAGTGTCATTCACACAGGATGATTGTGATGACGTTCCCAAGACTACTCCGCCACCTACTCAACGAGTTGCTCTCCCTAACTTCGTAAAGCCCACGGATCTTCCTCGAATCGCAGCATAGCCACGGGGTGACCAAGCCCCGGGTAAAAGAGTGATTGCCAGTGACAGTCCGTAAAACTCATCAGTCCGAAACCATTTCTATCCAGCAGCACAAGGAAACAAATCATGTCGAATCAAGAACTAGTGACCAAACTCAACGATCAACTGAACCGGGAAGTGACTACTTTCCTGCGCTACATGTTGCAAGGGGCGGTGATCAAGGGGGCCGAATGGGAAAACGTGCGGGCTATGTATCTGGAAGAAGTGTCCGATGAAGTAGGACATGCTCAATACTTAGCCAACCAACTTGCAGCCTTAGGAGCAACACCTAAGCTGCAGCCACAACTGGCTCCACCGCTGACCGATCCGCGCGAGATGCTGTCGCGAGACATTTTCGAGGAACAAACCGATGTGGGGAACTACGTCGCCCTGGCCGCACTTGCCGAAAAGCAGGGACTGATAGCTCTGAAGATGACGATGGAAGAGCAGGCCGCCGACGAGGACGAGCACCGACAAACCATGCAACGTTTCCTGGGCAAATGACAGTTCTCCCGGAATGGCCTGCCGTTCAGCAATTGCTGGCAAACGTTTGCTCAGGAGCCTAACTCAAGTCGGACAAGGCGAAAGGAAGTTTTGTGTTGCTGCTCACCATCCTGCTCGGAGCCTTTGTCGGGTTCTCGCTCGGCTTGACTGGCGGAGGGGGGGCGATTTTCGCCGTGCCGTTGCTCGTGTATGGGCTCGGACTGGCGGCGCGCGAGGCGATAGGCGTTTCACTGTTGACGGTTGGGAGCACTGCGGTCATTGGATTCATCCAGCGGGCACAGCGCGGGATGGTCGAGTTTCCGACGGGCTTGTTGTTTGCGATGGCCGGGATGATTGGAGCACCCGTTGGCACATGGCTGGCTGATCGGACCCCCGAGCCGGTTTTGTTGGGGGCATTTGTGCTGCTGATGTTGATCATCGCCGCGCGGATTTGGAGCAAAGCGAGCGACGCGACCGCACGGTTGCCGATCATCGCGAATGACAATGCTGGGCCGACGTGCCAGCGCGATCCTGAGGGCAAGCTGCGCATCACCTCGCGCTGCGCTTTGCTGCTCGGCGTTGTTGGTCTGGCGGCAGGCGTGCTCTCGGGCATGTTCGGCGTCGGCGGCGGATTCATCATCGTGCCGGCACTCGTCGTGTTTAGCGGCATGGGGATGCAGCGGGCGATCGGCACCTCGCTGTTAGTGATTTCGCTGGTCAGCGCAGCGGGAACCGCGAGCCATTTGTTGGCCGGCAAAGATCTGCCGTTGGCAACCGCGGGACAATTCACGGCGGGGAGCATCGGCGGGCTATTCGCTGGCAGTGCGTTGGCTCAGCGTTTGGCAGGACCGGTTTTGCAAAAGATTTTTGCCGCGGCAATTGTCCTTGTTGCCCTGTATGTCATTTTTCGAACCGTTTGGCAGTAGGGGCTTGCTGAAGAACCTCTGCTCGATTTTTTATGCAGAGACATCGACGTTTCGTTCCATTTTCACACTTACACAAGGAAGATCAGATGAACATTCAAAAATTTGGAATTGCTTTGTTAGTCATGGCGGGGCTTTTCATCGCCACGCCCAGCATGGCGCAACGGGGACCAGGAAAAGGCCCCATGGGCAAAGGCCCGATGGGCAAAGCACCAATGGGGAATGTCCCAATGGGAAAAGGACCGATGCAACAAGGACCAATGGGCAAAGGACCGATGGGTAAAGGGCCCATGGGCAAAGGGCCTATGGGGAAAGGCCCCGGCGGCGATGCGGCCTTTGCCGCGGATCGCGATCTGTTTCACGGTCTATTGCAACATCGCTCCGACATTCGCCGCGATGTCAAAAAAACCGACAACGGCGTCGAAACACTCACCGAGTCTGATAAGCCAGAAGTTGCCGCGGTGATCCAAAAGCATGTGGCTTCGATGGAGAAACGCGTCAAAGACAAACAGCCGATCCATCTGCGCGATCCGCTCTTTGCCGAAGTCTTTCGAAACAGCGACAAGATCAAGTTTGTCTATGAAAAAACGGATAAGGGAATGCGTGTGACGGAAACATCGGAAGACGCCTACACCGTCAAGTTGATCCAAGCCCATGCCGACGTGGTATCGCTCTTCCTGAAGAATGGCTTCAGCGAAGTCCAGAAAAATCACGCCCTGCCAGCCAAGCCCTAAGCGAGACGATCCATGACGGCCTCAACAATAAGAGAGCATTACCAAGTTGTGATCCTCGGCGGCGGCACCGCCGGGATTACCGTGGCGGCGCAATTGCGCCGCAAGTTGAAGACTTACGATGTCGCCATCGTGGAACCCTCCACAAAGCATTACTACCAACCCTTGTGGACGCTGGTCGGTGCGGGTGTTTTCCCCAAGGAACAAAGCGAGCGTGAGGAATCCGCGTTCATTCCGGACGGAGCGGATTGGATTCACGAGCATGTCGCCGAGTTCCATCCCGAGCAGAATTCCATCGTGACGCGCCAGGGGCGGAAGATCAGCTACGATTTTCTCGTGGTCGGGCTCGGCATCCAGATCGATTGGGACAAGATCCCCGGCTTAAAAGAAGGACTCGGACGACAGCAAATTTGCAGCAATTACTCCTACCAACAAGTCGATTACACGTGGGAATGTGTGCGCAACTTCAAGGGGGGCACAGCCCTGTTTACGATGCCGAATACGGCGGTTAAATGCGGTGGTGCGCCGCAAAAGATTATGTATTTGGCCGAGGATCATTTTCTGCGATCCGGCGTGCGGGAGAAATGCCAGGTCATCTTCGCCTCGGCGCAGGGAAATTTGTTTGCCATCGAAAAGTATCGCAAGACCTTGGAGAAAGTCGCGGCGCGCAAGGAGATTGATCTCCGGTTCAAGCACAACCTCGTGGAACTGAAGCCAGATTCGAAGGAAGCGGTGTTCGAGCAACTCGAAACACACGAGCGGGTTGTCATCCCGTTTGACATGATCCACGTCACGCCGCCGATGAGCGCGCCGGATATTATCAAGTCGAGCCCCTTGGCGAACGCCGCCGGTTGGATGGATGTCGATAAATACACGCTCCAGCACCCCAAGTATCCCAATGTGTTTCCGATCGGCGATTGCAGCGGGTTACCCACATCAAAGACCGGAGCCGCGATACGCAAGCAAGCTCCAGTGCTGGTGAAAAACCTGATCTCAGCAATCAAGGGAGAACCACTGACGGCCAAGTACGACGGATATACTTCCTGTCCGATTGTTACTGGCTACGGGAAACTGGTGCTTGCCGAATTTGATTACGAAGGAAAGCCGCAAGAGACTTTCCCTTTTGATCAATCGAAGGAGCGACTCTCGATGTATTTACTCAAGGCGTACGCCTTGCCCCGGCTGTACTGGCATGGCATGCTACGAGGACGCGGCTAAAGGAAATTGTCGTTTTGGGTTTTGCATATTCTCGAGCAACTTGGAGCAATTGTATCGTGGATCGTCGAACGCATTGGGAAAACGTCTATCACACCAAGCCAAGCTCTGAGGTGAGTTGGTTTGAAGCCGAACCAGCTACTTCGGTTGAATTGATTCAAGGTGTCGCGCCCGGGGGCGGTCGAATCATCGACGTGGGCGGAGGGGCATCTTTGTTGGTCGACCGGCTAGTGGCAGCCGGCAACTGGGAAGTGACCGTCCTCGATATTTCTGCTGCCGCGCTGAAACTGACCCAAGACAGACTTCGGGAGCAGGCCACCCAAGTGCATTGGATTCAGGCCGATATTACCGAAGTTGAGCAACTCGGCACATATGATATCTGGCATGATCGGGCAGTCTTTCATTTTCTCACCACTGCCGAGGATCGTGACAAATATCTAACTCGTTTTCATAAGGCGTTACTGCCTGGCGGTTATCTCGTGCTGGGCACATTTGCGCTTCAAGGACCAGAAAAATGCAGCGGACTATCTGTGTGCCGCTATGACGCTCAGGCCCTCGCGGCGTTGTTAGGAGCAGAGTACACCCTCATTCGACAACTCGAATACTCTCACAGCACACCTGCAGGTAAAACACAATTGTTTCTTTTCGCGGTGTTTCGCAAAGCGGGTCAACAAGAAACCAAGAAAGAGGCTCAATGATGCTAGGCAATCGATACATGTACATCCAAGCTCTCGCAATGCTGGTGTTGCTTCTGGGGGCGACTCCATTTTACGGCCAAGAGCAAAGCGTCAAACCCGGCATCAACGACTCGTTTCGCGATCCGGACCTCAAAGAGTTCCAAGGCAAGTTCGAGGTCGAAAGCCGCGAGGTCTATGCAGAGCGTAAAGAGATCGTCGCCGCGTGCCAACTGAAACCAGGACAGGTCGTCGCCGACATCGGCGCAGGCACGGGTTTGTTTACGCGCTTGTTCGCCGCTGCTGTGGGCAAAAATGGCCGCGTGATCGCCGTTGATATTTCGCAGAAGTTTCTCGACCATATTCAGCGCACCAGCCGCGAAGCGGAACTTCCGAATGTCCAGACACTGCTCTGCACCGCGGACTCCACGGAACTGCCACCCGAATCGGTCGATGTGGCGTTTATCTGCGACACCTATCATCATTTCGAATTTCCGTTGAAGACCATGGCCTCCCTGCACAAAGCACTGAAGCCCGGCGGCCGCGTCATCGTGATCGACTTTCAACGCGTCGAAGGAAAAAGCACGCCGTGGGTCATGTCCCATGTGCGGGCTGGACAAGAAACGTTTGAAGACGAAATCCGCCGCAGCGGTTTTCGCAAAGTCACCGAACGAAAAAACTTGCTCAAGGAAAACTATTTCGTCGAATTTCAAAAAGTCGTCGAGTCACAAGAACTCAAGACTTCGCTGATACCCGAGGTGGGCGGAGTGGTTGTCTTGACGGGTGCCCCCGAAGCTCCGCGTGCCGGGGCGAGGGTGTTGTTCGATGTCACCGCTGCCGTAAAAGCGACCGAACTGAATCCGGGTTTGGAACGCGCGGCGCGGCTGCTCAATCTTTACGGCGCGGCGGGTCTGAAACCCTCGGCGGTGCAAATCGCAATCGTCTTCCACGGCGATGCGGCCCCGGCCGCACTGACCAACGACGCTTACGCGAAACAAAACGCCGGGGCAAAGAATCCCAACATTGCCCTGATCGCGAAATTACGAGAGGCCGGAGTCGAGGTCCTAATCTGCGGCCAAACTCTGGCCCGTAAGAAAATCCCACAAACGGACATCGCCGAGGGTGTCGCCATAGCAACATCCGCGATGACTACCTTAATCAACGGTCAACTCGACGGCTACGCCGTGATAAGTGTGCCGTGACAGAAGTTCTATTCAAAATGGCTCGCCAAGGCAGCTACAATTACAACCATCCCCGAACCGAGCTAAACGCTGAGCTTAGTAGGCTTGGGGATTATTCCTGGCACGACCGCAAAATCATTCGTAGGCGAAACTACACAGCTCACCGAAACACCGAGTTCGGTTAGGATGCGTTCCTGTTTAGCAAGGGCGAGAGTACGCCCTCGCTCATAAATCACGCCGGCATGCTAAGCCAGGAACCGCTTGATCGGCCCCGTCTGATTCGAGACGAGCTTGTTCAAGCCCAGGTCCAAGTCGCCAAAATGTTTGATCGGGTTGCCGTAGGCGTTGAGGATTGTCGTGTACCAGTTGCCGAGTGTCTGGTGGCCTTCTTTGCCCCAGAATGGCAAGCGAATGTAACGGCCGGCGATGTCTAGCTTGGCATTGCGGCCCGAGAGGATCACAAACGGCCATTCGATGCCGTGGCTATGATGAGTTTCGCCGTTATCCGGGAAGTAGCAGAGCATCGTGTTGTCAAACATCGTGCCGTTCCCCTCGGGGACGGACTTTAGCCGGCGAACGATCGTATCGATCAAACCCATGTGGCCGCGGAGAATCGTTTCGCGGACTTGCTCGGCCGAGAGTTGCGCGACGGCTTTGCCGTGGCCGACGTCGTGCTGATTCACGTTTTCTTTTTCAATCGTTGGCAGGCCCGTGTAGTTCGTGCCGAGTTCATCGACGGTGAAGGTGACGACGTTGGTCATGCCGGCGATCAAGGCCGAGAGTAGAATCTCGGTGTGCGCGACTTGCCGATCAACGGTCGAGAGATCGTCGGCGAAGTACTTCTTGTCAAGCTTCGGCACGTTGCGCGCGATCGTTTCGCCCATCGATTCGAGCTTCTTGTTGCGCGTGCGGATGTCTTCCATCGCTTCGGCGTAGTTGCGGACCTTGGCCAGTTCGAGGCCGACTTGATCTTGGGTCAGGCTCGCCTGATTCTTCGCCGCAAAGTCGAGCACCCGGCGTTCGAGCTCGTAGCGGATGCGGCCTTTTTCGTGATTCGAAACGGACTTGAACAACTCGTCGATGGCGACCTTGGGCGAGCCAAACGCATAGTTCGGCTGCTGTGCGCCGCGGGCGGAAAAGCCCTTTTCGATGCCGTTGATGTTGCCCCGCGCGTTGCCGCCGCCGGCCGGAAAGCAAGCGAGTTCGATGTGTTCCAGCGGCGAGGGGAAGAGTTTGGCCAGTTCAAAATCGACCGTCGCCCATTTGATCGAACTGAGCCGTTCGGTCGCGGCGTACACACCCATGCACGATTGCCACGAGTGATGGCCGTTGGTGCACATCTTGCCCGAGAGCCCTTGCAGGATGGTCAGGTTGTCCTTGTGAGCGTTGAGTTGGCTCATCCATTCTGGAAGGTCATGCTTGTCCCAACTGACCTCGAACGATTCTTTCTTTTCTTCTTTGGCCTTGTCGGCGGGACTCAGCGTCGGCGGCACCATCACGCTCGGGAAAACACCGTTCCCCTTGTGCATAAAGATAAACCGCATCGGCGGCTTGCCATCGGGCGTGGCAGCGGCGCGTGCGATCGTGGGCGCGAGCATCGTTGCGCCTGCACCCAGGGCCGCGGTCTTCAGAAAATCTCGGCGCGTATTCAAGTTCATCGGAAGTGGCCCTTATTTGCGGTAGATGAAGGAATCGGAGGTGAGCAGCGAAACAATGACGGCTTTGAAGCTGCCGCCGCTGGCGAGGTAGGCTTTGTCGGCATCGATCAGCGTTGCCGAATCGGAGAGCATTTCATTGCGCCCCATGTAAAAACGAAACGCGTGACGAATGATCGACTGCCGCACACGTTCAGACTGCGCGAGCCGGTCGATCATTTCGAGCCCATCCTTGACCGGGCCATCGAGCTTGGCATCGCCCGTCCCGCGCAAGTAACCCGTCGTGTTCACCGGCTTGCTCTTGTAGGTGTCAATTTTATCCTTGCCGTTGCCTTTGGTAAGCAGGTTTTCTGGATTTTCGAGCAATTCCTCGGTCCGCGGGCGGCCAAAATCGTCATAAAGCTCAAACGCGTAGCCCAACGGGTTCATGTGCTGATGACATTTCCAACAAGCCGTTTGCGATTGTCCAGTGACGGATTCGACACGCTCGCGGAAAGTGCGGTGCGGATCTTCGGGAACCTTGGCATCAACAGTAATCGGCACATCGGGCACGCGGCCCGCGAGCAATTTTTCTTGAATCCAGCGGCCGCGGCGAATCGGATCGGTAAAGAAGTTCGACGAATGGGCGATCAACCACGCCGGGTGCGTGAGAATGCCTTTATGGTTGGGCAAGGAGAACGGCTGCACGACCGGATAGTCCAGATGATCATTGCCGCCGTAACGTCCATCGATTCCCGGGGTGCGCGGCAGGCCGTAGATTTCCGAGTAGCGATACTGATTGCCGTGCGCCCAGGGGAACGTCGTAAAAGGGGTTTGCCCGCTGCCATACGTATAGTCGAGATGCTTCATCACACGGGTCAGCGTGCTGCCGTGGACCGTTTGGCGCTGCGACAACGATTGAATGCCGTGTTGCTTGAGCAGATCAGGGAATTGCTCTTCGACCTGTTTGGGGTTTTTCTTCCAATCGGTGTCTTTGAGTTTATCGTAAAGGGCGCGCCAATTGTCGGCCGTTTGCTGTCCCTTGGCATTGTCGATGTTGTGGTACATGAAGTACTTGTCTGAGGTCAGCAGATTCACAAACAGGTTTTGGTCCTGCTGCAAGTGCCACTCGACCACGCGATCCGCTTCGCGGATCAGATGCCCCGGCGTGCCGGAACTGCCGCGGCCCGGATTGGCGTAGAAGCCGAGGCGGGTGCTGTCTTTAAAGACCTTGTGTGCGTTGTAGTAGCCAAAGAACTCGCGGAAGAAACGATTGATCTTCGGATGCGACACGACGTCCGAATTGTTGATTGTCTTGTCAACTTGTCCGCGGTAATAATTTTGATCGGCCAACAAACGGCGGACTTCGCGTTCGTAGTCTTCCTTGGAGTTGAGGCGTCCTTCGTTGGCCGCTTTGACGAGCAGCGGATCGGGACCGCGGTCGCCGAGCGCGTACGAGATCGCAAAGCTGGCTTCGCGCGGCGAGAGCTTCTTGCGGCCATGTGCGTCCGCTTCGCCGGCGCCAAATTCGAGTCGATACAGAAACTCGGAGTCGAGCAGCACCGCCAAGAGCATCTGCCGCAGTCCTTCGGTGTTGCCGCCGACAGCGATAGACGAGTTCGTTAGCTCCAAATACTTGGCCAACTCCGCCTCACTCGCCGGCCGCCGCAAGACGCAGTCGAACTGTTCCTGGATCGCCGCGACCAGTTCTTGCTCGGTCGGTTTGTCTTTCTTGAGGATGATTGCTTCGAAGGGGGCCGGTGTGGTTTTGGGGAACCATTTGTCCTTGGGATTGTCGAACTCGTCGGCCTTGAGTTCGCCGTTCTTCACGCGCGCGGCGCGGATTTGTTTTTGCGAAATCCACTCGGCATTCGTCAGCATGACCAACAAGTGCCCGCCATCGAGCGCGTTGATCGCGTAATCGCGCACGCCCGAGTGTTCGGGCAAGACAAACGGATTGGTGACGCCGTAGAAGCCTTGGTTTTTCAGGCCTTCGCGTTCTTTGCCTTCGAGCTTAAAGACATCCAAGACCCGCTCATGAAAAATCAGCGGGCTCACCAACCAGCGGCGCGCCGGGGTGAAGGCTTTGTCCTTGATCTCGCCGCTAAAGAGCTTCGTATGATCCACCGCGTTGCCATAGTCGGGGTAGCGCAGTTTTTCTTCGATCAACGGGGCGTTGAACTTCGTCAGTTCCCCGCGCACCCAGGCGGTGAGTGTTTTCTGTTCGGCTGCTGTGGGCTGCTCGGCCTCTTTGGGCGGCATCAAACCAAAGTGCAATTGTTCCTGCGCTCGATTCAGCAAGGCGACCTTGGCATCTTTGTCGAGCGCGGCAAAGTTGTCGAAGCGCACGTCGCCTTCTTGGGTATCCTTGTTATGGCACTCAAAGCAACGCTTCGCGAGGACCGCTTGCACCTCGGCAGAGACGACAGACTGTGCGACGACTTGGCCACTAAACAATGACACGCCGAGCAAGCTCAGGATGATTGCTGTTATTCTGTGACACATATTGGTTGTAGAAGATTGCTGTCTTGCTGTTCGCAAGATTATCTGAGACAGACGCTGAAATCGTTCCGTTACTGGCAAGGCGAGGCCAGCATCAATTGCGGCACAATCAAAGCAGGACGTGGCAGGACCAAACTAGGCAGGGTATTTCGTTCGAGCAATCAGGGAATGACCCACGAATTGCTTAAGTATCTAATATAAACAAAAAAACAATGATTTTATGACAAAATTCGTTGTTTTTAAGGATCGATTAGGCAATGCCGCGAATTTAAGCACATGCGCGCCGAACTTGACCAGCAGGTTTGTTTGATCACGAGCTGCAACGCGTGCGGCCGTTCGCCGGTCGGCACCCGACTGATGGAAATAGTTCCTAGCGCCCGTTGGCAGACCACGACGTTCTTGCGAGGCGGGCCTGTGCGAAGCCGTGGGAAGCGGCCAAGCCGAGTTGCGATACTTGCCGCCCTACTCCTCTGACCTGAACCCCATCGAACTGGCATTCTCGAAGTTCAAAAAGTTGTTGCAGGATGGTGCTCAGCGCACGGCAGACAAGCTCTGGGAACTGTGCGGCAGCACACTGGACGAACTCCACGAGCCGAATTGCCGAGATAATTTTCAAACACTGCGAATACCACAATACCTAACGTGTATTGGAATTAGCTTTTGAATTACGCGAATTTAGGAAAAGAGAACGACGAAAAAGCGCCAACGGCATAACCACCCATCGTGAAATGCTTCTGCCCCAGAGCACTTCAATCATGAATGACTAAACCGTGGCGCTTACCAAGCAACTACATCCCAATTACTTGGGAGTCGACTTGGAATCAGTGGACTTGTCTTGTTCTCTATGAGATTGCTCGGGTTCCCGGTCCAAGGTACGCACGGTCAAGGTGCCCCAGAGACGCAGTGCGGAAAAAAAATTTGCGATCATTTTGTACAACATCCGCGCAACCCCAGGTACATAGCATCTCCGGGGAGACAAAAATCTAGGCCTCACTACACTAGATGCAATCCTTGCTATTGAGCGGACAAGAATTGCGAAATAAATAAATGAAATAATAAATTCAATGCATAGCCAGCGTATTTCGGATGTTTCTGTCTGCTTGACAGCAGGTGAAGTTCTTAGTTTAATAATATGTTACAACGGCTATGAAATTGCTTTTCCTTAGTAAGAGCGATTCTTCGTCATTTGCGTTTTATCAGTTCAGCAGCGAACGGGGGCAGTGTTTTTCGTGTCCGAGCGCAACCAGCCACCGCTTGAAAAATTGCTTCAACAAGCGCGGGACGGTGATTCCCTGGCGCTATCTACTCTGTTGGAATCCTGCCGTGATTATTTGCTTGCGATTGCCAATTCGGAAGTAGAAACATGGCTGCAAGGAAAAATCGGCGCGTCCGATTTCGTGCAAGAAACGTTCGTCGCGGCCTGTAACAAGTTTGACGACTTTCGCGGATCAACCGAAGCCGAGCTGCTCGGTTGGCTGCGGGTGATCTTGCTTCGCTAGATCTCGACCACGGGCCGCTCCTATCGCTTTACCGAAAAACGGAGCGTCGACCGCGAGGTTCCGGACAAAGCCCTCGCCAAAACTTCGTCGAACTCGCGCAACCCGCTGTCAGAGTTACTCCGTGACGAAAATGTTGATCGTTTGAAAAAAGCGATCGCTCAACTGAATCCCGACTATCGCGCGGCCATCGAGTTGCGCAGCATCGAGCAACTGTCGTTCGTTGAAATCGGCCAACGACTGGGCCGCAGTGAAGAAGCTTCCCGCAAACTTTGGGGCAGAGCCATGATTGTGCTAACTGAACTGTTGGAGAGCAAGGAAGATGCGACCTGATCCCGCCAACTCGGAAATACTCGTTGCTCTCGATCTGGTGATGGCGGAGCGCTGCGCGGCTGGCTCGTTGAATACCGCTGGAAGCTCGCACGCAAGTCCAGCAGAGGACAATATCGATTCTCGCCGCATCGAGAATGCGCTCCGGCAACTTGCCCGCTATCGCGAAGAACTCAAGCAAAATCCGGTTCCCCTGCCAGCAGCCGCTTCGAAACCGCGCGCGATTGGCCGGTTTCAAATTTTGCGCGAACTGGGACGCGGCGGGTGCGGAGTCGTGTTCTTAGCGCGCGATCCGGAATTGAACCGGCTCTTCGCGCTCAAGGTGCCCCACCCGGCGGCGCTCGTGTCACCCGAATTGCAACGGCGTTTTCTCATCGAAGCGCGTGCCGCCGCGGGCTTAGAGCATCCGGGCATCATTCGGGTTTACGAAGTCGGCAACACCGGTCCGATCTCCTGGATTGCTTCGGAATATTGCGCAGGGGTGACGCTCCAACTGTATTTGGAACGCCGGCAAACAAATCTATCGCCACGTGCCGCAGCGCAATTGATTCGCCAGTTGGCGTTGGCGATTAATTACGCTCATCAGCACGGGATTTTGCATCGCGATTTGAAGCCCGCCAATGTCTTGCTCGAGGGGGAGTTCGGGGATCCGGACACGGCCAAGAGCCGCGACCTCCCGCCGCTCGAAGAATGCGAACCTAAGCTGACGGATTTCGGCTTGGCCAAAATCCTGAACGAAACTCAAGACGCAACGCAAACGCACATTCCAATGGGGACTCCGGCTTATATGTCGCCGGAACAAATCGCCGGACAGGGCAACCAGATTCACATCGCCAGCGATGTCTATTCGCTCGGCATGATCCTGTACGAGATGCTGGCGGGCGTGCCTGCTTTTCGCGGTTCGACGCGGACTGAAACGTGGCGGCAGGTTCTGCAAGACGATCCCAAGCCGCTCTCGCTCTATCGCGCCGATATGCCGCGCGATTTGCAGGCGATTGTCCGCCGCGCGACCGAAAAGAAACCCGCCGACCGCTATCAATCGGCTGCCGATTTAGCCGCCGATCTGCAGCGTTTTCTCGTCGGAGAGCCGACGCTAGCCAGACCTCTAGGAGCTACCGCGCGCGCCATACGCTGGGCGCGCCGGCATCCGACGGTAACGGGGATGATCTCGGTCTTGGCGGCAGCCGTGTTGCTGTTGTTTGCCGGAGGTTACTGGCATCTGCATAAGATCGAAGACGAACTGCGCATCAACCGCGAACTGCGTGCCACGGGCGAGAAGCAACTCGAGGAACTGCGTCACATCGCCCACCTGCGCAACTTGCAACTCGCGGATGCCGGTTTGGCGGAAGCAAAATTAAACTCGGCGGTGAAGTCGCTCCAGGCCTCGGTGCCGCAGGCAAATGAACAAGACCAGCGCGATTTTGTTTGGTGGCATCTGTGGCGCCGCTGTCATCACGAGAAATTCCAGGTCGAGCATCAAAATACAGTCAGCGCGCTGGCGTTTTCGCCGGACGGCAAACTCTTGGCCTCGGGCGATCATCAATCCAACATCCTGATCACCGAGCTAGCCACCCAAAAAATCCTGCACAAGCTCGTGGGGCATCAGGGGAACATCAATGCGCTGGCGTTTCATGGCAGTCAGTTATTGAGCGCTGCCGATGACGGCAAAGTGATGCAATGGGATCCCGCGCGGGGAGAGTGCTTGGGTGAGTTCAAGTGTCACGACGGGGACATTCTCTGCTTGGCCGTGCATCCTAGTCAGCCGTGGTTTGCGACCGGCGGCGTCGACGGGGCGGTCCGCATCTGGCAGCTCCACACGAAAGAGCAGTTGCATGAGTTTCGCGGCGAGAATCCGTGGATCCGCGGCGTCGCTTTTTCACCCGATGGAAAAAGTTTGCTTGCTACTGGCCATGAAGAGCTTGTCCGCTGTTGGGACATCGAATCGGGCCAACTCCGTTGGCATAGCGAGCGGGTCAATAGTAAATTGCACGCCTTGGCAATTAACGCGCCCGCGGACACCGTCTTCGTAGGAGGTCAAACCGGGGTTCTATATGAATACCGCATTAGCAACGGAGAACTCGTCGATAAAATCATCACCGATTTGACCTGGATTCGTGCCCTCAACACCTGCGTCAAGCAGCAGCATCTAGCCGTCTGCGCGAATTCTGGAAGAGTCAAGATTTATCGGATGGACAAGCCCTCGACGACGGCTCCGGAGTTCGATTTTGCCGCCCATGATCAACCCATCTGGTCGATCGCTCTCTCTCCGCAGGGTGAGTGCTTTGCAACAGGCGGGGTCGATGCTCGAGTCAAGGTCTGGCATAACGACACGGATCGTGCCTTGGGTTACTGCAGTTGGAAACTGGGCGAATTCCATGGCAACCGGGACATCCGCGTGGATTTCAAAAGCGGCGCGCTGTTGGTCATCGGCGCAGATGGCTGGATTGCGACGAACTTGCGCCAGTTTGGTTCTAAGGATTTTTCCTTTCATGAAGTTCCGTTTCTAGAGCACGCCGCTGTTGATGCGCGCTTTCGCAGCGCGGCCTTGTTTCCAGCAAATCAGCCAGTCCTGATTCGCACGGGCCTGGAGGGGCCAGAGCAGCTTCAGAAAGAGCTGAGCATCACTCCCACTGGTGAAGAGCAAATCCATTGGCATCCCGATGGTCAAACGCTCGGGATCTTTGGACCCGAGAGCAGGCTTCGATTGTGGAATGTGAATGACGATCGGCTTAGCAAAGAGTTTACGTTGGCTTCGGGCAATTCATGCCGAAAGTTAACATTTTCCCCTGATGGAAATTATGCAGTGCTGCATTTCAACAGCCCGCGCGAAATCCAGCTGCTGGATTTGAGGACCGGTGAAGTCCTTTGGAAAATTCTCAGCAACAAGGCGCGGCCGTATTTTTCGGCCGACAGCCAACTCCTGGTCGCAGGGTTTAGCGAGGAAACGATCAAAGTTTACGACCTCGAACAACGCCGTGAAATCGCCAGCTATGCCGGGAAAGTCCGCGAGCTAAATACGCTGGCAATCACTCCCGACAAACGCTATGTCGCGGCAGGATACATGGACGGCACCCTACAATTCTGGGATCTCCGTACCGGCACTCGTGTTATTGAAATTCCAATTTCGGGAGGGGCTCCCGAGGCGATTTTCTTTTCGCCTGACCTGCGCCAAATGCTGGTGGCGGTCGAGCGGCACAGTAAAATCAAGCTCTGTTACTTTGCGGATTTCAGGATTCCCTACCCTCATTGAATTTTTTTCCCATTACTTCAACAAGACGTACTTCATGCAAGGCTCGTTACTCACTCGGTCTTTCGTTGGTTTGGTATTGACGACAATCACACTGCTCGGGCTCTCAGCCGATACCAGAGCCGCGATCTTCAGCGACGATTTCGACGACGGCAACATCGCCGGCTGGTCCCTCTATAACCCCTTGGGCGGCTTTTCGATCTCGTATCCTCAGCCAGCGAAAGTGCAACTCCAATCCACCTTCTCGCCCAATCTCAACTTTGGGCCAGGGCGCGGGGCACTGTATCGCAACGATCTGCCGCAAGCAGGTGATCACAGCGTGGCGGTTGATTTTTCCAGTTATGAAATTAATAACCAATTCTTTGGCGTGGTCAGCCGCATGCGGCAGATCACCCCCGGCGCGCTCGACGCCTATGTGCTAAGTTACTCGCCGCAATGGTTCTCCACCGCGCCCCGCGCACGCTTCGCCATCGATCGCTTGGACAACGAACTGCGTACTTCCCTCGCCGAGTTTCGCTTCGAGGAACTTCCCGACGATGGAAACTATCGCTTGGAGTTGGCTCTTCGGGGAAGTCTACTCACGGGCGTGCTCACGGACCTGCTCAATCCGCTTGATCCGCTCAGCACGCTCACGATTACGGACAATACCTATACCCAAGGGGTCACGGGTTTGTTTGTCGCCGGTTCGCTTGTCAATAACACAACGTCCCTAGTGAACTTCGACAATTTCACTATCCAAGCGATTCCGGAACCAAGCACTTGGGCTTGGGGCATCGTCGCGCTAGGTTGCGGCGTGATCTTTCGTCGCCAATGCGGACAGCATCTACTTTTGCATTAATCTTCTGAGCGCATTTCACGGCACTTAAGTTCAAGAGCCGATCCCCTGCCCTTCGAACTGCTGCATTATCACATGCTCATGCTGCCCATTCCTGTTCGTAGGCTAACTTACAGCAGCGTAAGCTCCGAGGCAGTGGGATAAGAAAGAAATTGCGAGATCGCAAGGATCGGCTGCAAAGTCGCTCGATTATGCTTCGCTTTCTAATGACAAGTGTTTTACTGTACATTGGTATGGGACAGCCCCTTAATCATGAGAATTCTGTTACTTTCGTGAAGCTGCTTGCAAAACAGAAATTGTTTGATTAATTTGTAGCCTACTGGTGTTCCGAGATCTGGCTGCGATTTCATTTTGTGGAATCGATAATCAATAACACGGATTCCGGGAAGTGTGCAGCGATTGTGGCAGGCAAAATCTCTTGAGCAGCGTCCAACGCTCAGAACTTTGTTTGCTGAAGGCAGGCAGCTAACGATTTTCTTTCTGATCGAGCGTTTTAACAAAGGACCTAGGGCAGGCTTCTAACGACGAGCCTTCGTCAATTTCAATCTCCAGCAAGATCGCGTTTCGCGCGGACCAAGCAGTTCGCGTTTGCGCTCTCTGACTTCTCTTCAGCACTCGTTTTTGTGCAGGTGGGTTTTCGTTGAAAAGTGCATTATTCAGGCTGTATTTCTATGTTTTTCGGCTTTTGTAAAAAGTCGAATTCTCATCATTTTTTTGTTCCGCTTTGCGCGGCAAAAAGAGTCTAGCGTGTCAGACACGGAGTTTTGTGTTAGCGCATAACCTGCGCGCGGACCGTTGAATCAAAAGCGCTTTGCTCGACATTCAACTCAGCAAATCTCATGTCACTAGGCGGATCAGCAAACGCACTTTTTTTCTTGTGCAGAATACTTCGCACAGAAAGCCTTGCGGATCGACGCGTGATGTTCCTGAGCTGTTTGTTTCTGTGAAACAAATCCCGTGAACAAATTTTATTAACCAATTCGCGTCAAGGATCGGCGCACGTCGGCCGGGCAAGATTTCTTCTCTGCCCGCGCGAGACGACGAATTCTGCGAGTGGATACTCGCAAGCCATTTTTCAGCCGCACTGTGCCTGGATCTAAATATTGTCAGTCGCCTACCAACACTTCCTCGATCGTTTGGCTTTAGCAATTCATCGTCCAGCTAAGCACAGACATTGAGGATCCCCATGAGGATAATTTCGTGACCATCCGCCGCCAACATCGTCAAGCGAAACACCAAGCCGTACGCCAAGAAAACATTCGCCGCAAGAGCCAGCAATGGCGCTTGGAGATGCAAACCGCGATCACGCGCTTTCAGACAGCGCAAAAAGCTCGCGTTGACCGTTGGAAGGCGCTGTTCCCCGTCTTCTTGCCGCTCAATCTGTCGCGCTTGCCGAGTTACCTCCAGGCGTTCGTCGGGCTGGTCGGCAAATTGATCAGCCGCGGGCAAACGATCCGCAACAAACTCACGGCCGCGGCCGATGCGGTGGGCGATCGATTGGTTGCCGCTGCGAGAAGCGTCAGCACGACGCGCAGCTCGCGCCGCACCCGGCAACTCCGCGCCGGCCATTTGAACTTCGGCCAGAAGCGCGCCAAGAAAAACAAGCCGAGCAACCGCGCGAAGTTGGCAACGCTGCGCGCAGGGATCGAGGCACTTGAGCCGCGGCAAGTGTTGGCGGCGAATGTGTGGGTCAATGACAATTGGGCGATCAATACTGACACAGCTCCCACAGGCCTTTCGGCGGGCGATATCGTCAGCAATACGGGTGCAGGCGACGATGGCACAGTTCTTTCGAAAACCTTTGGAACAGATGCCTTTAGTTCGATCTCGGCTGCTTTGGCGGCCTTGGACAGTGGCGGTACGATTTATGTACTCAATGGAAATTACACCGGCACATTCTCTTCGCTTGGCAAAGATTTCACGATGCTTGGTCAAGGCACCGTAAACGTCAACGCTGGCGGCTCGCCAGGAGTGACGATTACTGCCGGCAGCGATGTATCTATCAGCAACATGGCCTTGACGGGTTTCGGGTTTGCTGGCATTGGGATCAGTGTTAAGGGGAAATTGACACTCAACAACTCCACGGTGACAGGTGGCTTAACCGGGATCGATGTTGACGCGAGTGGAGCGAACGAAGGCGATCTCATTCTGTCGGGTTCGGTGGTCCAAGGCGCGTCGATTTTCGGGATCAATGTCGGAGGCGGCACCGGCGCTACGGCACAAATCAGTAATAGCGAAATCGGGATTGCTGGCGGCGGCGCTGCTGCCGTGGCTGTCTCGGACGGGAATGCAACAATTACTTCCAGTAAATTATTTACGATCTCCAATACCAGCAAGGGCTTGCTGGTGCAGTCGGCTGGAACGGCCTCGATTACAGACAGTGACTTATCCGGCGTGAATATGGCCGGCAAAGCAGTTTCAAATGCGACCGCCGGCTCTTATGTGATCAACGCGTCGGGAAACTGGTGGGGCACGACAACCGACACAACACTGCTGGGCTTGACCGAAGGCAACGTAGATATCACTCCTTACTTGGGGAGTGGCGCTGACACGGACTTGGGAGCAGTGGGCTTCATTGGAGATAAGTCGAATTTTCATGCCACAGTCCAAGGGCAGCAAGTCGGAGCTACCGGAAGGATCCAAGAAGCGATCAACGCGGTGAATGTCGCGGGTACAGTCACCCTGCATGACGGTGACTACGACGAGGTCGCTGAAATCAATAAATCCGCTACGCTGCAGTCTTTGAATTTGCTCGGCGCGAAAATCAAGCCGACTACCGGTGCACAGCAATCGGTCCTCAAGGTTTCTGCGACCAATGTCACGATCGATGGCGTTGAGGTACAGGTCAATCAAAACGATGACGCACTCATTCTTGGTACCGCTCCAATTGCTCCGGTCGGTATTGCCGCGACCGCAAATTTTGATGATTTAACTATCAAAAATACCAAGGTCACGTCGATCGGTAGCAACACCACGGCGTGGACTGAAATCCCCTCGGGCTTGACCGTTCATGCCGCGGGGATTGTGCTCTATGACAACGCAAGTGCCGACCCCTCGATTACGTTGCAAAACAATGATGTCAACATTACAAGCGGCTCTAGCTTCTTCCAACGCGCCGTTTGGTTGAGAGCGGTTCAAGCTACGGTGACTGGCAATACTTTTGCTGGTGCGGCAAATGACATGAATATTCAGTTCGCCACGGGCGGAACCACGACAATTGGCGGTCCTACTCTAGCGGACCGCAATTATTTCGTTGGTCAGCATCGTGTTGGTGGAGCTGGTCTCGATCTCGGCGGCACGAACGCGAATAGTCCCGTTCTTATTCAAAACAATGTTTTTGCTCCCACTTCTGGCGATCCGTTTGGCACGCCAACCGGCTTGCAGCTCAATCAGAATTGGAACGGCAATAACGGCTCCCCGATCACCGTTTCGGGCAATCAGTTCAATGGCGATGTGATCGGCATCACGTCCGGAAATTCCAATGGGCTGACGGTCTCGGGCAATACCTTTACGCCCGAAATGAATCTTCCTGCCAACCCAATCATCAACGGATCCGATTTTCTGTATGTCGTCATCGATTCTGACGGAGCGAGTAGTGGCGACAGTACCTCGTTGGCAAATCAAGCTTCGATTTATGGCAATACCTTCAACACCGCCACCGGTTCTGTCGGCCATGCTATTGTCGTTGCCAATAACTTGGTAGGCGGGACATATGATAACGTCTCGATCGGCGTCGGGGGTGTGAACACTTACGGCTCTGGTTTAGTCGCGGGCGTCACGCTTCTCGGCGGCGTCGCGACCATCAACGACAATATTACCAATACGGGGACCGGCCTCGTGCTTGCAGGCGGTAGCGCCACCGTCAACAACAGCAACTTCACGGGCAACACCACGGGTATCGCCGTCAGCGGTACGGGTGCCTTGACCGTCGGAACCGGCAACGTGATTACCGGCGCGACCACAGGACTTAGCTTTTCCGACAATGGCGTGGGTTTGACCGGTTATGATCTCAATGATTTATCGATTAGTGCCAGCGGCGATTACATCACCCTGGCGAACGGGGCCTTTGATGGTTTTGATCTCGACGGCACAGATTTGACACTGGGCGGAGTTCACGTTTCCGATCTCTCGTTTAACTATTTTGTTGCAGAAGGAAAAATCACCGATGAAGTTGATAACAACACATTGGGTTTAGTGGTTCTGGAAACGAACACGATCTATGTAACGGCTACCACAACGCCAACGGCGACGGACAACAACTACACGCGCATCAAGAATGCCGTGGAGGCGGTCGGCGGGGACGATTGGACGATCAAGCTGTTTGGGACTTTCGATTGGACAGAGACCTTTGCCGCGGCCAGCTATGCTGCCAGCACAAGCTTGAGCGCGACCAATGATCTGCGCGGCGTGCGATTGCTTGACGGTGTAGACAATCTGACCATTACTGCAATCGCGGGCGATGCGGAAATCATCGGCGTTGGCGACACGTCCAACGTCTATGAATCATTTCTTTTCAGCAATGACAGCGGTTCGGCGGTGGGAAATGATGGTCTTAAGATCGAGAACTTGATAATAACCAATTTCGAATCCGCCATCATGCTCGGCTGGAATTCGACTGGCCAATTCAATGATACCGTGATCCAGAACAATACGGTGACGGTCGCGGGCGACGATTTCGCGGTTCAAGGGATCGCGTTCTACTTTACCCAGGGCATGAATCAAAAACTGCTCAATAACGATATCTACTTTGATGCGGACGGTTCGCGTGTCGGAGCAATCTCATTCGGCTTCCAAAGCAGTACAACCGGCGATGTCGGCTACGATGGCTTGGTGATCTCAGGAAACGATTTCTATGTGCCCGCTGGCGGCACCGAAAAAATCACTGGTGTCTGGGAGAACGGCCATGCGCACAACAGCGATATCACGATTTCCTTGAACGTTTTTCACGGTTCTGCCACGCATGCCGGCGAACAAATCGCGTTCCGAGTGACTTCGCATTCAGGAAGCGGAACGTCGGTCGCTTATGACGGCAATACCATTACCAATGCCAACATCGGCTTCAATTGGCTGGATGTCTATGGCATGACCCCGCAGAACTACACCGGCACAAGCCCGGTCATCATCTCGAACAATATTTTGACCGGGATCAAGGGGACCGGCGTACGTGTCGGAGGAATTAATGCGTCGGCCAGTTTGAGCAATAACGACATAACCGGCACTTCGGCTGCAAATAGCGTGGGTGTAGATGTCCTCACTGGCGCAAGTGCCACGATCGATGATTCGATCGACGACAACAACGTCAGCGCTTTTGCCACGGGTATTCAGTCTGCTGGTACCGTCGTAGTTGACGGCAATGACTTGTCGATCCATAGCAACACGGTCGGCATCGACATCACCGCCGGCTCTGCCACGATCACGAACAACCACATTTTCGACAACGACACTGGCATCCGTTTTGGCGGTTCGGCCACAGGTTCCGTCACGGGAAACAATTTTAATGACGATACGCTTGGCGACGCCGACGATGACAATGACACCGATCTTTTGATTAACACTACGGGCATTGTCACGATCGGCGCGGGCAACATCTTCGCGGGCGATTCGCTCTTCATCGACAACCAGAGCAGTCAGTCCTACAACCTGACGGCTTACGGCGCAGCAAATTTCGAAGGTCTCGACCCCACCCTGCCGACGTCAACTGATAACTTCCGTATCGAAGACAAGATTTATCACAAGGTCGATGCGCTGAGTTCCGGCTTGGTGACCTGGGTCGCCAACAATGTTTATGTCACCGACGCTGGCACCGATCATAGTATCCAGCGCGGCATCGATGCCGCCAGCACGGGGGATACGGTCAATGTCGAGGCAGGAACATATCTCGAAAATGTGACGATCAATAAGGACATCACACTGCTCGGGGCTCAAGCCGGGAACGACGCGCGCAATCGTGCGGCGACGGAAAGCATCATCCAATCGGCCACGGGTACATTGGCCTTGGTAACTGTCTCGGGTGTGACCATTGACGGGTTCACGTTCGACGGTGACGGCTCGGACGCAACGGCCATCGCGAATTATGATTCAGGGAATTACGCCGTAAGTGATTTGGTGATTAAGAATAATCGCTTCACGAATTTCAATGATGACGCATTCGTTGTTAGTCTGACAAATCCGGGCGGGACGCAGACAGCCGGCCTGTTGATCGAGAAAAACGATTTCCTCAACGCTGGTTATACGGGAATCGACGTTGGCGAAAACATGTTCGGGCAGATTCAGGACAATAAACTCGCGGTTCCGTTCTTTGGGATCGGAATTTCGTCATATCAATACTATCTTGGCGCAGCGATGCAGAGTGCCGCCACGACACTGGAAATCGCACGCAATGAGATTACCGGCGCTGGTCGTAGCTGGGGCATCTATGCCAATCTCTGGTATGGTTCGAACACCCTCGATATTCACGATAATGTGATTTCCACAACCGTCACTGCGACGGATCCCGATGACAAAACAGGTGATTGGGATACCTGGGGCATCAACCTGTGGTCGATCGCTAACACGTCGCAAGTTCAGGTGGACGACAATATTCTCACCGGCGGCTTTACCCGTGGGATCAATGTCTGGAATGCAGGAGTTGGCAATGTTGAGATCAGCGGCGGCTCGATCACCAATGCCGAAGTCGGCATCAATGTCGACGCCACCGATCCGTATTATGCCGGCGGGAGCAGCGATACCGAAGTCGATATCAGCAATGTCGCCATCAGCGGCGGCACGATCGGCGTTCGCGTCCGCAATCGCGCCTTGCCTTACACGCCTCAAGGAAGCAGTCCGGCACCAGCCGACGCGCTGCCGCACAGCAATGTCCGCGTCAATATTAACGGAGGTAGCGTCAGTGGAGCGACCACCGGCGTGCTGGTCGAAGATGTCACCACAGATGCTTACACTGCCAGTGCTCAACTGTCTGGCGGCCTCACTATCAATGGTGGAACGACCGGCATCTCGGTCAACGGTGCGCAAGCGAGTTTGGTGAGCAGCACGCTGAGCGACACGACCTTCACCGGTCAATCGGGCCAGTATGTGACGCTCGCCAATGGGGCCATGGACAACACAATCATCGACGGCACGTCGGCGACCTATGGCGGAATCGACGCCAGCACTGTTTTGTCTCTTGGCGATGCCTTTACTGTCGAAGATAAGCTTACACATGGTCCTGACAACGACACGACCGGCTTGATTCGCATCCAGGCAGGCCAGGTTTATGTCACGACACCCGGGACTGGCATCACCGACGAAACGATCCAAGAAGCCATCAACGTCGCCAGCACCGGCGATACGGTCAATGTCGAAGCCGGCTCCTACAACGAAGATGTTGCCGTCAATAAGGCCGGCCTCAAGCTGCTTGGCGCTGGGCCTGGAATGGGTGGTAGTGTCATCAGCGGACCGATCGGGGGCGCGGGTAGTACTGTTGCGATCCAAGCGAGCAACGTCGAAGTTGCTGGATTCACGATTACCCGCGACGGTAACAACACGACGGATTGGAACAACACTGGCCTCAATTCGGCCGGCGTATCGATTCAAGGCCTGACGCTAACAGGCACGTTGCTCCACGACAACTTGATCACCGGCATGCGCACCGGCATCGACATCAACAACAGCGGTAGTCACACGGTTCGCAACAACGTTCTCGACAACAATCACACGGGCGTGATTCTCCGGAATCAAACAGACAATTTGCTGTTCACGCAAAATGCCATCACCAACAACCGGACCGTCGGCATTTTGTTCTTGGATGCAAGTTCGGGATCGAATATCCCAGTGCAGCAGGCAGTGGGTTCGGTCTTTACCAACAACAATATCAGCGGCAACTGGTACGGGCAGGTGGTCGATCGCCAATCGGGCGGTTCGCTGCCGGCTGCCGGAACGAACAAGAAAGATTTCAGCGGCAACTGGTTCGGGACTAATTCGCCTGTGTTCTCGCCGGCAAATAGCGCTGAACCCGGCTATGCCGTACTAATCCCCACGGTTTTCGGCGGCTCGGCCACCCCGCCAGGCGGCGAGCCGGATATCCTCGGACCGGCTTCGGCCAATATCGATTACACCTACTATCTCGATCAAGGCACCGACACCGATATCGACACGGGTTCGGGCTGGGGAACTTATGGTTTCCAAGGCAACTTCAGCGCCTTGCATGTCGTCGCCACGGGCGCGCAAGTCGGCACCACCGGCCGCATCAGTGAAGCCATCAATGCCGCAACGAGCATCGCCACGATCTATGTCCATGCAGGCAGCTACACGGACAACGTTTCTACAGCCGGCAAAGCGATCACCCTAGTCCCCGGCAACAGCCCCGGCCAAATTGTGCTGACCGGCAATCTCGCGCTGGATTCCGACGATACGTTGCCCATGGAAATTTTGGGCAACGACCCTGCGACGGAATACGATAACTTCGTTGTCAACGGTACGGTTGATTTGGGCGGCGCATCGCTGACGCTGACGCGCGATATGTTCGCGCCGTTCCCAGGCGATACCTTCACGCTGATCGACAATGACAGCACCGATGCGATCACGGGAACCTTTGCCGGCCTCGCCGAAGGCAGCATCATCTATGTCACCGGGATCCCCTTCACGATCAGCTACGTCGGTGGTTTGGATAGCAACGATGTGGTCCTGACGATCGTGCAGCCGAACACCGTTTGGGTCAACGACAATTGGGTCATGACTTTTGACGCCGATATGTCCGGCGGCCTAACCGCTGGCGACACAGTGGCGAATACCGGTCTCGGCGACAATGGCTTGGTCACCGGAAAAACATTTGGCTACGACGCATTTGCCATTATTCAAGATGGCATCGATGCGGTTGCCGTTAGCGGAACCGTCAATGTGCTAGCCGGATCCTACGACGAAAGCCTCTATATCTGGAAAACCATCTCGTTATTGGGTGCCAATACGGGCATTGATCCCAACACCCTTATCCCTGCGCGTGTTCCTGAATCAATTATCAATGCGGTCGATTGGTATGCGATTTATGTTGAAGCGAGCGGTGTGAAAATCGATGGCTTCTCGATTAGCGGTGATGACAATAACAGCGATTACGGCATCTACCACTACACGAATTCGGGGCAAGGCAGTCTCCAGGTCTTGAACAACATCGTTACCGATTTTAATGTTTATGGGTTTGTTGGTTATACCCCATCAAGTCCTTCGGCCAACAATGTCGTTGCCAACAATAAGTTCGATTCTATCGATGGCCGAGCGGTCGTAGCATTGTGGAATTACTACACAGATGTCACTGATAACGTTATTTCCAACACGAGCGTGGGGTTGTACGCGGAGAATGCTAATGCTGCATCCGGGATGACCGAAGTGCTTTGGAGCGGCAATGAGATCTCCGCGAGCCGTGCCGGCATCTGGTATAACCTTGCCTATGGGACGGCAACCCCGCTGACGATTTCCGACAACATTATCAGCGGCGAAGCGGGGCTCAACCGGTTCAGCGGGATTTGGATCACGAGCATCGGGGGCAACCTAAACCCGGTAATCCAAGACAATGAGATTACGATCGACCAGATGATCGTGACGCAATTGTCCGTCGGTTACGATCTTTGGAATGACACCACCACTGCGACGGGCGGAATCACGATTCAAGGTGGTTCCGTCACCGGCGCAGATTATGGTGTCTGGGTCAATAATTATGATGGCTACCCGACCGTTACAGGAAGCAACGGCGGATCAACCAAGGTAACAATCGATGGTGTGGATCTCGACAACACCATCGGTGTGTATGTCAAAGACAATCCGTTGAATACCAACGGCTCAACCGTCCAGGCGATCATCACCGGCGGCACGGTCATCACCGGAGGCACCACCGGCATCTCTGTCGAAGGCTCCGATGCATCCTTTAGCATCAACAACACCACGATCTCCGGCCAAAGCGATTATTACATCGCCCTCAGCAATGGTGCCGGGGATAACACGGTCATCGACGCCACGACGGTCACCTTTGACGCGTTTAATTCGGCGATCTTGCAGGACGCCTTCGCCATCGAAGACATGATTCTGCATGGCTCCGATAACGACACTCTTGGCTTGATTCGCATCGAAGCGGGCCAAGTTTATGTCACGACAACCGGGACTGGTCTCTCCGACGAAACGATCCAAGAAGCGATCAACGTCGCCAACGCCGGCGACACAATTAACATCCAAACTGGCACCTACTCCGAGAATCTCTCGATCACGAAGGACATCAAGCTTGATGGCGAGGGAACGGGACTCGTGACGTTAACGGCACCGTCGGGAAGCCTGATCACGCTCAGCGGAGCCGGCTTTGGCACCGCCGACAATATTGTTTCGATCACGGACATCAATCTCGATGGCAATAGTGTCGCAAGCTATGGCGTCAATATCCAAGGCAATGCCGCGTTAGGAACATTTTCGCTCAGTAACGCCGCGATCCAAGAGTTCTTGAGCAATGGCCTCATCGTCAACCCCTTGGCCACTGCTTCTACTGCGGGACCGCCGTCTGAAACAAACTACCCGACTCAGTCTGCGCTTGTGCAAAACGTCAATCTCACAGGGCTGAATCTCAGCAACAATGGGATCAGCGGCGGCGGCGGCATGGGCGACATCCAGTTCTTTGGATTCAACAACAATGCCACATTGACCAACATTGTGGCAGTTGGCAACCGAGTCGAAAGTCTCGATGTTAACGACAACGCTGGAACCGGCGCTCGCACCGGCATTCAATTCCGCGGTGTCGGAACAGCGACGGGAGTTGGTGTCGCCGCGATGGGCAACATCGTCTTGAACAATGTCGATGTCAGCGGCAAGTATCGCAATCAAATGATTGGCTTTCAGCGCTACTTGACTCCGAATCTTTCGATGACGGATGTCAAACTCGGCGGCGCCACCTCGGAAATCACGGGCGGTTTCGGGGCCAGCTTGCGCTTTGATGCGGTTGGTTCGGGAAGCATCACAACCCCGGCGACGGTTAATCTTGGCAATACACTGTTCCGTGGACTGATGCCGTCGCTCGTTAACCAACGGCACGAAATTGAAATCGCGCCAGACAATATCTACACGTTCTTGCGCGTCAACGGCCTCAACACGCAATGGGATGTCGATCCAACAATCGTGTCGACAATCGTCGCGGCAAGTGCCTTGGACTTGACTCAAGCCCACGCGGTTGAAGATCGCATCTTGCATTACGTCGACAAGGCGAATCCTAATCACGTCTCGAATCCAAACTCCCTCGGCGGAACCTACAACGGGTTCGTTGACATTCAATTGAACAAGGTCTTTGTCAACGATGACGCCGAGGCCGGCTTAGTTGGCGACGCGTCGATCCAACGCGGCGTTGAGATCTCCAATGTCGGCGGGACTGTTCACTTGGAAGCTGGGACTTTTGTCCAACAAGTCGACATCACCAAGAGTCTAACCTTGATCGGGGCTGGGCCGACGACGATTATCAAGTCGCCCTCAGTGTTGTCATTGTCCAACAGCTTTACCACTGGAATTGTTCGTCAACCGATCGTTGCCGTACGCGGAACGACAGGTCTTGTGACGATCCAGAATCTGACCGTCGATGGCGACGGCCAAGCGGCGGCGGTGGTTTCGGGCAATGATTTTGTGGGGATTGGCGTCCACAACTCTGACGCTACGATTTCCGGCGTCACCGTGACGGGTGTGCGCGACAATCCATTGAGCGGTGCTCAGCGGGGCCGTGCGATCTTCGCTGGAAATGACACGGGAACTCACACCGTGACTGTCACGGGCAGCACGATTATTGATTTCCAAAAGAACGGGATCGATCTGCGCGGCAGCAATCTGACAGGCATTATCACGAACAACACGATCACCGGGGCGGGTGCTACCGCGGCGATTGCACAAAACGGGATTGTCTTGTTTGGCGGTGCGACTGGAACAATTTCCGAAAATACTATCAGCGGTTTCGACTATACCCCGGGCACCGATTCGGCGACCGGTATTCTGCTTTACAATGCGGGCACGGGAGTTCAGATCAGCCGTAACACTCTTACCGCCAATGAAACCGGGATTTATGTCTACGGCACGGGTGGGACAGTTTCCGCAACAGAGAATTTCTTTGTCAATGATGCGACCGGGATTTACCTGGATGCCACCGCCACTGGCAGCTTTAGCGCGACGACCAATAGCTTTACCGATGCTTTTACACCGCCGAATAATGCCGCTAGTCAAACAGGCAGTCCAAGCCTGGTCGGACTTGACAACGCCTCGGCAATCACGGTCTATGCCGATGGCAACTGGTGGGGCAGCGTCTATGGCCCGACGAGTGCGTTGAACACCACTCCTGGTACACCCAAGGGGGTTCAGGTCAACGGCCTAGCAACAATTATCCCTTGGATTAGTGACAACGGCATCGATAGTGACACGCTCATGGCTGGGTTCCAGCACGGCCCCGCGGATACGACCGTGCCAGATCCAGATGCGGGTGTGGATCAAACGGTTGATGAAGGGGCATCGGTGAACTTGTCTGGCACTTTCACGGATACCGGACCGGGGCACACGTACACTTGGGAGTTGGTGAGCAGCACGAATTCGAATCAACTGACCTTGCCTAGCCAATCAGGTGTTTCATCGAATCCTTCGGCCGACGTCTATAGCTTTGTCCCGAATGATAATGGCACTTATGTGTTCCGTTACACGGTGACCGACACCGCCGGGAATACGGATTTTGATGAAGTAACCGTACTCGTAAATAACGTTGCTCCAGTTGCAAATGCCGATACGAATAGCGCTAGTGAAGATGGTCCCGCCGTCACGGGCAATGTCTTGACAAACGATACTGATGTCGCGGGCCTCAATGATCCACGCACCGTTACAGAGGTAAATGGCATTTCGGGCGATGTCGGTACAACGATCACACTGACATCCGGGGCCTTGTTAACACTCTATGCGAATGGCAATTACACCTACGATCCGAATTCAGCATTCGAATCCTTAGCCGTAGGTGAAACGGCGACGGATAGTTTCACTTACACGATTTCCGATGGCGACGGTGGCACGGATACAGCTACTGTCACTATCACGATCAATGGCACCAACGATCAGCCGACAATCACGGTGGTGGATGTGGCGGGCGCGGTGACCGAAGACGCGACCAGTCCGGACCTGACGGACAGCGGCTCGGTGACGTTCGCCGAAGTGGACGACACGGACATCTTGACTTCGTCGGTGGCGTTGACGAGCACGGCGACGACCGGTCCGGTGATTCCGGCCGGCTTGCTGAGCGCGTTGGCCAGCGCGGTGTCGCTGCTGCAAACGGGCAGCAATGACGGAACGATCGCCTGGACGTTCACGGTGGCCAACAGCGAGGTGCAATACCTGGCGGCCGGTGAGACGGTCACGGCGACCTACACGATCACGGTGACCGACGACAGCTTGGAACCGAACGCCGCGACAACCCAGACGGTGACCGTCGTCATCACGGGCACCAACGATCAGCCGACGATCACGGTGGTGGATGTGGCGGGCGCGGTGACCGAAGACGCGACCAGTCCGGACCTGACGGACAGCGGCTCGGTGACGTTCGCCGAAGTGGACGACACGGACCTCTTGACTTCGTCGGCGGCGTTGACGAGCACGGCGACGACCGGCCCGACGATTCCGGCCGGCTTGCTCAGCGCGTTGGCCAGCGCGGTGTCGCTGCTGCAAACGGGCAGCAATGACGGAACGATCAACTGGACGTTCACGGTGGCCAACAGCGAGGTGCAATACCTGGCGGCCGGCGAGACGGTCACGGCGACCTACACGATCACGGTGACCGACGACAGCTTGGAACCGAACGCCGCGACGACCCAGACGGTGACCGTCGTCATCACGGGTACGAACGATCAGCCGACGATCACCGTCAACAATTCCACGGTAACCTTTAACGAAGGCTCTACCGCCACCAACAGTGGCACCTTCGGTGATCTCGATCAGTCAAACATCGTCACGCTGATGGCATCGATTGGGACCGTTGTTGACAATCTCAACGGAACTTGGACTTGGACGTATTTTGTTGCCGATGGCACCTTGCCGCCGCAAACGGTAACCATCACGGCGACCGATAATGCGCTTGCTTCCGCGAGTATTTCTTTCACGTTGAACGTTGTGAACGTTCAGCCGGTAATCTACAACTTGGCGAGCAACGCAGCTTCCGTATACGAAGGCGCGACGTACACGTTGAACCTTGGGACGGTATTCGATCCGGGTGTCGACACGATTACCAAGTATCGGATTTTCTGGGGAGATGGCAACGACACCGGCGATATCATTGGCTCGCCGGCCTCGACTTCGCATAACCATATCTATGCCGAAGGCGACAATCCTTCGACCCCACACACCATCCAAATCGCGATCTTTGACGAGGATGGCGCGCACTTCAATAACACGCACACCATAAATGTGATGAATGTGATTCCGACCGCATCGATCTTCAATGGCGGTACCGTCAATGAGGGAAGCACGGGACTTGTCGGCTTTGTTAGCCCCTTTGATCCGAGCACGGTCGATACCGGAGCACAATTCCGTTACGCCTACGACTTTGACAACAACGGCACCTTTGAGGTTGGGGATGGAACTTGGTCCGGGTCATCTCCACTGGACCTGGTGACGGTGCCCGCAAGCTACTTGAATCAAGGGCCTGGCACGCGCACGGTCCGCGCTCGAATCATCGACCAAGACAATGGTTTCTTTGAAGATTTCACGGACATTACCGTCAATAATGTCTTGCCGGTGGTCAATGCTGGACCGAATGCGACAGTCGGCGTGAATAGTTTGTTTACACGCTCGGGATCGTTCACAGATCCAGGCGCTGATACTTGGATTGCCATGGTGGATTACGACACCAGCGATATGGTCGCAGCAGTGCCGCTGGCGTTGTCGGGCAATACGTTTGCCTTGAATCATACTTACACGAGCGTGGGGAATTATACCGTCGAGGTTTCCGTCTTTGACGGCATAGGCTGGGCGTCCAGCACCTTCGTGGTCACCGTCGTTCCGACTCGCTTCCAAGTGAGTTCCGTCACCGCGACGGCCAGCGGTTTTGACATCACGTTCAACCGCGGTGCCGATCTTTCGGCCTTGAATCTGTACGATGGCCGCGATTTGAGCGTGGATCTTGCGGATCTCACCGTGACGAGTGGCGGAAATGATGTGCGCGGTTCCTTGGTATGGGATGCCGCGACGAATACAGCTCACTGGGTCAAAACGGGCGGAGTGCTCACCGCGAGTACTTATACCCTGTTCTTGCGCAGCGATGCCAATGGGTGGAAAGATTCCGGCGGAGAACTGTTGGATGGAGATAACGACAATATTGCGGGTGGAAATTTCACGCAAACATTGACCGTTTCTCCATCGAGCATCCCGGTTTTGAGCCTGGTCGATTTCGCTCGCGGTCCAAATCAAGCGGTTAATGTTCCGGCCACCGCCGCAGGCTTGCCGCTAACGATCAGCAACGGGGCCGGCGTTCAAGGGATCGACTTCACGTTGACATATGATCCAGCATTGCTCAACATCGACACGGCTCTTACGACGCTGGGCGCAGGGCTGCCTAGCGGTTGGACGGTAGAGTTCCAGACCGGCACGGTACCGGGGAACTTGGTCGTCTCCGTCTATGGCACGACGCCATTGGGTGCATCGCCCTACACATTGATCAATTTCAAGGCTGATGTGCCGAGCACGGCTGCGTATCGCGCTTCGAATCTGATCCGTATCGAAAACATGTCGATCAACGAAGGGTTGATTGCGGGACGTGCGGATGACTCGATTCAAAAGGTGGCGTACTTTGGCGATGCCACGGGCAATGGTGCCAATTACAGCATCTCGAGTCCTCCAGTTTACTCCTCGCTCGATGCCTCGTTCATTGCACAAGCGGTGGTGGACCTCACGGCATTCCCCAATACTAATGTCGGTTTTGATGCCTATGATCTGACCGATTCGGTCATCGTTGCCGATATCACGGGCAATGGCGGCTTGAGTGCCTTGGACGCTTCGTACGTCTCGCGTGAAGTGCTGTCGATTCTGTCCATGGGAGCGTCCGGAACGGATCAACCGGAGATCCCCGCTTTGCCACCGGCACCACCGACTGCCCCGCCGATTGTCGTTGGTCCCGATCCAAAGTTCGTCATCGATACGGGAATCACGGGCGTCCGCGGCAGTACAGTCAATGTGCCAGTCCAAGTACCGGACTCGATGTTGGATCTGACCGGTGCCTTGGGGATCGACATGGTGATCACTTATGACACCGCCACTCTGGATCTTACGGATACAGATGTCACCCTAGGGGGCTTAGTCTCCTCGGGTTGGTCTATCTCGAAATTTGTCAGTGATGGCAGCGGCACGATCGTGGTCGGTTTGTATAGCACGACGCCTCACGCGCCGGGCACGGGTGTTTTGTTGAACCTGAATTTCACCGTTCGTGCCGATGCCCCCGCCGGCACGACGGCCTTGAATATTGTTGATTCACAAACATTTGTGAACGAAGGCCAATTGCCGACGACGATTATCGATGGAACATTCTTCCTCGGGATCGATACCACGATCAACGGCGCTCCGATGAGCAGCCCCGAAGGTACCGCCATCTCGATGACGAGCAGCACGGTCGGCAACGTGGGTCCGATCACCAGCTACTTGTGGACGGTTACGAAGGATAGCATTCCGTATCCCGTCACGGGAAACACAAGTTCGGCATTTTCGTTTACGCCAGATGACAATGGAAGTTATGTCGTTACCCTGGCTGTCGCCGATGGTTCGGGCAACACCGGCACGACGAGCAAGACAATTAACGTCACGAACGTGAACCCGGTGTTGGTGTTGAACACGGTATCGGCGATCAACGAAGCGGGGACCGCGACGTTGACCGGCACCTACACCGACGCAGGGACCAACGACACCCACACCCTGACGATCGATTGGAACGACGGCAGCGCGCCGGAGGTTGTCACCGTCAGCGGCGGCACCTTCAGCGTGACGCACGTCTATGCCGATGACGGCGTCAGCCCGGGCAACGGCACGGCCAGCGACACCTACACGATCAGCGTCACCCTGACCGACGACGA
>JBGSSS010000161.1:0-19561 GCA_041736895.1 Pirellulales bacterium
AGGGCAGGGCCAAGGCGGCGGCGGACGTTACGGCGGTGGAGGCGGACGCAGTGGAGGTGGCGGAGGCGGAGGCGGAGGAGGTGGCGGCCGTGGCGGATATCGCACCCGTCGGCCACCCAATCCTAGTGCCGCGCCACTGGAAAACTTGAATTACTCGGAAAACGAGCCCATCGAAAACGGCGAACCGTTGCCGTTGGAACATGGCCGCGGCGTGCTCGAAATGCACCCGAATGGTTACGGCTTTCTCCGCAGCCCCAACAACAACTACACCCGCGAACGAACCGATCCGTTTGTCCCCGGGACGATGATCGAAAAGTTCCATCTCCGCGAAGGCGTCATGCTCTCGGGCATGGTCCAGCCGGGCCGCCGCCAGCAAGGCCCGCGGCTCAAGGAAATCCTCGACGTCGACGGCATGCCGCCGGAACAATACCCGAACGTCAAGAATTTCGACCAACTCACACCGATCAACCCGGAAACCTGGCTCAAGCTCGAAACGGGCCAAACGCCGCTCAGCCCCCGCGTGATGGATCTCCTCACGCCGCTCGGCAAGGGCCAACGCGCGTTGATCGTCGCTCCGCCGCGCACCGGCAAAACGATGCTCCTGCAAGACATCAGCCGCGCGATCTCGCAAAATTATCCGAATATCTATCTGATGGTGATGCTCATCGACGAGCGTCCCGAAGAAGTCACGGAAATGAAGCGCAGCGTCCGCGGCGAAGTCATCGCCAGCAGCCTCGACCGCGACGTCGAAAGCCACGTTCGCCTCGCGCAGCTCGTGATCGAACGCTGCAAGCGTTTGTCCGAGATGGGCAAGGACGTCTTTTTGCTCATGGATTCGATTACCCGCATGGCTCGTGCGTTCAACAAGACGGTGCGCAGCGATCGGACTGGATCGGGCGGCGTCGATATTCGCGCCCTCGACATTCCCAAGAAGCTCTTCGCCAGCGCTCGCCAGTTTGAAGAAGCCGGCTCGTTGACGATCGTCGCGACCGCGCTGATCGACACCGGCAGCCGCATGGACGAAGTGATCTTCCAAGAGTTCAAGGGAACGGGCAATATGGAATTGGTGCTCGACCGTAAACTGGCCGACCGCCGTGTCTGGCCCGCGATCGACATCAGCCAATCCGGAACCCGCCGCGAGGAAAAACTGCTCACGCCCGAGACGCTGCACGCGGTCACCGCGCTGCGGCGCACGCTCAGCACCATGCACCACGTCGATGCAATGGAGCAACTCACCAAACGGCTCGAGAAGTTCAAAACCAACGACGACTTTATCAAGCTGATCGCCGGCGCGCGGGCACTCGATTAAGCCGCCGTTTAGCGGCGACTCGCAGAGGAGCGTTGAACGATTTCCTAGAACAAAAAAATCCAGCGTGCAAACGCTGGATTTTTTATTTATTTCGCAAGACTTACCGTCGCCTCTTCTTCTTTTTATTTCGGCGTTGTTCCTGATGAGACAAATCATTTCCCTCGTCCGTTTCATCTGACCAATGATCAGAAATCGTATCGGCCTCAAGCGTATCCGTCTCTAAATCTTCGGTCGATGCCAGAAGCGCGTCGAGCATCGAATCGCCGGTTCCTTCGTCAAGCTCCGAGAGCGCATCGTCGAACTCCGCGCTCGACAACACGCCGTCGCCGTTTTTGTCATCGGGGATGCCTGCGGTTTCGCGGAGCGTTTCATCGAGCAGCGATTCTTCGCGTTCGCGGCCCATCCCGTAAAGTGTGCCGTCATCGGGGGGCAGGACGATTACTTCTTCGATTTCTTCGGCCGGTGTGGGGTCTTGAATCTGGGCCATGTTCACGTCGTCGTGCGTGTCGCTGACCCGCGCGCGATTTCCGCGGCCGCGGAACCCGTACCAAGTATTTTCCCAAAATATCTTCGTCAAATCCCAGAGCGCGTCGAAGTAGTCGTCCAGCTTGCGATGCGAGCCGCCGACATCGTTCCATTGCTCGAGCGGATACTCGTAAAGACTCCACTCCAACGGCCCCAGACCCGAGCGTTCGTAATACAACCCCAGCCGGCTGATCAGTTCCACATCGAAAATACCGCTCGACAGAAACGGCCGATGCAATGCCGAACGTAACTCCGGCGATGCCCGCAGCAGCTTGGCCCCGCAAGTCGGATCGCGAAAGCGTACGCCGAGGACCGCAGACGACATCCAGGCGAGCAATTTACTCATGACCGATTTGTGCAACTCGCGCTTGATATGCCGTCCGCCGAGTTCCATCCGCACGCCGATCACGCCTTGCAAATCTTTGCGGCGTTGGAGCAACTCGCGGAACGGCTCGAGCGATTCCGGCGGCGTCGAAAAATCGGCATCGAGGTACCCGACATAAGTCGGCAGCGGCGCTTGTTCGAGCGCATGCAACAGACCCACGCGCACGGCTTCGGCCTTGCCCGCATTTTGGGGCAGCGTCAGCACGAGGACTTGATCGCGAAAACTACGGCGCAGCTCTTCGAGCATCAGCGGAGTGCCATCGGTGCTGCCGTCATCGACAAACAGAAAATGCCAGTCCGGCTCGCGCTCGAGCATCTTGTGGACTCGGCCGATGTCGAGCCGCAGTGCTTCGTTGTGGCATGGAATCACGAGCACGCTGAGGGGTTGCTTCGTGGTGCGCCGCCAGCGAGAAGCGCGATTCGCAAGCACTCGACTGCGCGTTGTTGGCTTAAAATACGTTCCGCGCGAATGCGTGGACGATGTGCGAGGCCGGGACGCCGCTGTGCGGAGCGAGTGATTCATGAGAGCCATCCTTTGCCGCTCACGGACGCGGAGCGAATCGTCTCGCCCGTCATGGGCGATTGCCTGCAAACTACACGCAAAATATGGCGTTTTCCGCGATTTCCGACAAGCCCAGAATCAAGTATGTGGCCTTTCGCGACTTGCCAATAACCATGTTTCCCTCGAACAAAACGCCGAACCGAAGAACCTGCTCCGCGTGCGAAAAGTCCCATCTGGCGCGAACTTTCTACAAGGAGGACGATCTTTGCAATCAGTCGTACGTCGGATAAAATAGGTTCTCGCGACCGAGTCTTGTCCGCCACGAGCAGTGCTAGCACCACTCAAAAGCCGATAAAAATTCCGTCGCGAGGAGCCGGAGGGTATGCGAATGGTTAGCGGTCACACTGGAAATGTGATGCCCCGTAAGGGGTTGCGGGTTCGAGCCCCGTGCCCTCCGCTTTTTGGCCGTTGTGTCACTCGGTGACAGATTATTGGTGTCTGGCGACACTGGCGGACACTCGATGTCAAAACCCCGGCTTTCGCCGGGGTTTTTTCGTTCTTGCGACTCTGCTCCTAGCTTGGCTAGCTTACTTGGCCGCGCCTTTCTGAGCCCCTTTGCCTTTTTTGGCGGGCGCGGGTTGAGGTGCTGGCTCTTTGGCCTCCGCGGATTTCGCCGCGGGTGCTTTCTCGAACAGCTTCTCATGCAGCTTCGCTAATTCGGCTGCCGAAATCTTGGTGACCTTGCGATCGTAGGTCAACAAACCGTTGATCTCGCCTTCGACGTCAGTGGTCTGCGTGTAAACACCCGCGGCGATACCCCGCCCGCGCAGATCGTTCAACATTTTGATCGACGTGGCGTAGCGTTCTTTGAACTCATCTTCGCTTTTGGGGATGTCGCCATAACCCCAGTTCCGGCGGTTCACATCATAGAGATGGCCTTTTACCGGCCAGCCATGCCCGCCGAACTCACCGACGACTTTGATGTAGTTGTCGAAGCGGCCGTTGTCGAGTTTGAACGGAAACGCCGGGTGCGGGTAAGCATGTTCGTCCACAATGTCGCCGCCCGGCCACCAGTTGCCACCGCTGGCGATATTGACCGAACGGCTCGGATCGCGCTTGGTGACCCACTCACCGACTTCGAGCGTCTTGTGCTGGCCCCAGGCTTCGTTGAACGGAACCCAGCACACGATTGACGGATGGCTTTCCAACAGCGTGATCATCTCGTTGAGTTCGTACATGAATTGCTCGTGCTGCTTCTCGGGCCATTGAGCATCGACAGGATTCGGTTTGAGCCGAGTCCAGGCGGGCCAATCACGATTGCGGCCCGAGCCGCCGCTGACTTGATCCTGCCACAGCATCATGCCCAAGCGGTCGCAGTGATAGTAATAGCGACGCGGTTCGACTTTGATGTGCTTGCGAATCATATTGAAGCCGGCGGCCTTCAAGAACTCGATGTCCGAAAGCATGGCCGCGTCGGACGGCGGCGTGAGCAAACCATCGGGCCACCAACCTTGGTCGAGCGGTCCCCAGTGAAAGATGATGTTGCCATTGAGCGTAAAGCGCCAGTTCCCGTCGGCATCTTTCACTTTGCCAACCGTGCGGATACCAGCGTACGATTTGACCTGGTCGGCGACTTTTCCGACGCTGTTGGTCAGCGTCACATCGAGCGTGTAGAGGTGCGGCATTGCTGGTGTCCAAAGCTTTGCTCCTGGGATATGGATTGAGGCTCCGTCCGTGCCATCGCCTTTGACGGCAATCTTGTAGTCTCCGACGACTTTCTCGCCGTCCTTCACGACGATCTTTACTTGGCCGCTGCCTTCGATGCCCAGCTTCACGGTGATCGTTTCGATCGTGGCATCGGTCTCGATCTTCAGATCCTTGATGTAGCTGTCCGCGACTTCTTCGAGCCAGACCGTTTGCCAGATACCCGAGACTTGCGTGTACCAGATGCCGTGAGCATTCAGGACTTGCTTGCCGCGGAGTTGGAACTTTTCGGTTTCATCTTCGACGCGAATCACGAGTTGGTTTTCGCCGTCTTTGATAGCGCTCGTGATGTCGAACGAGAAGGGCGTGTTCCCGCCCGTGTGCTTACCGACGGACTTGCCGTTGACCATGACTTCGCAGCGATAATCGACCGCTTCGAGGTTCAGCAATTGACGCTTGCCTGGCGTGGCTTTGGCGTCAAACGTCCGGTGATACCAAAGGGCTTCGCTGCCATCGAGCAAACGCTGGACGCCGCCGAGTTTCGATTCCAAGCAGAACGGAACGAGAATCTTGCCGTCCCATTTGCTCGGGGTGGCGGTCACGTCGTTGGCCGTCACGGCGTAATCCCACTGGCCGTTCAAGTTTTTCCAACTGCCTCGTTCCAGGTCGGGACGCGGGTACTCGGTCCAGGCATTGTCCGGTTTGACTTCTGAACCCCACTTGGTGATCAATTCGGTGAGGAAGGGCTTGGTCGAGCGTTTGGGCGCGGGAAGTTTTGGTTCCTTGTCGCCGTCGATGAGATGAACATCGATGAACTGCCCGCCCCCCTTTTGACCGCAATGCACGGCCATCACGTTCTTGCCTTCTTTCAACGCCCCGCGCTTGTCGGCAGGAATCGTCTCCAGTTTGTAATCGAGGATGTACCCCTTGAGCGTCGCGACTTGCGTGCCGTTGAGATAGACTTCGCCATCTTCGTCGTAGTGCGCCCAGAGATTCGGTGTGGCTGGAAGCTTGTCCAGTTTGTAAACCTTGCGCAGCCAAATATTGTTAGTGGACCAGTTAGTGGCCACGCGCGAGCCCGGGGTCTCGCTCGTGCCAAAGCCGCCGTTGCCTTCGGTCCAACCCGAGTCATCGAAATCGGGTTTCTCCCAACCGGACGGAGGTTTGGTCAGCGTGTAGCGCCAAGTATCCACGATTTCCTGCGCCGAAAGATTCGCGGCGCAGAGAATGAAGCAGCACAGCGCGGCAAAGCTGGTGCTTACTCGCGCGATTAGTAAAGGCGGTGTCAGTCGTTTCATGATTTCGCTCGCTAGTGAAAATCGTCTTGTGAAAGGATGAGAATCTCCCCAAGAGGCGGCTACCAACTGCCCCACACTGGAAAGTAGCGCATGCCTCGATCGCGCCGCGCGGCACGGAATTCTGTTCTGCAATGGGCAGATCGTTGTTCGATCTAGCCCTTCTTCCCCTTGTTTGCCCCATTTGGCTTTTCTTGCGTATTTCTCCAAGTCACGCCGACACGCCGGGCCCATTGCTCCCAATCGGACGTCATTTGCTTCATGCGGTCGGGATACTGTTCCGCCAGATCGTTGAGTTCGCAGCGATCTTTGGCCAGGTTGTAAAGCTCCCACTTCAATTCGTGCGGCATCCGCTTGGCGTAAACGGCTTTCCAGTCGCCTTGCCGCAGCGCGTGCGCCGCCTGATGATCGAACCCGATCGTCCGCTCGGGCAACGCCCCGCCGCGCATCGCGGGGAGGAGACTCACCCCTTCCACCGGTATGATCTTGTTGCCGTTTAATACTTGCGGGTAATTCGCACCCGTCGCTTCGATCAACGTCGGCATCACATCCATGACATGCCCCGGATCGTTGATCCATTTGTCTTGCTTAGCAAAACCCTGCGGCCAGTGAGCGATGAACGGGCTGCTGATGCCCCCTTCATGAGTGAAGTGCTTGTACATCCGAAACGGCGTGTTGCCGAGGTTGGCCCAGGCGCTGCCGTAGGCTTGATGCGTTTGACGCCCGCCGATTTTTCGCAGGTCATCGCCCGTGTGCAAGGTGGTTGTTCCTTTGCGCGAATCGCCATCAAAGCCGAACGGGCCCCATTCGTAACATGCGCCGTTGTCGCTGAGAAAGATGATCAGCGTGTTGTCGAAACTGTTCGTCGCCTTGAGATGGTCAACGATTTTCCCGACGCTAGTATCCACGCCCTCGACCATCGCGGCGAAGATGGCCATTCGCCGGGCGAGATCCAACTGGCGATCCTTGTCGAGCGAGTCCCAGGCCGGATTATCCTTGCCCGGGTAGCCGTTGGCGATATCGTCGCGATCGACTGGCACCAGCGAACGGGGCGAAAGCTTCCAGTTCGAGCCGCTCGCGAGACCTAGCTTTTGCATCCGCGCGAAGCGTTCTTCGCGCAGCACATCCCAGCCGCGCTGATAAATCGCGTCGTACTTGTCCGCGCGTTCCGGCGGCGCTTGGATCGGAAAGTGCGGCGAGGAATGGCCTAGGAACAAAAAGAACGGCTGCTTCTTCTGTTGGCCTTGCTTGATAAATTCCACGGCATAGTCAGTAAAGACATCGGTCGCGTAAAAGTCCTTGGCCGGCGGATTGATTTCTTTGACACGCTCTTTGGGCAGGCGGACATAGTAGTTCGCGTCGTATTGATCATGCGAATGATCGTTCGTGTAGCCATAGAATTCGTCGAACCCGCGTTTGATCGGACCCGTCTCGGGATGCATGTGCCACTTGCCGACGTAGTAACACCCATAGCCGGCCGGCTTCAGCACTTCGGCCATCGTCGCGCATTGCTCGCTGAGCCGGCCGAGATAACCGGGCCCGCGCTTCTCGTCGGGTTTGCCCGTCGTAAAGTCGCCGATGCCCGCCTGCGTCGGATACAAGCCGGTCATCAATGACGCACGGCTCGGACAGCATCGGGCCGAGTTGTAGATCTGTGTAAACCGCGCGCCGCCGGCTGCGAGTTTGTCGATGTTTGGCGTATTGATTTCGCCGCCATAGCAACCGAGGTCAGAATACCCGAGGTCATCTGCCAAGATCACGACGATATTGGGGCGTTCCGCCCCGGAAATGCTGGAAGATTGCAACGCTAAGATAGCGAGCAAAGAGCAAGCTGTTTGCAACCAACGATGCATCATCGGGGAACTCCCTTACTTGCGCTGCGGGCTACTATTGGGATTGCTACTTATCTGAAAAAGTAAACAACGTTTGCGACTTCAACTCTTTGCCGGTTCAAGAATCCTTTTCGAGACGATGCATTTCGTGGACGGGAAGTTCGATCCCGCCGTCGATGAGCATCGAACTGCCGGTCATGTAGTCGCTCGCCGGATCGCACATGAACACAACACCGCGGGCAATTTCCTCGGGTTGGCCCAGCCGTCCCCAGGGCAACTCGGCACCCGTCTTTTCGATTTTTTCTTCGCTAAAGAATTTGCGTTCGCCCGGCGTATCGATCCAGCCGGGATGCATCGTGTTCACGCGAATCCGCTTACTGCAAAGTTCCGTCGCGGCGGTGCGCGCCATCTGGTCGATCGCCGCTTTGGCCATGTTGTAAGCCATCGCACCGGGGATCGGCCGCCAGCTATGCGGCGAACTGACAATGACGATCGAACCACGGGTTTGCGTGGCCATCATTTGGTTCGCCGCGGCGCGGAGCAAGTAGAACGCTCCCCACATCGTGACTTGAATCGTCTTCTCGAAGCCCGCCATGTTCGCGGTGTAGAACAACTCGCGATCGCTGTAAGCCGCGTTCGAGACGGCAATGTCAAGGCCGCCGAATTCCGCGGCCGTTTCCGCGACGATTCGTTCCACCTCGGCTTGAACGCCGACATCGGCGCGGGCCAAGCGGGCGCGAACACCAAGCTTGCGACACTGCTCGGCGATTTGGTTCGCGGCTTCGTCGTTGCCGCTGTAATTGATCGCGACATTCGCGCCGGCTTCGGCCAAGGCGACGGCAATCGCCGCCCCGATGCCACGACTGGCCCCGGTAACAATCGCATTTTTACCCGACAGTGGTTTCATGTGTGTGTGTTCTTCAAGCGCAGGCGGACAAACTTCGTTAGATCGAGGGATCCAAGATAACCTTCATCGCACCCGGTTGACCGGCGTGCAGGCGTGCGAACCAATCGGGACCTTCTTCCAAGGAGGCTTTCGCGGTGATCATCTCTTGAACACGAATCGCGCCGCTTGCGATCAGATCGATGCACGCCGGGTATTCGCCGCTCGACGCGCAGGTTCCATAGATGGTCAATTCGCGGGTGACAATCGCTTGCAATGGCATTTCGACCTTGGGAGCCAGATTTCCCACAAGCGTAATCGAGCCCCCTTTGCGAGCCGATTCGATCGCCGTTTTGATCGTGGCGGTCGCGCCAACGACTTCGAGGACGACATCGGCACCACGTCCGTTGGTGAGGTTGCGCACCTCGGCGGGGACATCGACAGCATCCGCTTTCAACGTAAAATCCGCGCCGAGCAGTTTGGCTTTTTCGAGGCGCGAGGCATCCAAATCGACGGCGATCACGCGCGAGCAACCGGCCAAACGAATCGCTTGAATCGCCAACAACCCGATCATGCCGCTGCCGACAACGACCGCGGTGTCGCCGAGTTTCACCGGCGTGCGATTCGCCGCGTGCACCGCGACCGAAACGGCTTCGATCATCGCCGCATGTTCAAAGGGCAGATCCTTTGGCAGCTTATAGCTGATGTGCTCAGGCACGGAAACGTACTCCGCAAAAGCGCCGTGCCGGCGATATTCGCCGCAGGAGACACCAAGCACCATGCGATTGTCGCACAGATTGATGTTCCCGCGCGTGCAGAAAAAACACTTGCCGCAAGAGACGGTCGAGTCGAACGTGACGTGGTCGCCGACCTGGAAGTTGGTCACCGCTTCGCCGATTTCGGCGACAATACCCGCGGCTTCGTGGCCCATCACCAAGGGAGGAATTCGGCGGCCCGTGCTGCCGTCGTAGCCATGAATATCGCTGCCGCAGATGCCGCAAGCTTTGACCTGGACCAAGAGATCGTTTGCGGCGATCCGGGGCTTTTCGAAGTCGGTGACGCTCAACTTTTTGTATTCTGTCAGCAACAAGGCTTTCATCGCGGTCCTTTATTAATAAATCACGGCAAAGCACTTTTACTCAACGTGATGATTCCCGATCCCGTCGTCTACCCCTGCGCCAGCGAGGCGCGTGTCTCCCCAAAAGAATGGCATCATCGCCAACTACTAAAATAAGTCATTCTTGCCGCAGCACAATGAGAAAGGGCGGAAGCCGACTTAGATTCTTTGTCCGCCAGCGCGCCCGGAATCCAAGGCTCATTCGCAGCCCAATTCCGTGACAAATCGTAGAATTTACGAGCAAAACGTCATCTTTTGGACTCGTAATCGCCATGCGGCATCATGGCGAAAGCAGCACGATTCGGCCGACGAATAAGATTCTTTGCCGCAGGCCTTGCAACAAATCCGTCCCGAGAATGAATTCCGTCGATAGCTGCGCCAATAAAAAGGTATTTTGCCATAAATGCAAGGCATTTTTTCCCTACTATTGCTTAATGGGGGGTTCTGCTCTCGTCGTTTCCTCTGCTGCCACTCGTCAATGAGCCTGGGTAGCTTGGCTTTCAGGGGGGTCTCCAAAAACCATGAAAAGCTTCGACCAGCATCGCCGCGCCGGTTTCACCTTGGTCGAACTCTTGGTGGTCATTGCCATCATCGGCATTCTCATCGCGTTGTTGCTGCCCGCAATTCAATCCGCGCGCGAGTCCGGGAGGCGGACTCAATGCAAGAATAATCTGCACCAGATTGTTCAAGCGGGCCACAACCATTTGGAGGCACAGAAATTCTTTCCCTCAGGAGGATGGGGATACTTTTGGGCCAGCGATCCTGACCACGGTTTCGGGAAGACTCAGCCCGGAAGTTGGGCTTACAGCATCCTGCCATTCATCGAGGAGCATGAACTTCATGGCCGCGGCAAGGGGTTGCCCCTCGCGCAGCGCAAAGCGATTGGCACGCAACGCATCGAAACACCAGTCGCGGCCTTCAAATGCCCATCGCGCAGCCGTCCGGAACAACTTCCTTATGCCATCGCGAGCCGATACGAATTCAGAAACATTTCTCCCAGGCCGACTGTTTTTGCCCATACCGATTACGCGGGCAGCGGGGGAGATACGTTTGTCAATAGCGGAGGACCTGGGAATGATCTCAATACGACGCTTAGCCCCACGGATCCCAAATTTTTAAGCAGCATCGGCGGGGGCACGAAATGCACAGGGATCATGGCAGCCGGATCCGAATTCAAGGCATCCAAGGTTCCCGACGGCCTCAGCAAAACGTATTTTGTTGGAGAACGCTACGTCTATTTTGCCGAATACGCCACGGGAAGCGGCTCAGATGATTCCGGTTGGAATACGGGCTTCGATCATGACACGATTCGATATGCGAATAAAGCGCCGAATTACGACAACACCGACGATTCGGCAGCCGGCGAGGCAACTCAGAATTTTGGGTCCGCACACAACGCCGGGTTTCACATGGCGTTTGCTGATGGCTCGGTGGTGACGATCCCTTATGACATTGATTTGAACATTCACAAACAATTGGCAAATCGCAGGGATGGCAAGCCAACGGATATTCCCAAGTTTTAATCACGGCGATAACTTTCCTCAGTTAGATAATCAAAGCCATCCTTTGCAAAAACACCAGACCTCTGCGAGAGCCAAATGTCCGCACAAAAGAATCGCCGTCGCAGCATGCTCAAGTCCTCGCTTGCTTGGGCTGGCGCAGCGGTCATTACTTCCACCGGTTCTCGGGCAGTTGGTTTTGCAAGCGCCAACGACCGGCCGCGCCTTGCGATCCTCGGAACCGGCAGCCGTTGGTGTCAAAAAGCAACGGGTGTCGGTCGTACCAGCCTAGGCTTCTCAGTCTCTAGAAGAACCATGAAAAACTCCGACCAGCACCGCCGCGACGCCTTCACCTTGGTCGAACTGTTGGTGGTCATTGCCATCATTGGCATCCTGGTGTCATTGACGCTGCCCGCGATTCAATCCGCGCGCGAATCCGGACGGCGGACACAGTGCAAGAACAATCTGCAGCAAATCATCAAAGGTGCACAAAGCCATCTCACTGCTCAAGGGTTCTATCCCTCCGGCGGTTGGGGGTATGTGTGGTCCGGTGATCCCGATCGCGGTTTTGGAATGACTCAACCGGGCAGTTGGTTGTACAACATTTTGCCCTACATCGAAGAACAGGCATTGCATGATCTAGGCAAGGGACTCCCTGATGCCCAACGGAAAGCCGCAGGGGCGAAGAGGGTGGAAACACCGGTCGCAAGTTTTCTTTGTGCCACACGAAATCGCCCTCAAGTGATCGATTACAAAATTGCTTCGGCCTATGAGTTTCGCAATGTCTCCCCGCGCCCCGCGGTGATGGGGACTTCCGATTACGCAGGCTGCGGCGGCGATGTTTTTGCCATCAGCGGCGGTCCGGGAACTGATATCAATACAACACTCAAGAAGTCCGATCCAAATTTTGTGAAAAAATTTGGAGGCGGCGTGGATTCCACGGGAATTATGTCGGTCGCTTCAGAGTGGAAAACAGCGCATATCAAGGATGGACTGAGCAAGACCTATTTTGCCGGCGAACGATATTTATTTTTCGCGGACTATGTGACGGGAAGCGGTTCGGATGATTCCGGGTGGACAACGGGTTATGATCATGACACGATTCGCTGGGCGAATACTGCGCCGAATTATGACAATACCGTCGATTCGACAGCCACTGCCAAAACGAATAATTTCGGCTCGGCCCATATTTCCGGTTTCAACATGGCGATGTGTGATGGCTCGGTGGTTTCGATTCCCTATGACATCGATTTGACCGTTCATAAGCAATTGGCAAATCGCAAGGATGGCGGACCTTCGGATCTTTCCGTATTGCAATAGCCGTTGTAAATTCAGGCAGTCGAGAAATCAAAAACAAACAGAGTGCGTTTCATAGTCACTTTCCCGCGTGAAAATTATGTCGCCACAAAAGCTTAGCCGCCGCAGCATGCTCAAGTCCTCGCTCGCTTGGGCGGGCGCAGCGGTCATGACCTCGGCCGGTTCTCGGGCAATCGGTTTTGTCAGCCCTAACGACCGGCCGCGCCTCGCGATCCTCGGTACCGGCAGCCGTTGGTGTCAAAAGGCAACTGGCGTTGATCGGCCGTATGGCTGTGCGCCGAGCTTCATTCCGTTTGGCGATTATGTGGCTGTGTGCGATGCGGATCAAAATCGCCGTGAGATGGCCGCTGTCTTGGCCAAGGAATGGCATAAAAAGACGCCGGCCATCGCGGCGGACTATCGCAAGATTCTCGAAAACAAAGACATCGACATCGTGCATATTTCGACGCCCGACCATTGGCACGCCAAGATGGCGATCGAAGCGCTGCGCGCGGGCAAGGATGTCTATTGCGAAAAGCCGATGACGCTGACGATCGAAGAAGGGCAGCTCATGTGCGACGTCACGCGCAAGACCGGCCGGATCGTCCAGATCGGCACGCAGCAGCGCAGCGGGGCGTTGTTCTTGAAGGCCATCGCCATGATCCGCGATGGCCGCATTGGCGAACTGAAAAAGGCGACCTGTGTCATCAATGGCGGGCCAACCAGTCCCGCACTGCCGATCGCCGAACCGCCGAAGCATCTTGATTGGAATCTCTGGCAGGGGCCAGTTCCAGTTGCCAAATACCGCTACCTCGCCGGCGACAACGGCGAAACCAAGAGTTGGTCACGCAGCCATTACGAATTTCGTTGGTGGTACGAATACTCCGGCGGCAAGCTCACCGATTGGGGGGCGCATCACGTCGACATCGCGACTTGGGCGTTGGGCAAAACCGAGACGGGGCCGGTGCGTATCGATCCGATCATGGCGAAGCATCCGGTCACGTTCAAAGACGGCATGCCAACAGATGATTCCCAATACAACACCGCGACTCAGTTCCTGATCAAAGCCACCTATGACGACGGCAAAGAACTAGAGATTCGCCACGACGGAAACAATGGGATTGTCTTCGAAGGCACGCTCGGCAGCATCTTTGTCAGCCGTGGCAAATTGACCGGCAAGGCGGTCGATGAACTAGCGACGCGTCCGCTGCCCGAGGGCGCATTGGAGAAGGTCTACAAGAATCGCCCTGTCGTTGAGCACACGCAGAATTTCTTTGAATGCGTGGTTGCCCGCCAGGAGCCAATCTCGGATGTCTATAGCCATCATCGCGCTCTGACGACCTGTCACTTGGCGGGCATCGCGGCGCGCCTTGGACGCCCCATCGAGTGGGATCCGAAAAAAGAAGCGATTCTCAATGATAAGCAAGCCCAAGGATTTGTCGCCCGCGAGCGCCGCCAGGGCTTCGAAATCGAGAGCTAACGATAGCCGAAATTTGTATGGGCGTTAGCTGCGATAATTCGAGAATAACCGTTAATTCGTCCGCTCTTGGCGATCACGGCGATACTGGCTCGGGGTGACTCCCATTTCGCGGCGAAAGACTTCATACATCCGCATCGGTTCCCCGAAGCCGACATCCCGCGCGATTTGCGCCATGGAGCGAGTGCCCTGAGCTAATTCTCGTTTGGCGCGTTCGATTCTCACACGCCGAATCTCAGTAGCAATCGGGCGATTCAGATACTTTCTAAAGCGCCGCTGCAAGGTGCTGGTCTCGCTCGCCACGGCGCGTGCCACGTCATCCTGACCAATCTCACGATGGCAGTTGGTGGCAATGAATTTTAGCGCGGCGGCAATCAGCTCATCTTGGACCGCGAAGAAATCAGTCGATTCCCGCACCACGAGTCCACGCGGCGGAATCAAGAGCGGATTTGTCGGAGCAGGCTTGCCCGACATTAGGCCATCCAGCATTTTCGCCGCTTCGTAGCCAATGCGCTCGTAACCGAGTTCCACACTGCTGAGTGTCGGCCGGAGACCTTCGCAGAGCGTCGCTTCGTTGCGTCCGGTAATGATGGCCACGTCATCCGGCACGCGCCAGCCGCGGTTTCTGCAAATCTGGGCAATGATTCGGCCATCCGTTTCGGCACCGACATAGATGCCAATTGGGAATTCCCATTTCTTCATCCAAGCGTCGATCGTGCGCTCCATCTTGCGCCATTCTTGCTCGGACGAATCGGGGTCGATCGAAATCTTGGCGGTCAGGCAAGAGCAACCGGCTTGGGCCAGAGTATTGACAAACGCTTCTAATTCGAGATCCTCCGCGCGATTGTCTTCCGATGTCAAGGCGGCGAAATTTCGCAAGCCGCGCGACAGGAGATGTTCCGCCCGGAGTGCGCCGATTGCGGCATAGTCCGCAAAAACATTCGGCAAGCGTTTCCAAACCGGCGACGTCATCCAGACATTGACGACGGGGATGTTTAGCCGTGCCGCGCGTAGCGCTAGTTTGGTGGTGGCGCGCGCGATGACTCCATCGTAGGGAACAGCTTCTCCCGAACGGATCAGCGTGTCTTCGACGTACTCGTCGATGGTCGATTGCCAGCCATGTTCCTGCGCGTATTGCTGCGTGCCGGCAAAGATCGCCGCGTGCCGCTTGTACGGCCAGTTGAGGCTAAGTTTAATCGCCACACGACGCTGTTTTGACATGCTTGGGCACGCCTTGAAAACAAGGGATTTTGCCGTAAAAACACATTTGCTTCATTGTAGCATCGTAACGTTACCGGGCAAGGAATGGGGATTTGCTTGCAAAAGAGAGCAGAGGGTGGCCAGCGCAATCGCCCCGGATTGCGGCTTTTTACTATGCGTCAAAAAGAGTGGTTTTTGCCATAAATACAGTGCTTTCTTGATGTATTTTGAATTCCTGGGGAGTACTTCGAATTTGCGATTCTCCCCGCGCTGGATTACGGCGATCCTCTTGAATCTTCTGCTGGCTGAGTGGGTTTGTCGGGTGAGTTCCGGGTGTGGGTTTTTCGCGGCAGCTCCGTCCTTTTTTCTCCATCACAATGCAAACGAAAACAAGCACAAAGCGTCAACAACTTGTCCGCACTCTCGCTGGCCTGCTGTTTGGGAGCAGCCTTGCTTTAAGTTCGACCGCCGAGGCGGCCACACTGTATTGGGATGGCAACGATACCAACGGAAACGCCAATGGCGGCGCGGGGACTTGGGATACAACCGCCACGAACTGGGACACGCTCGCTTTCGGCGGGTCCGACTCTGCCTGGACCAATGGCACTAACACCGCCGTTTTCGGTGGTACAGCGGGCACGGCTACTCTGGGAACCGCGATCACCGTCGGCGGTTTGACCTTCAACACAACTGGTTACACGATTGCAGCCGGAGTGAACGGTCTTTCATTTAGCACAGCTAACAACAATATCTGGTTGTCCGCGGGTCTAAACGGCTCCCCTAGTGCCACCATCTCCGGCACGGTGGGCGGGACGGGAGCGAATCTGAATTTGGTGGGGAATCCCGGAGCGATAGCCACCAATCTCACGTTCAGCGGTATCAGTACCGGCGGCTGGGACGGCACGACGACGGTGAATGGCATGACGCTGACGACGACCACCACCATTGGAAACATCAACCAAGTATTAAATAACACTTCGGGTATCACGCTCAATGGCGGCGCGATTCAATTCAATCGGGCGACGAATGCGGGACTCGACGCCATCAGCGACAGCGCGGCCATCACGGTCAATGGCGGCGGTACCTTCGGCGTGACTTCCGCGGACGCAGGCGGTGCTAGTGCTATCGAAACCATCGGCGCCGTCACCGTGAACTCGGGGCAGATGAACTTCAACAACACAAACAACGCCAGCAGCGGCATGCAGCTTATTCTGACCAATCTTAGCAGATCTGGCACTGCCGCGCTGACCTTCTCGGGCACTTTGGGCACTAGCCGGTTCATGGTCACGGGTGCCGGCACAACTGCGGCGGGAGAAATCATCGGCCCCTGGGCTACTACCGGTGGTACGAATGGAATCAACGCCCAGAGCGATTATGCCGTCTATAACGGGGACTTTGTTGCCCCCGCGGGCATCGCCGCCAGCGCCCAGTCGACTTGGACGACGACTCATGCGGCGACCAGCAACTACACGCTGAACATGGCCAATGTCACGGCCTCCGCCAATGGCCGCCTGGACGCAAGCCGCAATATCAATACCCTGCGCGGCAACACGAACTCCGTCGCCCCGAGCGTCGTGGATGCCACTTCCGATTACATCACGATGGTGGGAAATGATCTCCAAAACGGAGACGTTGTGGTCTCGCGCAACACGACCGGCGGTCAAATGACTCCGGGACGAGCCTACTATGTGATCAACAAGGACGGTGCTGGGGCTGACACATTCCAGGTCTCTACAACACCAGGCGGATCCGCGGTGAATCTCACTACGGCGACAGCCGGCTTTATTTCAGCAGGGCTCAGCCTCAACGGCAATACATTGGGCACCTACGGGATTTTAGCCGGGGCCAGCGATCCGCTCGCGATCGGCGGCGGCAGCGGATCGTCCGTGACCCTGCCCACCGCGGTTTCGGGAAATCTCCATGTAACCAACGGCAACGCCTCGGTTTGGATTGACGCACCCATCACCGACAACGGGGCCGGCGTTCTGACACTGGTCAAGGGCGGAACGAGCGGCAATGGCAGCGGTAACGTCACCCTCTCGGGCACCAACACTTATACCGGCGGCACGATAATCAACTCCGGCACACTCAATTTCTTCACCGCTGGCTCCTGGGTGTCGGGCCAAAACATCACCTTCGGCGGCACGGGCACCATGACGATAAGCATCGGAGCGATTAGCGGAGGTGTGCTCAATTTGAACCAAGGCGCCGTGGGGAGCATCACGGGTACTTCCGGCATGACTTTCTCCTCGACGACAGGCTCGGGAACACTCATCTACGGCGGCGGAAGTTCGGCGACCCTCAACCTGGGTGATGCCAGCGGCTTCACGGGAAATGCCGTCTTGTCCACCGGCATCGGCGGAACGAATCCCCGACCGACACTTCGTTTCTCGAGCATCGCCGACACTGCCGGCTCATTCATCGGCTGGGGCGCTAACGGCCAAGGCGACTCCAACCAGCGAGCCCAGATCGAACTAAACGGCGACGTCGGTCCGGTCACCTTTAACAATCGCCAACTAGCCGTCCTCCCGAGAACGGCGGGCAACCGCGCGCCGAAAAGCCTAATCCTGGGAAATAACAACGCCACCCCGGCCAATGCCTGGGTCATCAACACGGATTTTCTGAACAGCAGCGAGCGTGAAGGCCAAGGCCTGATCTTTGAAGGGAGCAACACCGGCAACAACCAGTTTGCCGGCGTGATCGGCAATTCCACAATCAGCGGTCAACCACTCAACGTCAATAAGACCGGCACCGGCCGCTGGATCCTCTCCGGGGCCAATACCTTTACCGGCCGCCTGATCGCCGGGCAAGGGACGCTGTCTGTGCCTACCTTAAACGAAGTCGGAGTCGCTGGACCGCTGGGGATGAATAACAATATCCAACTCGGTGGCGACGAGCGAACAAACGTCAACGGAACCGCAATCGAGCTACGGCTTGGTGCCAACAATTCCGGCGCTCTGGAATACACCGGCGGGGCAGTGACCTCGACTCGTCAGTTCTTCATCGGCACGACGCTTGCCACGGGCACCGGCGGCGGCTCGATCCTCAACAACGGCACGGGCCCGATCACTTTTACTGCTGCTAACTTCAACTCGACTATAACCGGCATTACTGCTACACGGACCTTGACCCTCGGCGGTGCCAATACCGGCAATAACGAAATTCAGGGCGTCATTCAGGACAACGTGGCATCGACTGGCAAAATCAATCTCACAAAATCCGATGCAGGCACTTGGATTGTTTCGGGGACGAACACCTACACCGGCACAACCAATGTGATCGCCGGTGCGCTGGGTATCGGGAACGATGCGGCTTTCTCCACAAGCACCCTCAACATCGGCGGGACCAACGCAAACACGCCGACGATTTTTGCCTCGGGCGGGACACGGACAATTGCCAACGATACTGTCCTCTTGGCCACGAGCCTCGGGGGCAATCCCACGATCACCGGTTCCAACGCCCTGACCATCAACGGCACCACCACGGCATCCGGGGCGGCGAGGACGCTGTCAGTGAACAATACGGCACTGACCACGCTCGCGGGCAGCATGTTTCTTTCAAATGACAACACCACGAGCGGTCGCGGACTAACGATCAACGGAACCGGCAATACGCTCATCTCGGGTGTCATTGCCAATAACGATGCCGGAAACACGCTGGCCGCCTCGCTTACCAAATCCGGCACCGGCACACTGACACTCTCCAACACCAACACATATACCGGCCCCACGAGCGTCGCCGGCGGCAAGCTCCTGCTCAACGGCGACAACACCGCTGCAACCGGTGCCGTCACCGTCAGCGCTCTAGCCACCCTCGGCGGCAGCGGAACCGTTGGCGGCACAACCACCGTCGCCAGCACGGGCATCGTCGCGCCGGGCAACAGCGCGGGCAATCTCACGTTTGCCTCGGGAGTCGATCTGAGTGCCGGCGGTGTTTACAGTTGGGAACTCGGAGCCCTGAGCACCGCCAATCCGGGCACCGACTTCGACACGATCACCGTCAGCGGCGGCAATCTGGCGCTGGCCGGAACAAGTGCGTTGACGCTCGACTTTAACTTGGTCTCGGCGACTGACCCGAACTCGGCCGATACGTTCTGGACGACGGGCAAGTCTTGGAAGATCATCGACGTGACCACCGGAACCAATACCGGTGATACGAACTTGAGCACGATCACCAATGCCACTTACACCAGCGGTTCGTTCACGACGACCGTCGGGGCCGGCGGTGATGCGGGCGATATCTTCTTGGTCTTTACGCCCACGGTCGTCGGGGCCTCGACTTGGATCGGCGCCAGCGGCGACAACTGGACCGCGGGAACTAGCTGGACCGGCAGCGTCCCAAACAGCGCCACCGCCGAAGCTCAGTTCACCACGACGGGCGGCGCGATTGCGAATCTGGACGTCGATCAAACGGTCAACAAGCTGACGTTCGATGCGACGACGAGCAACGACTACACGATCAGCGGACCGGGCGAGCTGACCCTCGCCGGCACGACGCCGTCGATCAGCTTGGCAGCCACGAACACGGGCGATCACACG
>JBGSSS010000167.1:0-6775 GCA_041736895.1 Pirellulales bacterium
CCGTGGCCGCCGCGCCGCAAATTGTTGCCGCGCCGCAGCCGATCATCATGCAAACTGCACCCGCCGTCGCAGCAGCGCCAATTGTTCAGCAGCCTGCGGCTGTCACTCCCACCGCCTACTATCAAAGCAATGCGTGCCAGCCATGCCCCCCGGTCTGCCAACCGGCGGTATGTTGCACGCCGTGTCAGTAAAAAAATATCTCACTCGGCTTAAGGTTGTCTTAAGCAAGTTTGAGCTGGGCGTCCCAGACACGCAGCACCGGTTGCTTGCTCGTGGCGCATTCTAACCACAACGGCCATGAGTTGATGAGGTTCGTGTGCAGCGCATGCAGGGCTTGCCACTGCAAACCCCAGTAACGCATCGCGGGGGTAAAGCCGGGAACTCTGCCTAGTTGGTGAATGACTTGCTCCCAAAGTTGAGCCGCGCGCGTGAGATGACGCATGACGCCCTCGTGACGTCCTTCACGAACCTTGACGCCAGCGGCAGCAAGCTTGATCAAGCTCTTAAAAAAATCGGCCGCTGGTCCATGTCGGCCCGCCGCATGCCAGAGCGCTTCCCATTGCTCGTGCGCTTCCCAGTAGTAGCCCGCGTTCCACAGATCCACGGCGTAACAATACTCGCGGCAAGATCGCCACTCGGCTTGATCGGGTAAGTTCACCGGCGCGTGAGTCGTGCCATAACTATGTCCCGCCGGATCGCGCAGCGGATGCGGCCACATTCCGGAGACGTAGGAGTACGGCGGGTAAGGAATTTCGGGGGCGTAACGCGGCGCGCTGGTCATCACCGTATTATGTCAAAAAGAAGCGACTGCGCATGAAAAATCCGGACAGCCAAAGCCCAGGGGTTTACCCCCCTGGGAGCATTGGCAAGGTCCGGAATAAAACATTCGCCGCGTTTACTTCGCCGGCACTGGTGCTTTCTTCGCATCCTTCGCGGGGGCTGCTTTCGGCGCGGGTTTCTTGTCGTCCTTCTTGTTCGCGGCGTCGCCGCCGGCTGCTTCGTAGTCGGCCTTGGCCTTTTCGTCTTGAGCTTTGCTCAATTCGGGATTCGGTTTGGCTTCGCCCTTCTCTTGACCGAGGATCCACTTGATCCCGCCGAGCAGTGATTCTTGATAGCGTGGATCAGTCCAAACGGCTTCGTTGTGGCCGAGGCTCATGTGGAATGCCTTGCCTTCGCCGTACTCCTTGCACCAAGCGATCGGCACATGGTACGGCTTCTTGAGCCGCGTCTTGGACATGTCCAAGGACATCAAGACACGGACCTTTTCCGGCTGCCAGTTCTTGAACTGATAGATTTCGTCCTTGATCGTGAACTCGGTCCCCCACGGTTTGCAAATCGGATGCTCCGGCTCATGCACGGCAACGGTCACGGTCTCGCCGGAGCCCCACGGGTGACCATTGAACGAACCGCCGATCATGTCCCAATACGGTTTGTAATCGGCCATCGTATCGGCTGCGGAATGCGCGCCGATGAAGCCGTGGCCTTTCTGTTTGAGCCAGGTGTTGAAGAAGTAGTCCATATCCGCGTCGCTGGTCGGGAATTTCGCGCGGGGACCAGTTGTGTAGAACATGACCAAGTCGTACTGATCGAGCTTATCTTTGGTCAGGTCTTTCGGATCTTGACTAGCGTCAACGCGGAAGAGATTGCTCTTCACGCCGAGTTCGGTCATCGCGATTTCGGCGGGGGCGAGTTTGCCGTCCTTGCGATTGACCGAGCCATGCTTGAATCCGCCGCTATAAGTGAGGAACAGCATGCGCACGGGTTTGGAATCTTCGGCTTGCACGGCGTTCAAGCCGGCGAGCCAAGAGAGTGCGAATGCGCCAAGCAGCGCGGCGCGGCACGAAAAACGATTCATCGTTAGAGCTTCCTTTGCAAAGTGTTGGGCAGGAAAGAACTGCGGGCAGGACGATTGACAGATCGCAGGATGTCAGTATCGTAGAAATGCGAACACATTTCAATAAAAGACTGCCAACTTCTCAGGGCGTCGTTACAGCTTGCTGCTTCGCCGCATTGACTTCAGTCTTTCGCACGCGCAGCGTCAGCGGCAAACTGCAAAGATTCCCCTCGACTTTTGCCACGGCATAGATCGGACGGTCAAGGTTCTCGACCCAGGACGACGCGGTGAGCGTGATTTCGCGTTCCGTTTCGCCGGCGAGGAGCAACACCGCGTTGAGCCCAATGTTGTCGACGATCACGCCGTGGGGAAGGTTTTGCACATCGAGCGAGACGGGGCCTTTGAAGCCATCGCGGATGATTTTCAGTTTGGCGTTCACCGAGCGGCCGGGCTGGATGACGATGTCCGTTGGCGCATCGGGATTGATGTTCGTCGGAGTGAACTCGACGCGTAGTTTGGGTTTGTCTTGCAGCTTGAGCGGTTCGAGCTTGGCGACCTCTTTCACTACCGCTTGGCCCTCGATCATTGCGGTGGCCATGATTTTCAGGGGGGCAGAATATTTGGCGGATTCATTGGCCTCGAGTGCGGCGAACACGACTGAACTCGCGCGGCGCTGCTCGGCTTGAATCGTCAGCGGACCGCTCCAAGTTATCCCCGCGGGCAGTTCGCCCGCGAGTTCAAGTTTGACTTCGCCAGCGAACCCATCGTTGCGTTCAAGCGTGGCGTTGAGTTCCCGGCCGCTGCCGCGCGGGAGCAGCAACGCCTTGGTATTGAGTGTGACCTTGAAGTCTGGCTTCGGTTCGCGGGCGATCAGATGGTAAACATGCCGCGGGCTACCCGCGCCGCGTGTGTCCGTCACACGCACAATATATTCGCCCGTCGTCGGCGCGGTGAAAGTAAGCCGAGAGTCCGTGCCGCGATCGCGCTCGCCGGCGTCGTCGTTTTGATAGTTCAACGTGAATGTCGGCAGCCCGTTGTTCGGCAGTTTTGTCCCCGGCGGATGGGCTTCAACGGTGTAGGCTGCGTCGTAGTTGGCATGTGCCGTGCCCGTCGTGTCAAAGTACGCGCGGCGCACGCCGTCGCGGGCTTCGTACATAAGGAAGTCGGAGTCCGGTCCTTGCGGCATGCGGAAAATGCGGTTCACCTCGCCGCCGTAATAAACGTACTCATTCAGGTCCATCTCCTCCCAGTTCTTGAGCCGCACGCCGGTAATGCTCGAATTGATGCCGCGAAAATTGATGTACGAATCCCGCACCGCTTGCAGCAACACACGCGGAACCGGCTGTCCGTCGGGCGTGTGGATGCTGATTGTCGTATCGACCGGCGAGCCGCGCGTGGCGGCGAGTGTTTCGAAGATTAGCGTTTGGCCTTTACTTAATTGAACACGGTATTCGTCCACTTCCCCTGGCACGACCAAACGGCCAGCGATGGCCCCAGGGACGTTGAAAACAGAGGCGGCTTCATGCTGCTCACTCGGCTGCTGTTCGTGTTGGTTCGGCCAAGGCGCGACCTGCAACTTGGGAGGAGCGCGAAATCGGAACTGCTCGGCCTCGATGGGCACCGTGAGCTCAGTTAATTCCTCCGCCTTGACCCTGACCGAATGCTTGTTTGGTAGATTGAAGCCAAGGAGCGTGACCTCGGTTTCACTATTTAGGGGCACGCTCAGTGGCCAAGCACCGGTCACATAAGGCAACGCGCCGACGGTAAGACGATATTCACCACCGAGTAAGGCGAGTTCTTGGACATGGATCGTGTAACGTCCATCTTTGGACAGCACGACCCAGCGGAGCGGATCGCTTACTCCCTCGTCGGCGCTCTCGCAATTGACCTCTTTCCCGTCGGGGCCGAAGACGTTCAATAAGAAGTTGCCTTTGCCCCCAAATTGTCGATGAGCGAGATCGAAGACGAGTGAATCGCCGAGCCTTCCGTTGAATTCATAGGTGTGCCCGCGATTGTCAGCGGCGAGCTTGCCCCAAACGGAACAAGGGAGCTTCAACACTTGCGGCCGCGAATGGTTCTTCGACTCATGGTTTAGTTGAGGAATGTTATCAACGATGAGTGAAACACCAGATTCGATAAACTTTCCGCCATCGAATCGATACATGAGCTTGTAAGAGCCGGCAAGAGTTTCACTCGTGTCGATGAGCAACACCCGCTCGGTATCACTATCGCTGTTCTGCATGGCGATAGGGCCAGTTGGTAATGTCATCGCTTCGATAGCGCGTAGGTTCTTTCCGCGCAGGACGACTTTTGCCGATTCCGAGCGTTGCACCGCGCGCGGTGTGATGCTGAGCAACTCCGGCTGGGGTTTTTCGGCCGGTTTCTTTTCAAGCTGTGCTGCTTTCGCCTTGCCGTCATTGGGTTTGGTTTCTTCGGTGTTTGTGTTCTGCGCGGTGAAAGTGAATTGCATCGGCCGGCGACTCTTAATGAGCGCAAAGTTCAAATGTTGCGGCTCGGCGGGAGCCTCGCCCTCCCAACTGTTGTTGTGCAACGAACTTTGATCCCCGGTTTTAGCCTTCGCTGGCTTCTCTTCTTCCTCGACCGCGTCTTTGTAAAAAGCCAACGTCCCATCCAAGCAGCCCACCGCGAGCCGCTTGCTGTCGGGCGACCACGCCAGTCCGCCGATGGTATCGGGTTGGATGTGCAGGACTTTGCGTTCGGTGATTTTGTCGGCGTCGAGAATCTTGACGCGGCGGTCTTCGCTGGCCGTGGCGAGCGATTTGCCGTCGGGCGACCAGAGCAGCTTGATCAGCGGCTGCTCGTGGGCGAACTTGGCCAGGAGCAGCGGGTTGGTCCCTTCGGTCGCTTTCTCGCTGAGTTGCCAAACGCGCACACGATTGTCAGCCCCGGCCGCCGCAACGCGCTCGCCGCGCGGATCGACACAAACCGCATACTGGTCGAGATTCGCCTGGCCGAATGTATCGAGCCGCTCGCCGGTCGCGGGGTTCCAGAGCTTGATCGTGCGATCAGCGCTGGCACTCGCGAGAAGTTTGTCGCCGCGGGCAAAGGCCAGCGAAAAAATTGCGCCGTTGTGACCAGTCAGCGGGCGCAGTTGCTTGCCCGACGCGACGTCCCAGAGCAAGATCGTCTGGTCATAGGAACCACTCGCGAGCAATTTGCCATCGGCACTGAGCGCGAGTGCGTAGATGCTGTCGCGATGTCCGCGCAGGAGCAGCGGCTTCGACTCTATCGTGGGATCAGCATTTTTGGGATCACTGTCCTCCAATTTCCAGATCGCGATCTCGCCGACGAGTCCCGGTTCTCCGCCGGCGGCGATCAAGAGTTTGCCGTCAGGCGTGAAGCGTACCTCGTTCACCTGGCCGCGAATCCCGGTGAGGCGCTGCTTGGTCGTCAATGTATTCGGGTCGATGATCTCGACCGTCGCATAGCGGCCGAGAGCCAGCGTTTCGCCTTTGGGATCGAACGACACCGCGGTGATCGGACGGCGAGCGGGAAGTTTCGTCGGTAGAATCTCGGGGACGATCAAAATCGTCGGATCGGGCGCGGCTCCGCTGGGCCCCGCAGCACCAGCGTTGATCCAGGCTTTCAACACCGCGAGCTCCGCCGGCTTCGGCGGATCGTTGCCCTCGGGGGGCATCTTGGGTTCGGCTCCTGCGAGGACGCGGATCAAGCGGCTCGCGTCGGCATTGCCCGCAACGATCTCGCCGCCGCGCTTGCCTCCTTTGAGCAACGCATCGTACGAATCAAGAACGAGTTTGCCTTCCTTGTCAGCGCTATTGTGACAGGCGTTGCAGTACTTGTTCAGGATCGGCAGGACATCTTTGTTGAAGTCCGGAGACGCGGGTTCGGCCGCATTTGTGATGCGAGCAAGAAGAATCGCGATGATCAGGAAAAAGTATTTCATTTTGAAAAACATCATTCAGCGCCAACCCAAGCCTGCGGATGGTAAGCCCATCCGTAGGAGAATCGTGATCAATTCGAGGACGCCCTCGCTAACGCTACGCGCCTACAATTCTTGACGCCCTTGCTTACGCCGCGGGCTGCTAATGATTCAGCAAAAACTCTTTGCTGCTCAACAGACTCCAGTACAAATCTTCGATCCACGCCCGGCGTTCTTCCTCGGGCGTGCGTTCCCATTCAGCGATCAGCTTCGTGCGTTCTTTCTGCGAAGGATAGCGCGTCAAGGATCCGAGATAGGCGGTGTCCAGAATTTCCGCGGCCGGCTTGTTTTCTTTGTGCAAGCGCGCGGCGATGCTCGTGGGGTCGGCCAATTTTTCATTGATCGTTTCGCCGTTCGAGAGATGCAGGACCTGGATCATGCTCGGCTCGTCCGTCCGTTCGCATTCGCAGGTCAACAAGCGCTGCGCGCGGCCGAACGATTTCAGGAAGTACGAGTAGACATTCGAGTCTGGCAGTTGCAGCGCGCGCAGCGAGGCGGGGTACATTTCGCCGCGGCCCTTCAGGTTGCGATTGCGCCGGTCGCCCGATTCGCGGTCGAAATCGGTCGGCACGCCGGTGACTTGAGAGATCGAATCGAGCAGCACTTCGGCCATCATCCGTTTCGGATAGTAGCGTGAGTAGTAACGCCGATCGACAGCATTGTCAGGCAAGATCGTGCTGCTGCGCTGATAGGCCGCGCTTGTCATGATCAGTCGCATCAGTTTTTTCAGGTCGTACTTTTCTTGTTTCAGATAATCCGCGAGCGCGTTAAGCAGGGCTTCATTGCTCGCCGGATTGGTCAGACGCATATCATCAACCGCTTCGACCAGGCCAACGGTCATGAAGTTCGCCCAGACACGATTCACGATTGCGCGGGCGAAGTACGGGTTCTCGGGCGCGGTGAGCCACGTGGCGAATACCACGCGGCGATCGCCGGTGGCTTCGAGCTTGAGCGGCGCGGCATCGAGTGCCGCCGGCGGC
>JBGSSS010000169.1:0-10020 GCA_041736895.1 Pirellulales bacterium
CCTGCTGGCGGTCCTGGCGGGCCTCCGAATGGTGAGCAAGGTGGACCTGGCGGTGGTCGTGGCGGACAGGGTGGCCCCGGTGGTCCGGGCCGCGGAGGATTTGGCGGACCCGGGGGTGGCGGCTTCGGAGGCCCTGGCGGAGGCGGTGTGACACTCGATCCGTTGGTTGGGCTAACCGACGCGAGCAAACCGCTGCGCAGCAAGTTGCTCGCCGTTCCGGCGCTGCGGGAGAAATACCTGCGCTTTGTGAAGCAGATCGCCGAGCAAGACCTCGACTACAAAAAGCTCGAACCGACGATCAACGGGTACGTCGCCCTCGTCGACCGCGAAGTTGAAGCCGACACGAAAAAGCTCTCGACTTATGACGCCTTCAAGGCGGCCGTTTCCAGCGAAGCACCTGCCCCTGGCGGCCGCGGGCGGATGTCGCTCCGTGGCTTTTTCGAGGCCCGGCAGAAGTATCTCCTGGAGCATCCGGAGATTAAGAAGCTGAAGTAGGAATCCAGGATGACAGGATGACAGGGAATAATGCATTTTCTGTCCTCCTGTCTCCCTGTAATCCTGTTCCCTTCCTTCCCCCCTTGTATCCCAACAGCCGCTTCCGTAGCATACCGGGGCGGTTCCAGCGGCAAAAACGGCTGGATTCTTTGCTCACCCGAATGATCCAAGGTCTTACGACCTTGGCTACAGGGATAGTCGATGTCCGAAGGCTCCGAGAAATCGAACGAGGGACCAGTTCCCAAAGCCGTCGTCAGCCGGCTGAGCCTCTATCTGCGCGAACTGCAACACCTGATCCGCGCCGGCAGCCAGACGACGAATTCCACCCAACTCGGCGGGCTCCTCGGCTTTACCGATGCGCAGGTCCGGAAAGACCTGGCTTACTTCGGCCACTTCGGCTACCCCGGCATCGGCTACAAATGCCCCGAACTGATCCAAGCGATCCGCAAGATTCTCGGCACGGACCAGACCTGGAACGTGGCGATGGTTGGGACGGGAAATCTGGGCCATGCGCTGCTCGGTTACAAAGGGTTTCGCAGCCAAAATTTCGAGATCGTCGCGGCATTCGATATCGACCCCGGCGTGGTCGGCCAGACGATCCAGGATGTGCCGGTTTTTCATCTCGATGATCTGGCCAAGATCGTCCGCGAGCGAAACGTCAAACTCGGTATGATCATGGTCCCCTCGCCCGTCGCGCAGCAGGTCGCCGACCAATTGGTCGCGGCCGGGGTCGAAGGGATCGTCAATTTCGCTCCGGTGACGCTAGCTCTTCCGCCGGAAGTGAGTCTCGTCGGCGTCGATCTGGCGATCGAACTAGAACAGCTCTGTTTCAACGTGGCGAATCGGAAAGACAAGGGGACTGGGGATTAGGGAGAATGCGAATTCTCCCGTTTAGCGGCGACTCGCAGAGGAGCGTTTCTGAACGATTTCCCGCTTCGCGCGAACCCCTGCCGTACAAAAATGTCCCCAATTCATGCGGGGATTCAACGCAAAATTCCCTCTGGTCGCTTATCCCCCAGACTGCTAGATTATTGATAACGCTTACCCGGTGGTGTAACGGTAACACTAGAGATTTTGGCTCTCTCATTCATGGTTCGAATCCATGCCGGGTAGTTTTCGCTTTTGAGCGAATGATTCAACAAAAAAGGCCGCGAGTCGCTGACTCGCGGCCTTTTTTTTGTAGCTGAAGTCGTAAGACTTCAGACGATCATGCGTCCACTCCAATAAATCCAAGGTCTCACGACCTTGGCTACGGGGGGAAGCGTGACTTACTTCACATCCAGCAATTCGACCAGGAAGTGCAGCGTCGCATTCGGCGGGATCGATCCATCGGGCGTGCCACGAGCGCCGTAACCCAAATTCCCTGGAATTTCGAGTTCGATCATCCCGCCGGTGCCGACGAGTTGCATCCCTTCGGTCCAGCCCTTGATCACGCCGTTGAGCGGGAACGAGATTGGTTCCTTGCGGTCATACGAGCTGTCGAACTTGTTGCCGTTGTCGAGCCAGCCGTGGTAGTGGACCTTGACGCTGTTGGTCGCCTTGGGCATCGCGCCGGTTCCCTTGCGGAGGATGCGGTACTTGAGGCCCGAGGGCGTTGCGGTGAATGTCTTGGGCGCATCCTTATCAACAGCGCCGGCACCGGTGGGCAGGGTCGGGTGCGGAACTTCTTTATCTTCGGTCACGGCAAATCCTGGGAGCAAAAGGAGTGAAACAGAAACGAGTCCAGCGAGCAAATAACGCGACATAACGACCCTCCGTGATAAAAAATGGTTCCCGTACGCGACAGAACGGCAGCCAAACGCGGCGGCCGCGGAAGTGATGAATTCACGCCCCAGATTTTACGCCAGCCGCCAGCCGGGCGATAGTGGCACAAAGCAACCATATCAGTACCGAGCGGGTGACGTAAGTCACCCGGTTTCTGAGCCGGGTAGCTAACGCTAACCGCTCGCGAATTTAATATATCTCACAGCGCGAATTGGGCTTCTAATCTTCACGGCCTACGAACTCCCCACAATCAACGCAATCAGCGCCAGCACCGGTTTTGCCAACGCCGGAATCACGTAGCCAATCCCCGCACCGGCCGCGGCGGCATATTTTAGCCATGCGGCAGGGAAGAAAAGACCCCCGAGCGAAATCAACATCGCCGAGAGCAGCCGCAAGCGCCAGGGACTGGCGCGGTAAGACTGCTCCGCGGGCTGGCTGACTCCGGCATCGAAGAGACAGATGATGCCGTCGATCACGACCAGGCCCAGGAAGAAAAAATACGCCGCGTGGCCGAGATGCTGAAACAACTCATACGCGGCCAGCAGAACCAGCGGGAGCAACAGCAACTCGAGCAAACCGTACGAACGCCGGCGCTGATCGAGATCGACGCCAAAGGGGTTCGGGGGGAGCATGCGGCTAGATCTCCCAACGCGCTTCGGGTTTCGCGGTGTGCTGCACGCGGAGGATCGGCTTGGCCGAGTCGCCGAGGACTTGAAAGTTCACTGGCAGGACGCTGCTCGTGACGATGTTCGGTGCGGCGATGCTCGACGTGCCGACGGAGTGCATGGTGCCGTCGCGAAGGGAGAAGAGGGTGAGTTCCTTGGTATCAGGGTGAACATGCAGAACTTCGCGTGTGCCGACTTTGGCATAGAAGGGGAGTTTCTCGACTGAATCATCGCCTTCAGAAAGTACCTCGACAACAAAATCCGGCCCACCCAGATAGTGCGTTTTGCGGTCTTGGATGGAATTGCTGGGAAGAATGACAATCACATCGGGACAACAATAATTTTTGTACCATTGCTTGTTGCGATCACTAACATTCCCGCCTGGCTGAACAATAGCTTGAGGCTGATCAAGAGCAGAACCGAATGCGTTGCACAGCCGAAGAATAAAACGCTGATGCGAATTCGTCGGATCCGGAGACATGTGGTAGATCCCTTCCCAGACTTCGTCTTTTTTGCCACCGCCCCACGATAGACGTTCTTCGATCAAATCACGAATACGTCCGGAAAGCTTCGCCAAGTCCGGAAGTTGAAACGGTTCCCCTTCATCACTCGCCGCTGGCGGCGGCAGATGAAGTCCGTGCGGAACAGTCGTGGTCGTCGGCAGAATCGAAGCCATGATAGTGATTCCTCTCGGAAAAAAAGTTGCCGCTATCAGTATAACATCGCTCCTCACAAGAAGCGCTCCTCTACGAGTCGCCGCTAAACGGGCTATACATCCTTCCTCCTCCTTCCTACTAGCTTCTAACTCCTAACTTCTAAATTCCACCCCCAAATTTGACACTCCTACGTCGCGCAACTTACAATCTTCGCACGTTCTGTCAGGGGAGTTTTCGTCTTCACTCGGGGAGTCGTAGGTTCATATGTCCAATAGCGGCGCGCTTGATACCGTCATGCAGGAAACGCGGCTCTTTGCTCCACCAAAGGAGTTTGCCGACAAGGCCCTCATCCCCAGCTACGAAGCTTACGAAAAACTCTGGAACGAAGCGGCGGCCGACACCGAAGCGTTTTGGAAGAAGCAGGCCGCGGACCTGCACTGGTTCGAGCCGTTCACCAAGACGCTCGAATGGAACGAACCGTTCGCCCGCTGGTTCGTCGGCGGCAAGACCAACGCCAGCTACAACTGCCTCGATGCGCATCTGAAAACGTGGCGCAAGAACAAAGCGGCCATCATCTGGGAAGGCGAACCGGGTGACTCGCGAACGCTGACCTATCAGCAACTCCACCACGAAGTCTGCAAGTTCGCCAACGTCCTCAAGGGCCTCGGCATCACGACCGGCGACCGCGTCTCGATCTACATGCCGCTCACGCCAGAGCTGGCGATTGCGATGCTGGCCTGTGCGCGGATCGGCGCGATCCACTCCGTGATCTTCGGCGGGTTCTCGAGCGAAGCCATCGCCGACCGTAACAACGACTGCGGTGCGAAGCTCGTCATCACGGCCGATCACGGCTGGCGGCGCGGCACGCAGATTCCGCTCAAGGCCAACGTCGATGCGGCGCTCCTGAAGAGTCCGACCGTCGAAAACTGCATCGTGCTCCGCCGCAGTGGCGTGCATGTGCCAATGGTCGATGGCCGCGATCACTGGTACCACGATCTGATGGAGACCGCGAGCCCGAACTGTCCCGCGACGCCGCTCGATAGCGAGACGCCGCTATTCATTCTTTACACCAGCGGCTCGACCGGCAAACCGAAGGGCATCAAGCACACGACCGCGGGTTACAACCTCTTCGCAAAGAAGACCTTCGAATGGGTCTTCGATCATCGCGACGACGACGTCTACTGGTGTACGGCCGATGCTGGCTGGATCACGGGGCATAGCTACTTGGTTTATGGCCCTCTGAGCGCCGGCGCTACATGCCTGATGTACGAAGGTGCTCCCAACTCGCCGAACGAAGGCCGCTTCTGGGAGCTGATCGAAAAGTACAAAGTCACGATCTTCTACACCGCGCCGACCGCGATTCGCTCGTTCATCAAATGGGGCGACGCGTGGGTCGACAAGCGCGATCTGAGCAGCCTCCGCTTGCTCGGCAGCGTCGGCGAAGGGATCAATCCCGAAGCCTGGATGTGGTACCACCGCAAGATCGGCAGCGAACGTTGTCCGATCGTCGATACGTGGTGGCAAACCGAAACCGGCGGGATCATGATGAGTCCGCTACCCGGCGCGATCGCGACCAAACCCGGCAGTTGCACCAAGCCGCTGCCCGGGATTATTCCCGAAATCGTCGACGGCAGCGGCAAGCCCGTGCCGCAAGGGCAGGGGGGCTGGCTCGTCATCAGCAAGCCGTGGCCAGGGATGCTGCGCGGGATCTGGGGCGACGACGAACGCTACGCCGAAGTCTATTGGAGCAAGATCAAGAACAAGTACCTGGCCGGCGATAACTGCCGCCAGGACAAGGACGGCTACTACTGGATCATGGGCCGCATCGACGACGTGCTCAACGTCGCGGGTCATCGCCTGAGCACGATCGAAATCGAAAGCGCACTCGTCAGCCATCCGGCCGTCGCCGAAGCCGCCGCCGTGGGCCGCCCGCACGAGATCAAGGGCGAAGCCGTCGCGGTGTTCGTCGTCACCAAGTCGGGCGAAGCGAGCGATGAACTACGCGAAGCGCTCAAGAAGCACGTTCGCAAAGAAATTGGCGCGCTCGCGGTACCGGACGATCTCCGCTTCACCAACGCGTTGCCCAAGACCCGCTCGGGCAAGATCATGCGTCGGCTCCTCCGCGACATCGCCGCTGGCAAAGAAAGTGTCGGAGATACGAGCACGCTGGAAGATTACAGCGTGTTGGCGAAGATTCGGAGTGATGAGGAGTAAGGTGGTTTTCAATAAAGAAAAAAGTCAAGAATGCTGTATAATGAAACTGGGCATACACATCAGTCTAGGTGAGTCATGGCAACCATGAATGAAGCTGAGTTGCAGAATTACAGAATTTCGGATTGGCAGCAATTGCTGACGAATCTCTACACAAAAGTCCAAAGTTGGATTGCCAATCGAGATTGTGCCGTTCGACTCGTTGACAAAACGTATGAGTTCAATGGTTCAGGCCGAACCAAAATCCAGGCCATGCTGATTCAGGAAGACGCAATCAAAATGATCCTTGATCCTATTGATTGGGATCCCGTAAAAAAAGAGGCGCTCGTCGATCTATACATCATGCCGCAATATGATAGTGGGGCTCGTTTTTTTTTCGGGCTCAATGATTGGAGAATTTATTGGGTAAATCCTCAGATATTGCCAGTGAGCGAGTTCCAGAAAACGGACGAGGAAACGCTGCTCAATAAAGAAAACTTCAATACTTTGCTCGATGGATTAAAACAAAATGCCGTCTCGCTTTGATTGGCACTCCCAAATCAATTCCGTTGAGAATGAATTCCGGGCCAACAGAATTGCGCTGGAGTTCTTGCTTCCTCGGCTAAATTCTGAACCTAAAGAATTGAGAGAGGGATTGAGTCCGAGAATTTTCCAGCATGTGATTAACAACTTGGAACGAACATTTTTCATCCGCATCTTCGCTGAATTCGAAGGTTGCCTAAGAAGTTATTACTCGTCGTACAAAAAGACGGAACCGATGGTTAGTCAATTGATCGACAGCATCGGCTCGAAAAGCAAGATGCCTCACTCTCGAATCGCGGCGGTCCACTTGATTCGAGAATCGCGCAACCAAATCATCCATATCCCGCTTGGTTTCGCATCGGCCGTTGTGAACCTGGAATCGGCGCGTTCAGGGCTTCAGCGATATGTAGCGTTTCTGCCAGAGATTTGGTGAAAAATTCGAAGTATCGGTGAGAGCATTTTCTTCTAACGGACTACAGTATTGCCGATTATTACAATATTTCCGGTAACTCTCGCGTAGAATCGTCCTGCCAATTCGAATCCTATAGTTCAGCGTGGAATTCTCACGCCCGAACGACTTCGAGGGATTCGATGGACACGGCCCAATTTCAACTCCATGCCGCGATCGAAGAACGCCATTGGTGGTTTACCGCGCGGCGGACAATTCTCGGCCGCTTGGTCGGGCATCTGAACGCGCACCACCAACTCCGCGCCGCGGATCGTTCCGGTGAAAAGCCGTTGCTGATCGATGTCGGCTGCGGGACGGGCGCAAACTTGGCCGCGTTCGCGGAATCGTTTCGCTGCCTCGGCGTTGACACGTCGGCCGAGGCGATTCAACTTGCCAAGCAACGCTACCCACACCTCGAGTTTCTGCACGGCTACGCGCCGGATGATCTGGTGAATTCGATTCGCGCCGCGAGCGTCGTGACGCTCAACGATGTGCTCGAACATGTCCGCGATGATTTTCTCCTCTTCTCGCGGATCATGGCCGAACTGCCGCCCGGCGCGATGGCCGTCATTACCGTTCCGGCCGAGCCGAAACTTTGGAGCGCGCACGACGTGAGCTTCGGCCACTATCGCCGTTACCTCCGCGAACGGTTCGAGATGCTCTGGCAGAACCTGCCCGTGAAAGCGCATCTCGTCTCGCACTTCAATTCGCGGCTCTATCCGATCATTCGCACGGTGCGCACGCTGAACAACTGGCGCGGCGCGACGGGTGGCGTCGCCGGGACCGATTTCAAGCTCCCGCCGGCCCCGCTCAATCACCTGCTCAAATCGTGCTTCCACGGCGAGAGTCAGGTCCTGCTCCGCGCCCTCCGCGGCGGTCCCGGCTATTCGCGCGGCGCCAGTTTGGTCGCGATCCTCGAACGCCTGCCGGGCAAGATTCAAGCTCGTGCCAAGCCGGTATCCGCCGGTCCCGACATGGCTGATCCGGAATTGAAGACGGCGTTGCGGATCGCGGATCTGAGCGACGCGGCGTGAGAAGAAATTCGTCTCGTTGAAAAGTCAGCACATTCAAACGCTCTAAGCCCAGGGGGTCTATCCCCCTGGGTTTTTTCGTCCTCTGATTTACCTACGGGGGTAAACCCCGTGAGCTTAGCTGGATTCTTTCAACACACTCCGCGTTTCTCCGCGTAATCCTCGCCTGTTCGTAAGCAATCGCGCCCCTTATGAAGCAGGCGCGGTTTTACTAGAATGACAAAGTTTGCTTGCTCGGCGAAATGTTCCCAGGGGGTGAACCCCAGGGCTTTGATATCATCGAATAATCTCCAGGACTCACACGCAACATGACAGCGGCCGCGAAACTCGCGTTGGAAGATGGAACCGTCTACTGCGGCACGAGCTTTGGCGCGCCGGGCGAAGTCGCCGGCGAAGTCTGCTTCAACACGAGCATGACCGGCTACCAGGAAATCCTGACCGACCCGAGCTACCGCGGCCAGATCGTCACGATGACCTATCCCGAGATCGGCAACTACGGCGTCAACCCGGACGATCTCGAAAGCGCCAAGCCGCACCTCGCCGGGTTCGTCGTCCGCCAAAGCAGCCGCCGCGCGAGCAATTTCCGCTCGGAAGAGGGTCTGCGCGAGTACCTGCAACGTTGGAACATTCCCGGTATTGCCGATGTCGATACCCGCGCATTGGTGCGCAAGCTCCGCGACAAGGGCGCGATGAAAGGCATCCTCTCGACGCTCGATCTCGAGGATGCAAGCCTGGTGAACAAGGCACGCAACAGCCCCGGTCTGGTCGGGCGTGATCTAGTTCGCGAGGTGATGCCGTCACAGCAAAGCCAATGGGGCGAGAAGCTGCACCCGCTGATGAACACCACATTCAGCGACGCGCTGGTCAAGAATTTCGCCGGCACCGACGAGTCACTCGACGCAAGCCGCGAATTGCCGCACGTCGTCGCCATCGATTACGGCATGAAGTGGAACATCCCGCGGCATCTGGCCCAGCAAGGTTGCCGAGTGACCGTGGTCCCCGGCACAATCACCGCCGACGAGGTGTTGAGCCTGAACCCTCGGGGTGTGTTCCTGAGCAACGGACCCGGCGACCCGGAACCGCTCGACTACGCGATCAAGACGATCCAAGGCGTCCTGGGCAAGGTTCCGGTCTTTGGGATTTGCCTGGGCCATCAATTGCTGTCGCTGGCCTGCGGGGCGAAGACGTTCAAACTCAAATTCGGCCACCGCGGCGCGAACCAACCAGTCATGAACCACGCCACCGGCCGGGTCGAGATCACCTCGCAAAACCACGGGTTCGCCGTCGATCCGGCGACGCTGCCGGCGGAACTCGAGGTCACGCACACGAACCTGAACGACCAGACGATCGAGGGGGTCCGGCACAAAACCTTGCCGGCCTTTAGCGTCCAGTATCACCCCGAAGCCTCGGCCGGCCCGCACGATAGCCAGTACCTGTTTAGCCAGTTCCATCGGATGATGGGGACGGCGGCGAAGTAGGGATTGGGGGCACATTCGAACTCTTTACGACGCTCTCCGGCAAAAAAATTCCTGGCACCTATGTAGGTGAACATCCCGTCGAAATCTCGGCTTTTGTCTTTAAAGATAAACAGAAAATTTGGTATGCCCCGGCCACTTACGCTGATGCGGGGACTTCCAAATTAGTGGCGAAAATCGACGGCCCGACGGAGCAGTTGAAGTTCGACCTCAAATGGGACTCCGAAGCGAATCGGGCCAAGGGAATGGTCGTCGAGAATATCCAACCGGAGTAATCTCGCTTTATCAATCAGCCAGTTAATCTCACTCCGCAAATTCCCCGCGCCGGCTGCTATCACTCCCCCCGGCCTGCGCGCAATTCAGCGACTCGTCGCTCGTCTCGTTGTAGACCCGCAGCAGATTCCGTTCGTGGTGGTGCGCGGCGATTTCGCGTTGCACTCGGGCGCGATGCGAGTTCTCCGGCAGGAGCCAAGTTGCTGCCGGCGGCGGATGATAGCCCGCCAACGCGCTCGCCGGCACGATATCGTTCCAACTGAGCACACAGCGAAATCCGACGTTGGCCGCGCGCGTCAGCGGACACTGCGCGTGAATCAACTCGGCCGCCGACTGGCCATCGAGGTCCGTGTCGAACGCGCCGCCGCGTGTGATCTTGAGCGCCACGGCCATTTGCCCGGCATGGGAAAGCATCCGCCGCGCGGCGATCTCCGCCGGCAGATGCTCGAACTCGTCGCACGTCCATTCCCAAACGTTTCC